>NZ_JBHSFH010000016.1:0-25108 GCF_042653885.1 Streptomyces ovatisporus
CGACGAGATCCTCAACAAAGTCGCCGCCTACTGCCAACGAATCTCCGACTCAGGTCACTAGCCCGCCCTCCCCTGGCACACGCCTGCCCTCCCCTTGCGTTGCTTCAATCGCCACGGAAGCTCCGTGTCCACGCTGGGGAGGAGCAGCGCCGTTCATGTCGGAGCCCTCAACTAGCCTGCTGTCTAAGCAAGTTGATGCGAGATGATGCATCCTGGGAGGGCGCGGTGGAAGCGACTAGTGCAGAGGATGTGCTGCTGCAGTTCTGCACGTCCCCGGGCACCCGGCAGGTGTACGACACATGGCGAGAGGATCCCCGCCGCAAGGAGGTGGTGCCCGCCGTAATGCACCATAGGGCCCGCACTGTGTACGAGCTCACGATGAAGGACGTACAAGACGTGTGCCGTCAGACCGAGCATGCACTGGGCGAGGTTCGACGGTCGGACGGGGAAGCGGTCTCACCAATAGTGAACTGGCACCCCGACTTCGCTTTCACGCACATGTTTCACATATGCATGGAGCGGGGCGGGTATCTGCCCACTTACCAGTGCTTCCGGAGTTTCACCGAGGAAGACGAGTTGGGGCAGAAGATGCTTGGAACGCCGGCCAGGCAGAAAGTGCGGGAGGTTGTAGAGAATGGAGTTCCGGAGTCGTTGGCCAGGTCGGCTATGCGTTGGCGGGTAGGGAATGCCTATTACAGCTTTCTGCGTGAGACCTACACCGTGGTGGCTCTACGGGAGTTGGGCGTCGACGTCCGGGTGCACCCTCTGGCTGACGCCCTGTTCCGCGTGGATGCGTGGACTGGTCGAAAGGTACTCAGTCTGCGCGTGGGCAACAAGAAGTTCAGAGAAGGAGATCACGTCGGCAGAAAGATACCCGCGGAGCGCTGGCTCGCTGACGTCACGCCACCAATGGAGTTTGCGGAGATCGAACTCCGGCCAGCCACCGTTTTTGGCACGGTTCATGTGCCGTCCCGGGACCAGCTTCGCGCGACGGCTTCGCAGCTCCTGTAAATGCTGAGGCGAACCGCTGAGGCATGCCTTAAAGGGGAGAGCAGCAGTCGTTATCTCCGCGAGAGACCACCATGGACTATTTCCGTTCACGTTACCGGGCAGCCATCACTTGCATCGTCGATGTCCATCCGGTTGCAGGCGGGCACACGGCGCCCCGCGCACGGGTCCGAGCTGGCGAGGCAACGGCCGGTTCGCGTGAACATGGGGCCGAGAAAATTCCCAGAGGTCGACGGAGCTCAGTCTCCATGGCTGCAGTCGATACTCTGCGTCTGCTTCAGAGTCGTCAGACTTCAGGCGTTGGTCTGATCGACGAGGCGTACTCGGCGAACTCCTCCGGCGTCATGTCCTTCGGCGGGAAGTAGGGGACCTCGCCGCTCTTGGGGACGATGACCACGCTCACCGAGGGAGTCCGGGCCGGGTCACCGGTGTCGATGTGTTCCTGCGAGTCGAAATGGACCGCCCACGCCCACGGGTAGTCCTCCGTGAGGTCCGTCCGGAGGGTGATCGTCATCGAGTCGTCCGCGTAGACACCTTCGAGGAATCGCCGGGCCGCGTGGTGGGCTTCGCTCAGGGACAGCATCGTCTGATTCGCACTTCCCGCTCGGGTCAGGGCTTGCTCCGCGGGCCCTGGGGGAGGGCCGGTGCCGATGCTGCCACGACCTGGGCTTTTCGCCTCGTTCAGTCCGCCGTACGGGCGATCCTCGGCCGAACGGGCGTGGGCAGGGAAGCGGTCGTGCCTCCCCGTGCCCGTGGAACGCGCCGCGCCTCAGCGGGCCGGCTCGTCGAAGTCCGTTGCCGTCCGGGTCGGTTGGGCTCGCGCCCGGGCCGTTCCCGTACCGGCCCGCGCCGACGGACGGACCGGCGCCTGCCACGACTGCCGTGACGTGAAGCGCCGTCATGGGGCGGGTGCGTGGTCCTGCTGGGCGATGTGACCGAGAGGCAGGATTGCGCCGATTGTGGTCAGGCACTCGTTCGGCGGAAGGCTGGACCGCCCCCGCAGGCGGGCGGGCCTGCCCGGGGCGTGGTGGCCGGTGTCAGCGCGCCGGGAAGTGCACGGGGCTGCCGTGCGGGCCCGGGTTCGAGGCCCAACTCCGCACGTTCAGGAGCGGGTTGAGGTTGCACGCCGCCGACGTCGTGGCGGGTCCGGCGAGTGCGTGGCGCTGCCAGAGGTGGTGGAGGAGCTCCTGCTCCCGCGCGTGGAAGTCCGGTGCGGGGGTGCCGTGCTGGGCGCGGGCGCGCAGCAGCGCGAGCGAGGTGGCGAAGTGCTGGTATTCGGCGACTGTGCGGGCGCCGGCGGCACCGTGCGTACGGCGTGCCAGCGAACGGGCCATCGCGCGGGCCCGCATGGAGGACAGGCCCCACGGTTCGGCCTCTCCGAACCAGCCGGCGGCGACGTACGCGGGAAGGGTGTCGCGGACGGTGTGCAGTTCCTGCCGCCGCGACCAGACGGCCAGCCACGTCAGGGTGGCGAACACCGGGATCATGAAGAGGGCGTAGACGGCGAGGAACGTCCAGTCGGGCAGGGACGCGGAGCCGTTCCAGATGGCGTGCAGCAGCACGGCCGTCAGCAGCCCGAGCATGGGGAGCGGCAGTTTCAGGCCGCGGCGCATGGAGGGGACGGCGGCGATGATCCCGAAGCCGATGCCGATGAGCGCGGTGAAGAGGGGGTGCGCGAAGGGAGCCAGGACGATGCGTATGAAGAACGTCATGGCGGTGACGGACTCGTGCAGCCCGTCGGGGGAGAGGAGTTGGTCCTCACCGAAGGCTGTGCCCAGGTAGAGAACGTTCTCGGTGAAGGCGAAGCCGGTGGCGGTGATGCCTGCGAGGGCGAGTCCGGAGGTCACGCCGTCGAAGTCGCGCCGGCGGAAGCAGAAGAGCAGCAGGACGGCCGTGCCCTTGGCGGTCTCCTCGACGACGGGGGCGATGACGGTCGCACCCAGGGCGTCGGCCTGGCCGGCCGAGTCGGCGATCGAGGCGTTGAGCCAGTCCGTCGCGAAGCTGTTGGCGAGCAGCGCGACGAGGGTCGCCGCGCAAGCGCCCCAGGCGAAGGCGAAGAGATGGTTGCGCCACGGTGTCGGCTCCACGCCGTCTATCCAGCGGAACGCGGAGACGAGGAGCGGCACGGGCAGGACGGCCAGGCCGAGGCCGACGAGCAGACCGACGGTGCCGGTCTGCTGCCGTACGAGACCGAGGATGATCAGCCCGCACAGGGCGAGCAGGGTGATGAGCGCCAGCGCGCGCAGCGTCCGGCGGTGCCGGTGCCACCAGGACGGGGCCTTGGGCGGGTGGTAGCGCCACTCCGCCGGTGAGGCGGGCATCGCCGGGAACTGCGGCTGCTGGGCGTATGCGGGCACCGGGGCGAGATGCGCGTGCGGAGGCGGGTGGGCAGCGGCAGGGGCGACCTGGCCGCCGTACGGATGCGGATGCGGCTGCGAATGGGGCTGGGGCCGGGGCGTGCCCTGCTGAGTGGGCTGCGGGCTGTATGCCGGCGGCTGCCATCCGCTCTGCGGTTGCGCCGGTGTCTCCGCTTGCGGAGGCGGTGCGCCCTGTGCCTGCGCGTCCGGCCGGAGGTGCGGTGGCTGTGGCGGGCCGGTGACGGGGCCGCTCCCGCCGGTGCCCGTGTCCGGGGCCCTGTCCGTGCTCGGGTCTTCGCCTGCGCCGCCCCTGCGGGCTGCACCGGTGCCGTCCGCGTACGTGGGCGCGTCAGCCGCGCCGGAAGCCTCGTCGTCCACCACTCGACAGTAACGAGGCGGGAGGCCGCTCGCGGCGGGTGTTCCGGATTGCTGAAGATCGCTGACGGAGATGCTGTCCGATGGCACTCCGAAGGGAGATTTTCACTCATATGGCCCAATTTGGCCGCCGATGTGGCTGTGGAAGGTGCAGGGTGCGCCAGACCGCGTTTGCCTTGGAAGTGGACCGATACGCCATTGGGAGTAGGAGGCTCTTCATGATCTCCCAGGAGCAGATTCCCGCCGTGGTCGACCACATGATCTACGACGCGGACGGCAAGAAGATCGGTGAGGCCCGGCACGTCTTCCTCGACGAGCGCACCGGAGAGCCGGAGTGGGCGACAGTCCGCACAGGCCTGTTCGGTACGCAGGAGACGTTCGTACCCATCCATGAGGGCCGCGTCGTCGGCGACTACCTCGAGGTGCCGGTCCCCAAGACGAAGGTGAAGGACGCCCCTCACATGGACGTCTCGAAGGGACGGCTCACCGAGCAGCAGGAACGGGAGCTGTACAACTTCTACGGCTTCGACTGGGACGAGCCCATGCCGTCCCGCGGTGAGGACACCTCGGCGGGCGGCACCGGCGCGGCCGGGACCGCAGCCGGGGCGGGCACGACGGCAGCGGGATCCGCTGTCGGTGACAAGGGTCCGGCCCCGGCCGCGGGAGCGACGTCCACCGGCGCGATGCCGTACGGCACCGAACGCGCCCGAGGCGCAACCGGAACCGGAACGGGCAGTGCCCATGACGCCATGACGCGTTCCGAGGAGCGGCTGCGCGTGGGCACCGAACGCTACGAGACAGGGCGTGCGCGGCTGCGCAAGTACGTCGTCACCGAGGACGTCGAGCAGACCGTGCCCGTGCGCCACGAGGAGGTGCGCATCGAACGCGAACCGATCACCGAGGCCAACAGGGACGAGGCGATGAGCGGCCCGGCGATCACCGAGGACGCCTACGAGGTCGTCCTGCACGACGAGCGTGCGGTCGTGGAGACCGAGGCCGTTCCGGTGGAGCGGATCCGCCTGGTCACGGAGGAGCACGTCGAACAGGAGACCGTGCACGGGCAGGTCCGCAAGGAGCGCATCGAGGTCGAGGGGATCGACGACACGTCCTACGGCACCGTGTGAGTCCGTACCGCTGAGTGCGGGCCGCGGATGCCCGTCAGCAGGCCGGGCCTCGTCGCCGGGGTGGGCAACCGCCCCGGGGGCGAGGCCCGTTCGGCGTGGTCCGTCCGGTGCCGCCCGTACGGGCGTGGCTGCGGGTGTCAGTGGGTGTCGGCGCGGGTCGGCGGCTGCCGGGCGCGGTCGGGGCCGGTCGCGGTGACCGGCGCGTCCGCCGTCAGCGGCGGCGGAAGAGCAGGTCGCGGACCTTGTGCCCCTTCTCCAGGCCCGCTTCCTCGAACCGGGTACGGGGGCGGACATCGGGGCGCGGGGCGAAACCGCCGTCGAGCTGCGTGTTCTCGAACGCCGGGTGGCGCGAGAGGACATCGAGCATCTGCTCGGCGTAGGGCTCCCAGTCGGTCGCGCAGTGGACGAGCGCGCCCGAGCGGAGCGGTCCCGCAACGAGGTCGAGGAACTCCGGCTGGATCAGACGGCGTTTGTGATGCCGCTTCTTCGGCCACGGGTCCGGGAAGTAGACGCGCAGGCCGGAGAGGGAATCGGGCGCGAGCATCTCGCGGAGCAGGATGATCGCATCGCCGTTCCCGACGCGGATGTTGGTCAGTCCGCGCTCGTCCGCCAGGCGCAGCAGGTTGCCCTGGCCGGGGGTGTGCACGTCGACGGCGAGAATGCCGGTGTCCGGTTCGGCGGCGGCCATTTCGGCAGTCGCCTCCCCCATTCCGAAACCGATCTCCAGCACGACGGGACGTGCGGGCCGGCGGGCCGGCTGCGCGGGGACAGCCCGCCCGGGTCCCTGCTCGGGAACCTGATCGGGAACCCGCGGCTCAAGGCCCGGCTCCTCGGGCTCCGCGAAGAGTTCGTCCAGGTCCAGCCGCCGCATCCCGTCGATGTCGAAGCCCCAGCGCGGCCACAGACGTTGCAGCGCCGCACGCTGTCCAGCGGTGACGCGGCTGCGGCGGGGCTGGAAGCTGCGGATGCGCCGCTCGTGGTGCGAACCGGCCGGGTCTGCGGAGGGGCCGGTGCCGTCGGGGAACATGGCACGTTTCTCAGACACAGTGCTTCCACTCTACGGGCGTTGCCGGGGTGGCCGTGAGCGCGGTCGGCGGGGCGGGAGCCGAGCCGGAGGCGTCATTCAGCGGCCGGCGCGGCTCGTGCGCACCCCCGGGCTCAGCGCCTCCAGCGCTGCCAGCGCCCGCCCTGCGACTTCCCGGCCGATCGGCAGGGAAGCCGTCGCCGCGGGGGAGGGCGCGTTGAGGACGTGGACGGCGTGCTGCCCTTCGGTGATGAGGAAGTCGTCGACGAGTGTCCCGTCGTGCAGCACCGCCTGGGCGCGTACACCCGCGGGGGACGGCACGAGGTCCCGTTCCTCGACCTCCGGCAGCAGCCGCCGTACCGCCTTGGTGAAGGCGCGCTTGGACACGGAACGGTGCAACTCCCCTGCCCCGTAACGCCAGTGGCGCCGGGCGACGCGCCACGTGCCGGGATGGGCGAGGACCGCCGCCAGCTCGCGCGGGCGCACCGTGAGCCAGTCGTATCCCTCGACGGCCAGCGCCGGTACGGCATTCGGCCCGATGTGCACCTCACCGTCGATGCCCCGGGTGAGGTGGACGCCGAGGAAGGGGAACGCGGGGTCGGGCACGGGGTAGACCAGGCCGCGCACCAACTCCTTCCGCCTGCGGTCCAGTTCGAAGTACTCGCCGCGGAAGGGGACGATGCGGGCCGGCGGGTCGTCTCCCGTCAGCTGCGCAAGCCGGTCGCAGTGCAGACCCGCGCAGTTGACCATCACGCGGGCGCGTACGACCGGAGTACGGGCGGACGGCGCCGCCGTGGACGCGCCGGCGGCGGAGGCGGACCGTTCGTCCCTGCCGCGGACCCGGACGGCCACGCCCCTCCCCGGCCGGCGGTCCACAGCCGTGACCTCCGCGCCGTACCGCACGACGGCGCCGCCGTCCACCGCGAGCCGCGCCAGCTGCCTCGTGACGGCGCCGAAGTCGCACACCCCGGTCGTACCGACGTGGATCGCGGCCAGGCCCCGTACGTGCGGCTCGCGTTCGGCGATCTGGGCGGGGCCCAACTCCCTTACAGGAATGCCGTGTTGCCTGCCGCGCTGGATGAGAGCGTGCAGCCGCGGCAGCTCCTCGCGCTCCGTGGCCACGATCAGCTTGCCGGTGACCTCGTGCGCGATGCCGTGCTGCGCGCAGAAATCGACGAGCTCGGCAGCGCCCCGCACCGCGAACCGTGCCTTGAGCGACCCCGGAGGGTAGTAGATGCCGCTGTGGATGACGCCGCTGTTCCGGCCCGTCTGGTGACGGGCCGGGCCAGGCTCCTTCTCCAGCACGATCACGCGGGTGCCCGGCGCGGCACGCGTGAGGGCGTAGGCGGTGGACAGCCCGACGATTCCACCGCCGACGATCAGCACGTCGCAGTCGAACCGCTCGGCGGCGCTGCCGGGCCGGAGACCGCCAGGAGTCGTCGGCACTGGTGAGGCCCTTCCCGTGATGGCGCTTGTGCTGTGTGTCGCATACCGCGCGTCCGCCGCATACGTCCAGGGGGCATCGGCTGCGGACCGGACTGCGGAAGGGGTTGCGGGACCGGCCTGGGCGTCGGCCGAGGCGTCGGCATCGGTGGGCACGTCCTCCATCATGGACCTCACCACCGACAACGGGCTGCGACGCACGTCACGCGGGTCCCGAAGGTCACGCAGGTCAAGCGGGGTGCCGCCCGTACGGCCGCCGGGGACGCGCACCTCATGCCGGTCGCGGCGGGGCCGTGGCCGCCGCCTCACCGCCGGGCCCGACGACGAGCGCCTGCGCTGTCCGCTGTACGGCCCGGGCCCGCTCCGCCGCCTCACCGCCGGGCCCGACGACGAGCTCCTGCGCTGTCCGCTGTACGGCCCGGGCCCGCTCCGCCGCGGCAGGCCGCAGCGCTGCCACGGTCCGCCGTGCTGCCGGAGCCTCCCGTGGCCGCCTCACGCCGGTGCCGCCAGCAGCGGACGGGCCTGCTCCCGCAACTCCACGACCTGCGGCTCGTCCCCGTACGGCTCCAGGCGGTGCAGCAGATCCCGTACGTACTCGGTCGTACGCGCCGACGAGATGCGTCCGGCCACCTCGACGGCGCGCGCACCGGCCGCGCACGCGGCGTCCAGGTTCCCCGACTCCAGCTCGGCGACGGCGGAGACGACCAGCCGCAGCCCGTGCGAACGTACGAACTCCTCCGTCGGCTTGGAGAGCGCCTTCTCGGTGAAGCGGCGCACCTGACGCGGGGCCTTCAGGTCGCGGTAGCACTCGGCGGCGTCCGCGGCGAGCCGGTCGTAGGAGTAGAAGTCGAGCCACGAGGGGTCGGCGTCGCCTTCGCGGGCGCGCTCCAGCCAGCTCTCCGCGTCCGAGAGCGCGGCACCGCACGCGTGGGAGTCGTTGGCCTTGGCGTGCGCGCGGGCCTCGACGAGGCGGAAGAAGCTCATCGTCCGGGCGGTGGCCAGACCGCGGTTGCGTTCGACGGCGGCCTGCGCGAGGTCGACGCCTTCGTCGGCGAAGCCGCGGTAGGTGGCCTGCAGCGACATCGAAGCCAGCACGTACCCGCCGAGGGGGACGTCCGCGGCGGCACGGGCGAGCCGCAGCGCCTGGATGTAGTAGCGCTGCGCCGCCTCCTGCTGGCCCGTGTCGAAGGCCATCCACCCTGCGAGGCGGGTGAGTTCGGACGTGGCGCCGAACAGGGAACGTCCCACTTCGTCGGAGTACGCACCGAGCAGCAGCGGAGCCGCGTCCACCCGCAGGCACTCCGGCACCATCGACGAACGCCAGTCGCCACCGCCGTACTTGGAGTCCCAGCGGCGCGCCTCCTCCGCGGCCTCGCGGAGCTTCGCCACGTCGGTGTGGCCGACGCGCAGCGGCGAGGCCGGGACCTCCGCCTCGCCCGGGCCGCCCTGGCCGCCTGCCGCGCCGTCCGCCGCACCACCCCCGGCGGCGGGGCTGTCGGCCGCGGCCCCGGGGTCGCGCGCCACCGAGCTGTCGGCCGGCGTTATGAGCCAGCGCGACGCCGGTGTGGCGTAGGCGCTCACCGCGAACGACCCCGCCAGCGACTGCCAGATACCGCCGCCGCCGCGCCGTCCGCCGTGCAGATCCAGCCGGTACAGGTCCGTCGCCGCCTTCACCGCCGCGCCCACGTCCCGTGGGAAGGCGAGTCCGACCTCGGGGGCCGGGTCCGCGTCCGCGAGACCGATCTCGTGCAGCGGGACGGGACGTCCGAGCTTGCTGCCGATCGCCGCGGCGATGAGATGGGGGGCGGCGCCCTGCGGGACCATGCCTTTGGAGACCCAGCGGGCGACCGACGTCTTGTCGTAGCGGAGCGTCAGCCCGCGTTGCGCTCCCAAGTCGTTGACCCTGCGGGCGAGTCCGGCGTTGCTGATTCCTGCGAGGGCGAGAACGGTGCCGAGTTTCTCATTCGGCCCGCGTGGCTCCCTGGACATGCGCGCACACCCCTGACACACACCGACGGCCGCCTCACGTCCCGGTGCCGGCCGGGATCTGAGGCACCTCCTGCCCGCGCGAGAGGCGCGGGATGCCTCCCTGCACCTGAACGGCGCGGGACGCACTGGGGACTTAGCGTAGTTCGCCGCATCCCTACCGTTAAGGGGCACCGGCTCGGATGGCGGGATTCGTGTACGTGCACGAGCGCAGCTCGAGGACCGGACGACCGGCGGGAAGGCGGTCTGGACGCCACGGCGGGCGCCTCTGTTCGTGACTGTCTGCGTGTACGTGCGTCCGTCACGTGCCAACATCCGTGCGGCCCATGACAGTCGGCCGAAAACGCGTGCGGAAAAACGTCGGATAACGGTAGTGCGCCTGTGCTCCCGGCGTGTGGCCGTGCGCCTGTGCATGCGCCTGTGCCGGTCCGGGACGGGGCTGTTCACTGTGCCGTGCGTGGGTCGGCCCGCTGTACTGGACCAGTGGGCTGGGGGAAACCGCCGCCTCGTTCCCCGCGGGCGGTACGGTCCGGCCCGGGAGGTTGGAGAAGCCTCCCGGGCCGTCGTCGTCTCCGCGCGTCCTCCGGCACTTCTGTCTCTGTGCCCTCCTCTTCTCCCGTGTGGATCCGGGGGGTTGGGGGAGCTTTGCACGGCGAACACGAAGGGGCCGGTACGGGCGGCCGCCGCCGTGCGGCGAACACGGGGCGTAGGGTCCGGGGCCGGGCTCGGGGCGGGGTGGTGAGGCGGCGTCAACGCCGGGGCCCTGGCTCATACTTGGCCGAATAACATCGGTCAGCTGTGGGGTGCCGGGAGCCGACGCCAGCGGTATATGCCCCTCACCAGTGGTGGAGAGGTGCCGGCCGGCGGCCGGGACGGCGTCGGCGGTCCGCCCGGGCGAAGGCGGGCGAGGAGCGGTGCGTGGGGCGGGGCGTGGGGCGGCGCGAGGGGTGGCGCAAGGGCGGGGGTGAAGGCCGCCGAACGGGCGCATGAGCCGCGCAACCCGCGTACACACGCAGCGCGTTGGGCCAGATATGCGCCCCTTTCGCGCCTCTCGTGCACCTGTCTCGTGGCAACATGGCCGCAGGGCAGCTGACGGCACGCTCACTAGAAGCGTCATTCAGGCAGCGGAGGCGGGCGGCGATGCGATGGTTGGTGGGATGGAGCAGCGCCGCACCCGGAGGCGGCAGCATCGCCCCCGGCACCCTGCAACCCGTCGGCGCCCAGCTTCTGTGGAGTGAACCCGACCCCCTGTGGGCGGTGGGCGACTGGCGTCCCGACGAAGTACGCATCGTGCAGGCCGACGGCAACCGCCTTGCGGTGTTCGGCTGTTGCGGCGCCAGCGACGAAGAGCTGCGCCTCGGGCTGTCCGCCGCCCGCGGCGGCGCCTACCGCCATCTCACGGCCTGGCCCGGCAGTTACACAGCCGTCGCCTCCGTGGGCCGCCGCCTCACCATCACCTCCGACCTGGCAGGTGTCCGCCCCGTCTTCCACACCCCCTGGGACGGCGGCACCGCCTACGCGACGGCAGCCCTTCCGCTCGCCGACCTCATCGAGGCCCAACTCGACATCGGTCACCTCGGTGCGCTGCTGGCCTGCCCCGATTCGCCCGAAGCGCTCGGTGACGGAACGCCGTACGAGGGCGTGCGGCGCGTCCTGCCCGGGCACGCGCTGATCCTCCGCGAAGGCGGCAGCCGCGAGGTCACCAGCTATGAACCCTCCGCCTCCCTCGTCGTCTCGGCGCCGCCGCCCGTCGACCCGGACAAGGCGGTGGCAGCCGTACGCGACGCGCTCGTCGAGGCGGTGCGGGCGCGGCTGGCGGCACCTCGGCACGCGTCGGAGAACGGGCAGGGGTACGGACGGAGCCACGACGCTCACGGCAGGCGGGAAGGACCGGGAGGACACGAGCGCGAGCGGGACGGGTGGGACGAATCCCCCGGACGTGACGAGCGGGACGGACGGGGCCGGCGCGAGGGGCAGGACGGCCGGG
Source organism: Streptomyces ovatisporus (assembly GCF_042653885.1). NCBI lineage: Bacteria > Bacillati > Actinomycetota > Actinomycetes > Kitasatosporales > Streptomycetaceae > Streptomyces > Streptomyces ovatisporus. Next base: position 11,305 of record NZ_JBHSFH010000016.1, read on the forward strand.
CCACGCGCGGATACGGCCACGCGGGCGGGAGCGTGTACGAAGGCGGGAGCGGCGGCTACGAAGGCGCCGCCTACGGCAACGGGGCGCACCCGCACGGCGATTACGGGAACGGCGCGTACCAGGGCGGTGCGTACCAGGGCGGTGCGTACGGGGACGGGCCCTACGAGAGCAGCGCGTACAGCGACCGTACGTACGGGGGGAGTTCGTACGAGAGCGGTGCCCCTGAGAGCCGCGCGTACGGCGGCAGCGCGTACGGCAGCCGCGCGTACGGCGACGACGCGGGCCCGGACAGTACGCGCGGCGGCAGCGCGTACGGCACCGGACCGTACGCCAACGCCTATGCGGACAGCGCCGGTTACGGCGACAGCAGCTACGGCTACGTCGCCCCGGGCATGGAGGACCGCGACCCCGGCCCCGTACCCGGCATGGGACCGGCCGACCGCCGCGCCGCACGCGGCGGCCCCGCACCGGGAGTCGGCGCCGACCTCTCCGGCGGCCCCGCCTCCGGCACCCTCGCTCTCCTCGCCTCCGGACTGCCGGGAATGCCGGGCACCGTGCACGGCACCCTCGGCGCGGAGGCCGGGGAGCGGCTGCTCGCCGTGACCTTCAACGACCTCGCGAGCCACGCCACTTCCGCCGCCGCGGAACTGGAACGCGCCCGCAGCATGGCGGAGAACCCGCGACTGCACCATCTCGTCGTGGCAGCAGCCGAAGAGGCCCTGCCCTACGCCGAGTTGGAAGGGCCTCTGACCGACGAACCGGGCCCGTCCCTCGTGGTCGCGGACAGGCACCGGCAACGCCTGGCGGCAGGCAGCTCGGACCACTTCGTCGGGCTCGGTGCCCGCCCCGTCATGGACGCGCACCCCGCCCGGCTCGCCGACCTGCTCATGGACCGCCGGCGCCGTCATCTGCTGCGTCCCGTCGCCGCGTTGGCTCGCGCCGAGGACGTACCACCGGGCCGGTCGGTGCTCGTGCCGTGGACCGTCTACCGGGCGGCCCGCCGCCTCGCACGCACCCAGTACCGCGACGGCATCACGGAGACCGCCGTACGTCTGCGCACCGGCGGCTTCACCGACAACGGGACCGGCACGGGCCGCAGTTCGCCCAACGGCACGGGCAGCGGCGACGGCAAGGGGAAAGGTTTTGCCGACCTCGGCGCCTTCGGCGGGCCGGGCGGCTACAGCAGCGAGGGCGCAGTCGGAGCGTCCGTGGCCGCACTCACCTGGTGCCGGCCGGGCCCCGCCGCACGGTGGCTCACGGGCGAAGCCCTGGCCGAGGTGTCGTCGCGCCTGGAGGCCGCGGCCCGGCACCGGCCCACCGTCGAACGCCCCGGTGAACGCCGCGCCCGCGCCGCCCTCGCACGACAGGCCGCCGACTACCGAGTCCTCGAACAGGCCGCCGAGATCCGCAACCAGCGGCTCCACGCCCCCTTCTACGACAACCAGGTCGTACGGGCGTGCCGCGATCTGCCGGAGGCGCTGCGGGTCAAGCCGGGCGCGCGGGCGTCGGTACTCCGTGCCGTGCTGAAAGGCGCAGGCGTGCACGACCTGCCCGCGGGCTGGGGGTCGCCGTCGCACGCCGCCCAGGCCGCATCCGTACGCGCCGGACTGCGCAACGCGGCAGCCGACCTCCTCCGGCTCTTCGACGCCCCGCTCCTCGCCGAAGCAGGGCTGGTGGAGGCGAGAGTCGTCCGCAAGGCGATCCGCGCCGCATCACAGGGCGAGCCGCTGCCGCTCGACGGCCTGGCGGACCTCGTCTCCACGGAACTGTGGCTGAGGCGGCTCGTCTCCCGCCGCGGCACGTGCTGGACGGGATCGGCCGCACCGCGTCAGCGGGCCGTCGCGGGTGGAGTGCTGCCGGCGGCACAGCAGCGGCCGGCGCTGTGACGGGCGGGCCCGGGGGCGGGCCGGACCGGGGGCCTGAGCGGCGGCCCGGGCGGCGGCCCGAGCGGAAAGGGCGAGCCCGGTGTGCGCCGGGCGGTCATGGCGTGCCAGGTCCGTCGGGCGTCGCCGGATGTTGCTGCGTGGCCGGTGGTCGTCGTTCCCGATGGACGGCGACACCTGCTACGACCAGGGCCACGCCCAGGATTTCGAGCCCCGTCGGGATCTGAGCCAGGACGAGGACACCCACGCCGACCGCCGTCGCCGGCAGCAGCGAAAGCATGAGCGCGAACGTCGACCGCGCCATGCGCGCCATCGCCAGCTGATCGCACACATACGGGACGACGGACGAGCAGACTCCGACGCCGAACGCGCAAGCGAGCAGAACCGGCTCGGTGAACGCCGCCGCCGCATCGGTGAAGCCGACCGGCGCGACCGCGGCCATCGCGATCAGCATCGAAGCGCCGAGGCCGTCGATGCCGGAGGCGCCGCCGTCCGCCGCAAGCCGGTGGCCGAGGATCACGTACAGCACGAACAGCACGCAGTTGCCGAAGGCGAAGGCCAGTCCGAGAGGTTCACCGACGAGATGGACGTCGGCGAGCAGCCACACCCCGGTCACTGCCAGGGCGAGCGCGAGCACGTTGCGCCGGGAGCGGAGACCGAACGCGGCGAGGACCACCGGACCTGCGAACTCGATGGCGCCGACCGTGCCCAACGGCAGTCTGTCCAGGGCGAGATAGAACGAACTGTTCATCAGTCCGAGCACAGCGCCCAGAGCCAGCAGCAGACGGCGCTGCCGCCACGACGACGAGCGCCACACCCGCCACGGACGCCGCCAGACGGCGAAGACGGCCGCCGCGGAGGCGATCCGCAGCCATGCGACACCGAGCACGTCGAGGCGGGCGAAGAGCAGAACCGCGAAGGCCGGCCCCAGGTAGTGGAAGACGGCGCTGGTGACGAAGTACGCGGACGGGGGCAACCGTGCCGCCCGGTCCGGGGGCGCGGCGTGAAACGGCGAGGGGGCGCGGGACGCAGAGGGAGTCGCGGAGAGAGGCGCGGAGGGGGACGGAGAAGGGGACACAGAGAGTGACGGAGTGGGTGACGGAGAGGGGGCGGCGTCGGGGAGTTGCCGGTGGTCGGTCATGTACAGCAGGATCGCAACCATCGTGGGTGCGTGACATGCCGGACAGGAAAGCGGATGGGCCCAGTGTTTGCTGATCTCTTCTGAATGTGGGGTGCCGATTTACTGATGAAGAATCTGGATGCGGTGGACCGGGCCATCCTCGTCGAACTCGACACCGATCCCCGGATGCCGACGGCCGAACTGGCCCGGCGCGTAGAGATCTCCGTCCCCACCGCTCGGGAACGAATGCGCCGGTTGCAGGAGAGCGGCGTCATCCGCGGCTACCGGCTGGACGTCGACCCGGCCGCGCTCGGCTATCCCGTGGCGGCGTTCGTACGGGTGAGGCCGGGGCCGGGGCAGCTGCCCAAGATCGTCGAACTCGCGCGGAGCCTCACGCAGGTCAGCGAGTGCCACCGGATCACCGGCGAGGACTGCTTCCTGATCAAGGTGCATGCCACGGACCTGAATACGTTCGAGGAGGTCCTCGACCGGTTTCTGCTCCACGGGCAGACCACCACCTCGATCATCCAGTCGACGCCCGTACCGCCCCGGACGCCGGGGCTGAGCCTGGACTGAGCAACGGGCAATCGTCCGGCGCCAGTTGGCCGTAGTGCTCCGGGGAGTGAAACCGAGCCGTCAGAGAGGCGGCCGGGTGACGGCGGCCTGGCAGGTGGCTTCGGCCCGGGCAGGTGGTTGCCGCTGGGCAGGGCAGCGGCATGCCGCGTTCGTGGCACCTGAGACTTCCAGCGGCAGGCGAGGCGTTCTGCGGACTCGAACGCTCTGCCGCTCGAAGCTCAGCGGTGTCGAAGCTCAGCGGCACTCGGAACGGGAGCGAGCCCGGTCCGCCAAGGCGAGCGTGCCGTCGGGCGGTTCGGGGGCGACCACGAGACGTGCGGTCTGCACGCCCGACAGAGACACCGGTACCTGGCGCAGTCCGCTCGCCACCCCGGACGGTTCGCGACCTCCACAGCCTCGTGCCGTCCCGTCGGCGGAGAACCGTACGGGACCGGCCCGGCGAGTGACGTCGTCGATGCCGGCGAAGCCCTTGCGCGCACGGCATGCGCGGTTGAGGCCGACCGTGAGCGAGGACGGCGGGCGGACGCTCACGCGTGATCGAAAGCGGTACCGCCGGTGCGCATGCTGTAGCGCTGCCAGAGCCAACTGCCGGGGAGCGGACGCAGAGTCGGCGCAGTGCGGGGGCCGGCTGCGGACGAGTGCCGGCCGAGGTCGTTGAACCGATAGTCGCTACCCGGCGGAGGCGGGGCCGTGGGCGTGGGCTCGGGGGGACCTGCTGTGGGTGCGGGCCGCGGGGGAGTCGGTGAGGGGGTGAACGTCGGGGTCGAGGTGATCGTCGGTGTGATGGTCGGCGTGGGTGTGGGTGTGGGTGTGGGTGTGGGTGTGGGTGTGGGGGTGGGTGTCGGCGTGGGCGCGGATGTGGGGGTCGCCGTTGCCCGGGGCGCAGTCGTCGCCCCGGGCGCGAAGGACGGTGCTGACGGGGGCGGAGGCGCCGGTGCCGAAGCCGACACGGTGGGCTTGTGCGCGCTGTCTCCGCTGTCCCCCGCACCTGGCCGGGAACTCCCGGGGCGACGTGGCCGAGTTCCGGGCCGGTCATGCTTCACCTTCGAACCCTCGGACTTGTCAAGGGACTTGCCGTCGGCATCGGGCTCTGCCTCGCCCTTTCCGCCGGGTTCCCGAGGCCGGGGTTGTTGCGCTGCGGACTGCCGGGGCGCTGGCTCTCGGGACCCCGACTCCCCGGGTCGCGGCTCGCGGTCGGACGACTTGCTCGCGGCCCCTTTCGGGGCCCCCGCCCCCGCCCCCACCCCCACCCCCGCCCGATCCTCCCCACCGTCCGCCAGAGCGAAGACGAGCGTCACCCCGGCCACGGTCGCCGCGACCACGCCGGCGCCGACCTGCAAGGCCGCCCCGAACCGTCCCCGGGACCCCGCACCCTCGAAGGCGGCCCCGGGAAAGCCTCCTTCCGCCCCGGATCGCCCCGGTCGACGGGACCCGTCGCTCCCGTCGCAACCGTCGGTCCCAGAGTCCTCACCGCCGCCCGGGCGGGCGGGCGTCCCCGCTCCGTCGGCAGCGCCCGTGACGCCCGTACTGCTGAGCAGCGCACCGAAGGCCTTGGTGCCACCGCCGGACGCGAACCAGCCGATGAAAGCCACGGGCACCAGCACCCGCAGGCGCTCATCGAGATTCATGACCTCCGCTGCCGCAGCTCGGCACTGCGAGCAACGCTCGAGATGCTTGCGCATACCCGAATTGGCACGCGCCCGTAGCCCCCCACGCGCGTACTCGCCGAGACGCGGCGAATAGCGGGCGCAGTCCCCTCCGGAAGCGAGTGAGCGGGTCACGTGTGCTTGCAGGTACGCCCGGCGGAGGTTCTCGCGTGCGCTGTGCGCGGCCACCGCTGTCGCGTTGTCGGACAGCCCCAGCAAAGGGGCGACGTGTCTTGGCTTCCCCTCCTCGATCGTCGTGTACCACAGCACTGTCTGGTCCCTCGCCGACAGATTCCTGAACGCCTGGACGACGAGGGTCTGTTCAGCAGCGTGCATGGCCTGCACGTCAGCGCCGGGGTCCTGGACTTCTTCCGCCGCAGCCCCCGCGCCGTCCCTTGCGGACTGCGCGAACAGCGCGAAGTCCTCGACGAGTTGTTCCCGTTGCTCACTCCTCGCCCATGCGGTCGCGACGTGCCGCACCGACGTCAGCAGGTAGGCGCGCACCGACGTCTTCGGGCCCTTGCCGTCGCGGACTGCCTGCAGCATCCGGGCGAAGACCTCGTCGGTGAGGTCCTCCGCTGTTTTCCAGTCACGGCAGCAGGTACGGGCGTAGCGCCGGACCGACCTCACATGCCGCCGGTACAGCTCGTCGTACGCCGAGGCGTGGCCCTCACGAGTGCTCCGGACGAGGTCCGTGTCCGCAGGCCGCCCCACGGCAGCGGTCAGGCTGCCGACCGGCCGCACCGGCGCACGAGCATCTGGCGCTTCCGTGCCCGCGCCCCTGCCCGCTTCCGGCCCATCCGCCGACGACTCCGTCGACGGAGTCGTCGGCGGATGGAGCCCGGACCCGGAACTGGCCCCTGACTCCGACCCGGCACGTGACCCCGACCCGGAGCCGGCCCCGGACGGCGGCCGGTGACGCTGCCGACCCCCGTCCAGGCCCAACGACCCGTCCTGGGAAGGAATCCGGGGAGGCCGCAGTATGCCGGGACTCCCCGATTCCACCGGCCCCGGCGGATCGTCCCGCTCCTCAGCACCCATCGCAGTGGCCCCCGCACACGCTGTCACAGCCAAGTACGGGGCAAGACTGACACAGCGTTGACAAGCGGTGATCGGTGCGCCGGATCAGTCACTCGTCCGAGGGGGATTCGCGGCTGGTTTCCGCGAGTTCCCCGCGTGCAAGTGGATGGTGCGTTAGTGGGCGAGCGACCACTGCGGAGCAGGGCATTTCCCTCGCTGAGCCGCAGGCCTACGCCCTCTGCCTCGGGCGGAGGCCCTCCAGGAGTATGTCGAGCAACCGCCGTGACGCAGCCGCCTGTTGGACCGCATCCGGAAGCGAAGGTGCAGCCGTCGCTATCACCAGCAGTACGTCGCCGACGGTCACGTCGGCGCGCAACTCACCCGCGTCGCGGGCCCGTTGCACCAACTGGCCGACCATGCTGAGCAACTCCGCGCAGCCCGACTCCTCTTCGATGGCTTCCAGCCGACTGCCGGGCACTTCCGTCGACGGCTGCGAAAGCCCCGGCTGTGAGGACGAGAGCGACGAGGGCGAGGCCCCGGCACCGTCCGGCACCAGCCTCAGTCCCGAGCCTGCCTCCTGGCCGTACTCGGACTGCCGCTGCTGCGGCAGCCGGGCCGCGCCGTCCGCGCCCGAGGCGTCGGCGCTCCGTGCGTCTGCCCGGAGTATCCGGGGTGGCAGCAGCCGCCCGGCGCCCGATGCCACCGATGTGCGCAGGAAGCGGGAGAGCGCGGACCACGGCTCGTCCTCCTGGCCCAGGGCTGCCCGTGCCTGTTCGGTGAGGCGCGCCGTCTCCTCCTCCGCGATGCGGCGGACGAGTACGTCCTTGCTCGGGAATCGGCGGTAGACGGTTCCCACCCCGACGCGTGCCCGACGGGCGACGTCCTCCATGGGGGCGCCGTAGCCCAGTTCTCCGAAGACCTCGCGGGCGGCTCGCAGTACGTGTTCCAGATTCCGCTGTGCGTCCACCCGCAAGGGAGCGGAACGCGGTACGTCGCTTGTCTCTGAGGCGTTGTCGGCGATGCCGGCTCCGTGCATACCGCCGGCTGTCGCGTTCACGGCGCCGAGTCCGCTTACGCCGCTGCCCGCCCCCTGGCTCCCGTTGTCAGGCACCGCCGACATGGCAGCAGCAACCGAATTGGAGCCCTGAATACCCTGAATGCGCATGTTTTTCCCCCGGTCATCAAGTCTCCCCCCGGAGACCCTTGCGCTGTTGCGGCCGGGGTTGCTGGCACCGCGGTCGTCAAGCACCGCACCCCCGACGTCACGAAGATAGTTCAAACGCTGGGCGAGAGAGAAGGGGTGGGTTCAGAGCTGCCCGGCAAAGGGAGAACCGACCTTCCGGCCGCTTTCGGAACGTCCCATTCAGTCGCCCTGGCACACGTCCCTGACCTGCAAAAATGGAAGTGCGTACGAGGACCGGAGGGAAGCGGAGAGATGGCCTCCGCCAGTCACATGATTCTTTGAGCCTGTGGACAAACCCCCTGCCGCGGGTGCGTCATGGACGGGTGACGAAGGCGAAGAAGGAATCCGCGCGCATTCTCGTGATCGGGGGCGGCTATGTGGGCATGTACACCGCCCTCCGCCTCCAGCGGAAGCTGAAACACCAGCTCAGGGACGCCGCTGTGGGACGGAGCGACCGGGGTGGCCTCCGCCGCAGTACCGGCGACGCCCCGGGCGACAGCGCGCCGGCCGGTGGTCGCCCCCTCCCCGCTCCCACGCCCGGCACCGGCCGCGAGCCCGGCGTCGAGATCGTCGTGGTGAACCCCGAGCCCTACATGACGTACCAGCCGTTCCTCCCCGAAGCGGCGGCCGGATCCATCTCCCCCCGTCACGTGGTCGTCCCCCTGCGGAGGGTCCTGACGGGTTGCCGCCTCGTCGTCGGTGAGGCCGTCTCGGTGGACCACGACAGGCGTGTCGCCCACGTCGAGACCCTTGCCGGTGAGGAGGGCGCCGGGCCGGTCGAAATTCCGTACACCGAACTGGTTCTGGCGCCGGGCTCCGTGGCACGGACTCTCCCTGTGCCCGGACTCGCCGAGCACGGGATCGGATTCAAGACGGTCGAGGAAGCGATCGGGCTGCGCAACCACGTGCTCGAACAGCTCGACATCGCATCGTCCACCCGCAACCCCGAAGTACGCGACGCGGCACTCACGTTCGTCTTCGTCGGCGGCGGCTACGCAGGTGTGGAGGCCCTCGCCGAGCTCGAGGACATGGCCCGGTACGCCTGCCGCTACTACCACAACGTTCGTGCGGAGGAACTGAAGTTCGTCCTCGTCGAGGCCGCGGAGAAGATCCTCCCCGAGGTCGGCGAGAAGATGGGCAGCCACGCACTGCGCGAACTCCGCGCCCGCAACGTCGACGTCCGGCTCGGCACCCGTCTGGACTCTTGCGCGAACAGAGTGGCCGTATTGAGTGACGGCTCCCGCCACCCGGCCCGCACCCTGGTGTGGACGGCAGGCGTCAAACCGCATCCCGTCCTCCGTGCCGCAGGTCTGCCCCTGACCGAGAGGGGCCGGCTCAAGTGCACTGCCCGACTGCGCGTCGACGGCGTCGACCACGCCTGGTCCGCGGGGGACGCCGCGGCCGTCCCCGATCTGGTCGCCGAGGAGAAGGGCCGAAGCGGGGCGGTGTGCGCCCCCAACGCCCAGCACGCGGTGCGTCAGGCCAGGCTGCTGGCGGACAATCTCGCCGCCACCCTGCGGGGTGAGCCGTCGAGCGACTACCGTCACGCTTATGCGGGCTCGGTCGCCTCGCTCGGCCTGCACAAGGGCGTCGCGCACTTCTACGGGCGCAAGCTGAAGGGCTACCCGGCTTGGTTCATGCACCGGGTCTACCACCTCAGCCGCGTGCCCACGTTCAACAGAAAGGTGCGCGTGCTCGCCGAGTGGACGCTGGCGGGGCTGTTCAAGCGCGAGATCGTCTCGCTGGGATCGCTCGAACACCCGCGTGCCGAGTTCGAAAGCGCCGCCGGCGCGGGGCGTCGCGGCAACGGGGAGTGAGCCCCGGGCCGGACCACGGTGCCACGGCTCGGGCCGGATCGGGCTGCCTCACGGAGGGCACGCCGGGTGATCTCATGGGTGACGATGCGTGATCCAATGTGACCGCCTTGCACCCCGCGGAACGTGTGACCATGGGTGGGCTCGCATCCGCACAGAGTGAGCAGTACGACGGCCCCGCGGGAGGCTGTCTTCCGGACAACACGAGGAATCGGACGACCGTGAATTTCACGCGCTGGAGCGCCCGACTGCCCGGCACTCAGCGGCGCACCTCAGCCGCCCGCGCCGCCCGGGCAGCAGCGCAGGCGCAGCAGACCTCCGAGTTCGAGTCGCCCGAACGCCCCGGGACCGGCGGCACCCCCGCCGAGGACGCGGACGGCTCGCCGACAAGCGACGCGGACGGCGCGAGTGGGGACGGCACGAGCACGGTCCCCGCAGCGCGAGCGGAGCGCCTGGCAGCCCCCGCGCTCGCCGGTACGGATGCCGCAGCAGAACCAGATCCCGCCATCCGCTGCAGCACTACCGGCACGGACAGTTCGACCGTCGCGCCCAGGGACAGGCAGCACGCTCCCTCCTCGGCGCCGGGGATGGACCCGGGGACGGGGACGGCACCGTCCGCTGCGGCCTTCCGTACGGCAGCGAGCCCTGTTGCCCGCGCAGTCGGCAAGTCCCCCAGCGCCCGCGTGACTCGCAGCATCGATGCCCTTTCCGTGCACGACCTGCTGGGCCAGGTTCCGGCCCTCGCCGCTGTCGTGCACGGCCCTGAGCACCGCATCGCCTACGTCAACGACGCCTACAGGACTGTCTTCGGCCCCCGCACGCAGGGCGACGCAGCTCGCGACGCCCTGCCCGAACTCGTCGAACTGGGCCTGCTTCCTCTCATGGACCAGGTCCTGCGCAGCGGAAAGCCACGTACCGTCAAGTCGCGGCGCGTCCCGGGCGCCGGCAGCTGCCGCGAGCAGCCGAACGCCCGCGAGACGCGCGAACCCCGGGACGCCTTCTACACGTTCACCTGCACACCCATCACCGCGGACGGTGAGAACGGCGTGCTGATCTTCGCCGCCGACGTCACGGACCAGGTGGAGGCGGCCGAGCGGCTGCGAGCCAGCGAACGCCGTCAGCGTGAGGCCGCCGTCACGCTGCAGCGCAGTCTCCTGCCGCAGGAACTCGAGCAGCCCGACGATCTTCGTGTCGCCGCCACATACCAGCCAGGCGGTACGGAAGCCGCCGTAGGCGGTGACTGGTACGACGTCATCACCCTCGGCGCCGGCCGCACGGCTCTCGTCATCGGCGACGTCATGGGCAGGGGAGTCCGCGCCGCCGCTGTGATGGGCCAACTCCGTACGGCTGTGCGGGCCTACGCCCGGCTCGACCTCCCCCCGCACGAGGTGGTGCAACTGCTCGACGGACTGGCTGCCGAGATCGACGCCAGCCAGATCGCCACATGCGTCTACGCAGTGCACGACCCCAACGAGGGCCTCCTGTACTACGCCTCCGCCGGCCACCCGCCGATCATCGTCCGTGACGCTGACGGCGCGGTCCACCGCGCCGCCGAACCGACCGGACCGCCCCTCGGCACCGGCGGCTGGTCGCACGTCTCCTGCTCCCTGCCGTTCAACCCCGGCTCGTCCGCAGTGCTCTACACCGACGGACTGGTCGAACGCCGCGACGCAGACATCGACACCGGAGTCCTCACCCTCGAACGAGCCTTCGCCGGAGCCACCGGTTCCCCCGAAATCGTCTGCGACCGGCTCCTGCGCTCCCTGGGCATCACCGCCGAACACGACGACGACGTGGCCGTTCTCGTCATGGAGCACCCCGCCCGTACGGGGCCGGACGCGGAGCTCTTCCACAACGCGGCCCTCGACCTGCTCGGCGGCACCGAAGCAGCCCCACGCGCCCGCGCGTTCGCATCAGGAGTGCTCTCCTCGTGGCGCTTCCCTACGGAACTCCACGACCTCGGCGTCCTCGCCGCCAGCGAACTCGTCGCCAACTCACTGCAGCACGGCACCCCGCCCATGCGGCTGCGGCTGCGGCGCACGGACCGTCGGCTGATCGTGGAAGTCACCGACGGCGACGAGCACCTGCCGCGCCGCCGCCGCGCAGAACCCGTGGACGAAGCCGGCCGCGGCATCTCCATCGTCGCCACCATCGCCTCGGCCTGGGGGTCGCGCAGGACGCCCGGGGGCGGGAAATCGGTGTGGTGCGAGTTCGCCCTGCCGACCCCCTAGCGACCCCGCCTCGTCGAAGAGGACAAGCAGGACCGGCAAGGCTCCGTCGAGCGGCAGCAACCGGCAGCCCGGGTCAGTGTCCGGAGGCCGCCCCCGCGTGCTCCTTCACCGGTTCGCCGCGCCCGTACCCCGACGCTTCGGCAGAGTCGCTCCGGCCCGCCACCACGACCGACCGGTACGGCCTGTCCTGCACTGCGGTCAGTCTCCTGCCGAGCCACAGCGCCAGAAGGCTCACCCCCAGCGAGCAGCCCACCAGCAGCACGATGTAGACCCCGTAGGCGCCCGAGGCCGCGAGCAGCCCGCCGACAGCCGGACCGACGGCCAGCGCCAACTGCTTCACCAGGGCGAAAGCCGAGTTGTACTGTCCCATCAGCCTGGCCGGCGCCAGGTCGGCCACCAGCGGTGCCACGGTGGGCGAGAGCATCGTCTCGCCCAGCCCGAACAGTGCGTACGTGCCGATGATCAGTGCAGTGGCCACTGCCTGCGTGCCGTGCACGAGCCCCGACGCTCCGGCAGCCACCCACGCCACAGCCCATATGACGCCGACAAGGGCTACGACCCGGCTGCGTCGGCGACGCTCCACCATTCGCAGCACGACGTACTGAGCGAGCACGATCACCGCGGTGTTGGCCGCCAGGGCCATGCCGAGCGTCGCCGGCGATATACGTGTGACCTCCACCGCGTAGGCGGACAGCCCCGACTCGAACTGCCCGTAGCAGGCGAAGAACAGGACGAACCCCAGCACGCACAGCAGCACCATCGACCGGTCGTGCATCAGTGCGTGCCAGTCGCCACCGGCCTTCGGAGCCGGCCCCGCCTCCTGCGGTACGGCCCTGCTGCCGTGAGCCGTCCGGGGGAGGGGCAGACGGACGGTCGCGAGAACGACGGCCAGCACCACGAACATCGCCGCCTCGATGACGAACAGCAGAGTGAACGTGGCGGGACGGTGCTCATCCACCATCAGTCCGCCGAACAGCCCGCCGACTCCCAGCCCCAGGTTGTTCAGGAAGAACTGAGTGGCAAAGGCACGAGAGCGGGTCGCGGCACCGGAGCAGGCCACGATCATGGTCGCCAGCGCCGGCTGGAGCACTGCAACCCCCGCGCCCATCAAGGCGGACGAAGCCAGCACGGCCGACGCGCTCTCCGACACGGCGAAGCCCAGCGCCCCCACCACACCGAGAAGTGAACCCAGATAGGCCACCGGCATCGGGCCACGCCGGTCGATCACCCTCCCTGTGAACGGAAGTACGGCGAGCGCGGCGACCGCGAAGACCGCCATAACCGCACCGGCCGTGCCCTCCCCCAAGCTGCGCACGCGCGAGGCGTAGACGAACAGGAACGGCGCGGTGAAGCCGTTGCCGAAGGCCGCCAAGGCGTTCCCACACTGGATCCGTCGCAGCGCAGCGTTCATCGCCGTGGTCACACTCACCTACCTCTGATCGACGCCCCCGGGCGGAGGCCTGAGACTGCAAGACTTCGAAGCTAAAGTTCGACCATAAAGAGTACACGCTGCAAGGCTTCGAGGCGAACGGCTTCGCGTGGGATACTGCGGCAATGCCACCCGCATCCGGCCAACAGCCTTCGCTCGACGAGCAGATCGCCATCTACCAGCGCGAATACCGTGACCTGGACCCACAGGTGGAGAAGGTCGTGAACGCACTGAGCCGACTCGACCGCCGGATGAACGTCGCCTACGGCCGCCAGCTCGTCACCCTCGGCCTGGGGCACGCCGAGTGGGAGGTCCTCAAGGAACTGGTCATGGCGGGTTCGCCGTATCAGCTCTCGCCAGGCACCATCGCCAAGCGTCTCGGCCTGACGCCGGCCGCCATGACCCACCGCATCGACCGCATGCTCGCCCAGGGACTGGTGACGAGGGAGCGCGACCCGGACAACCGCGTACGCGTCATCATCGGTGTCACCGACGAGGGGCGCGAGAAGTGGCTGCAGGTGATGCGCAAGGCGTCGGTGTTCGAGGAGGAGTTGCTCCAGGACCTGACCCGTGTCGAACGGGCGCTTCTGGGCGAGCTCCTCACCCGCCTCCTCCGCCGCGTGGAGCACGCCCAGCCCGATGCGGGCGGTCGCCTGACGGACCTCGACTGAGGTACGCGGGAGAGACCTGAGCTGCAGGTTGACACCACCGACCTCGGTACGTATTGTCCTCCGGGTTGCCGCGAAGCCGTTGTGTTTGTGGTGACGCTCTTGCCGTTCGTCGGCAGTCTCTGGGTTTGTTGTTTCCCCGGTTTCGCGGGGCTGGTTTTGTTGTGCCTGTTTGGGTTGCGGAATCGGTTCGGTGAGTTTCGGGGCGGCTCGATTTTGAGTCGCCGGGGGTTA
>NZ_JBHSFH010000017.1:0-136367 GCF_042653885.1 Streptomyces ovatisporus
CGACGAGATCCTCAACAAAGTCGCCGCCTACTGCCAACGAATCTCCGACTCAGGTCACTAGGGAACGACGGGCACTGAGGAAGGGGTCAGAGGAAGGGGTCAGTCGTTGCGCCCCGTCGCGGCGACGGTCACGCCGAGACCGATCATCGTGAGTCCGCCCGCACCGCCGACCAGCGAGAGCCGCTGCGGCGAGCGGGCGAACCAGTCCCGCGCGGTGGCCGCGGCGATTCCCCACACGCTGTCGCAGACCACTGCCATGACGTTGAAGACCAGGCCGAGCAGCAGCATCTGCGCCGCGACGCCGCCCTGTTCACGGTCGACGAACTGCGGCAGCACGGCGGCGAAGAACACGATCGTCTTCGGGTTGGCCACGCCGACCGCGAACCCCTCCCACAGCGTGCGCAGGCTGCTGTGAGCCGACGCCTCACCGGTGAACGCGGCGTGCAGCGAGCGGCGCCGGCGCACAGCTCCGACCCCGAGGTGGATCAGGTATGCGGCGCCCACCAGCTTCAGTGCGGTGAAGGCGAGCGCCGAGCGCTCCACGACGGAGCCGACCCCGAGGGCGACGCACACCACGAGCACGTAGGCCCCGACCGTGTTGCCCACCACCGTGGTCAGCGCCGCTCGGCGTCCCTGAGCCAGCGCCCGCCCGATGACGAAGAGCACGCTGGGCCCCGGCACCACGATCAACAGGAACGACATCGCCGCGAATGCGAGCAACCGGTCGGTGGACACCATGGGCTCATGGGAACACGGTGGACGCCCGCATCCGTAGCGGTTTTCCTGAGCGGGAGCGCAGGCGGCGGAGGCGTGCCGGAACCGTCGGACGGCCGGCGGGTCCGTCAGGGCAAGTCGTAGGCGTCCGCGACGAGTTCGTAGGAACGGACGCGGGCCGAGGGGGTGTGGACGTTGGCGGTGAGCATCAGTTCGTCGGCTCCGGTGCGCTTGACCAGAGCATCGAGGCCGTCGCGTACCGCGTCGGGTGTGCCATGGGTGACGTTGGCGAGCCAGCTGTCCACGAAGTCGCGCTCCGCCGCGCTGAAGGAGTACGCCTCCGCCTCCTCCGGGGCCGGTACGAGGCCGGGCCGTCCCGTACGCAGGCGCAGCATCGCCAGCGCACCGGTGAGGACCTGACGGCGGGCCTCTGCCTCGTCGTCGGCGGCGAGCGCGGCAGCGCCGATGAGCGCGTACGGCTCGTCCAGTACGGCCGAGGGCTGGAAGCTCTCCCGGTAGAGCTCGAGCGCGGGCAGCGTGTTGCGCGCCGAGAAGTGGTGCGCGAAGGCGAACGGCAGTCCCAGCCGGCCGGCCAGCTCGGCGCTGAAGCCCGACGAGCCGAGCAGCCACAGGGGCGGCCGCGCGGCCTCGCCCTGGACGGGGCCCGGAACGGCGTGGATGCGGGAGTAGCGGTGCCCGTCCGGGAAGTCGTCGTCGAGGAAGCGGGTCAGCTCGGCGAGCTGCTGCGGAAACTCCTCCGCGCCCTCCTGGAGCCTGGACGTACGGCGCAGGGCTGCCGCTGTCGCCCCGTCGGTGCCCGGTGCGCGTCCCAGGCCGAGGTCGATGCGGCCGGGGGCGAGGGCTTCGAGCGTGCCGAACTGTTCGGCGATGACGAGCGGCGCGTGGTTGGGCAGCATCACGCCGCCCGAGCCGAGACGGATGCGGTCGGTGCGGGCGGCGAGATGGGCGAGGACGACGGCGGGCGAGGAGCTGGCGACACCGGGCATGGAGTGGTGTTCGGCTATCCAGTAGCGCGTGAAGCCGCGCCGCTCGACGAGCCGCGCGGTCTCCACGGTGGCGCGCAGAGCGTCCCGTGAGGTGTGACCGGCACCCACGTTGGCCAGGTCGAGGACGGACAGCGGCACCGGCGCGCTGCCGCGCGCCTCACCCCGGATGTTGCCGCTGCTGCCGCCGGTCCGCCCGGTGTGGCCGTCGCCGGCGTCGTTCTCGTCACTGCCGCCTGTGGCGCTGACGTCCTCCACGGGTGCCGCCCTCCGCTCGTCGCCGATGTCTCCAGCACGTCAACGGCGGGCGGCACGGATCTCTTCCCTGCCTGCTCCCCGGTGTGCGCCGGGGAGCAGGCAGGTGTGCGGAGTCAGGAGAAGAGCCTGCCCAGTGCGGGGCAGCGCACCTGCCGCTCCAGCAGACGCAGGCCCTCCCAGGCGGTGACCTGGTTGGCCGTCAGAACCGGCTTGCCGAGCGCCTCCTCGATGTCCGGGATCCAGGCGGCGGTGTGCAGCGCCGTGTCGGGCAGCAGCACGGCCTGGGCCTCGGGGTGGTCGCCGCCACGGGCGAGGGCGAGCACCTCCTCCTTGCCCCAGGTGCCGACCTCGGCGGCGGTGATGATGCCACTGCCGCGCATGGAGACGACCTCGGCGCCGGCGGCCTTGAGGAAGGCGGTGAAGAGCTCACCGACGTCCTCGGGGTAGGTCGCACCGATGGCGACACGCTCCGCGCCGAGCGCCTGCACGGCGTGCGCGAAGGCGAAGGACGTACTGGACGCGGGCAGGCCGGCGGTGGCGGACAGCTCCCGCACCTGCTCGTGCGCACCGTGCCAGCCGAAGACGAAGCTGGCGCTGGTGCAGGCCCAGACCACGGCCTGTACGTCCTGCTCCTTGACCTCGTCGACCTTCGCGGCGAGCCGCTTGGTGGATCCCATCTCCAGCAGGGCGTCCGCACGGTGGGCGTCCTCGCCGATGTCGGTGTGCACGAGCGGCAGGCGGACGTCGGATCCGGCGTCCGCGAGGATGCGCTCGAGCCGCGGATAGTCGTCTTCGGCCGAGTAGCCGGGGTAGAGGAATCCCACCGCCTGCGACTGCGATGCCGCCTGTGCCATCTACGCCTCCTGAACGTTCTTGATCCTTGCCGGGTGGTTGCTGGTCGGCTGTGTGCGTCGGACCGCACGCACGAGGAAGGTACGTGCGTGCGGACGCGGGCACGGATGGGCGCCGGACTCGATGTCCGGCGCCGTTGCTGTTGTCGTTCCCGTGTGCGCCCGCAGTCCGCGGCGCGCACGACCGGAGATCACACGGGCGGCTGGCCGCCGCCTCCCCATTCGTCCGTGTAACCCGAGGGGTAGCCCTGGTCGTATCCCTCGAGCGGTTCGCCGCTCTCGGCACCCGCGGCGGCCAGTGCCGCCTCGGCCTCGACCGGACGGGGTGCCTCCACCGGTTCGGGGGCGGCCGGCTCCGCGGCGGCAGCAGGCACGGAGGGGGTCATCGCTGCGGGGCCACGGCGCGCGACCGGGTCCAGCAGTGCCTGGTACGGCCCCACCGCTTCCTTGCCGATACGGCGCAGCGCGTCCCACATCGTCACCTGGTTCGCGGAGAGCACGGGCATCCGCAGCTCCGCTTCGAGCTGCGGGATGACGTCGTACGTCGGCAGGTTCGTACAGCTGATGAACAGGGCGTCCGGGGCGTCGGAGACCGCCTCGCGGGCCATGTCGACGACGTCGCGGTACGGCACCCGCCAGATCTCCCGGGTCAGCCCGAGATAGCTGCGGCCGGTGACGGCGATACCGGCCTCGCCGAGGAAGTCCTCCAGCGAGTCGGTGACCGACTTCGTATAGGGGGTGACGAGAGCGACGCGGCGGGCGCCGATCTCCCGGAGCGCGCCGAGGAGCGCGCCCGACGTGGTCAGCGAGGGGATCTCACCGGCCTCTTCCATGGCCGCTGTCATCGACTTCTCGCCGGCCGTACCCCCGACGAAGCTGCCGGAGGTGCATGCATAGGCCATCACTTCGGGGGCCACGGCACCCAGTGCTTGTACGCCCTCGCGTAGCGTCTCGTGCTCGCTGACGAGGCGGGCCTGGTCGAGGCTCACCTCGACGGGGACAAAAGGGGTTCGTGTCAGGTGCAGTGACACATCGTCGGGCACCCAGCGCCACAGCTCACGGTCGAGAGCGAAGTCGAAGGGGGCGACGATTCCGACACCGCGTTGTGGCTGCGGTCCGCCGAGGAAGGAGACATCCATTAGCTGAGCCCCAAAGAACGGAGGGGTGGCCTGAGGCCGGAAGGGAAAAACAAAGAAGCCGGCATTAGCCGGAACGCCGGGACAGATGCCTTCATTGACGACGGTAGTTTGCGCTACCTACCGTGGTCAATCCTTGCATCTGTGAGGAGTTCCCGCCGTCGAGTTGAACTGACCCGCCCAGTCAACCGCCCCCTCGTTTCGAAGTGGTTTCCTGCCAATGACCGAGCCTTGTCTCCTTGTCCTCGACGCCGACCCGCTGCCCCGGCTCGACCGGCTCTCGGGCCGTGCCCGGATCGTCCACGCGGACGAGAACACCCTGGCCCGGCACCTGCCCACGGCCGACGTACTGCTGGTGTGGGACTTCCTCTCCGACGCCGTGCGGCAGGCCTGGCCGGGCGACGGGCCACGCCCCGGCTGGGTGCACACGCCGAGCGCGGGAGTCGACCGCCTGCTGCCCGAACTGAGCGCCTCCCCGGACACCGTCATCACCAACGCGAGAGGTGTCTTTGACCAACCCATTGCCGAATACGTGGCGGGTCTCACTCTTGCTATGGCCAAGGATTTCCGGGGCAGCTGGGAATTGCAGCGTCAGCGGCGATGGCGGCACCGTGAGACAAAAAGGGTCGGGGGGACTCGGGCGGTTGTGGTCGGGTCCGGGCCGATTGGCAGAGCTATCGGCCGGACTTTGATGGCACTGGGTGTCGCAGTGGAGCTCGTCGGACGTACCGAACGGTCCGGCGACCCCGACTTCGGCAAGGTGCACGCCGGCGGCGCGCTGCACGGTCTGATGAGCGACGCGGACTGGGTGGTGTGCGTCGCACCCCTGACGGAGGAGTCACGCGGCATGTTCGACGCGGCGGCCTTCGCCCGCATGAAGCCCGACGCCCACTTCATCAACGTCGGCCGCGGCCAGCACGTGGTCGAGGAGGACTTGAAGCGGGCGCTCACCGAGCGCCGCATCGCCGGAGCCGCCCTCGACGTCTTCGCGGACGAACCCCTGGCCTCGGACAGCAAGTTGTGGGACGTGCCGGGCCTGCTGGTCTCCCCGCACATGAGCGGCGACACGATCGGCTGGCGGGACGATCTGGCCGAGCAGTTCCTCGACAACTTCGACCGCTGGGAGGCCGGGGAGCCCCTGCTGAACGTGGTCGACAAGGGCCTGGGGTACGTCCCCTCGACGGCCTGAGCACACCCCGCCCGTGACGGGCCCCGCCCCGGGACCCGTCACGGGAGCCCGGTGCGGGAGCCCGGTGCGCCGGGCTCCCGTGACGCCCCGCTTCCACTCGCCACCCCCTGCTCCGCGTACCGCTCACGCCTCACGACGCCGTCGTGAGGTTCCGCAGGTCATCACCCGAAAGGTCGCCATGTCGGATCTCAGCAGCCTCACCGCCGCACAACTCGTTGCCGGGTACGCGACAGGAGACTTCTCCCCCGTCGAGGTCACCCGCGCGGTGGTCGAACAGGCCGAGAAGGTGCAGCCGCACGTCAACGCCTTCGTCCGCGTCTACGGTGACGAAGCTCTCACCCAGGCCCGCGAATCGGAGGAGCACTGGCGCCGCGGTGAGCCCCGTGGCCCGCTCGAAGGCGTCCCCGTGACGGTGAAGGACATCCTGCTGGAGCGGGGCAGGCCGACGCTGCGCGGCTCCTGGTCCTCTTCCGCCGAGGGCCCGTGGGAGGAGGACGCCCCCTCGGTGGCACGCATGCGCGGGGCCGGGGCGGTGTTCGTGGGCAGGACCACGACGCCCGAGTTCGGCTGGAAGGGCGTGACGGACAGCCCGCGCCACGGCATCACCCGGAACCCCTACGACATCTCCCGTACCGCGGGCGGCTCCAGCGGCGGCGGCTCGGCCGCCGTGGCCCTCGGAGCGGGACCGCTGACCCTCGGCACCGACGCGGGCGGTTCGGTGCGCATCCCGGCCGCCTTCTGCGGGATCTTCGCCCTCAAGCCGACCTACGGCAGGGTGCCGATCTATCCCGCCAGCGCCTTCGGCACGCTGGCGCACGTCGGCCCGATGACCCGGGACGCGCTGGACGCCGCACTGCTGATGGACGTGATCTCGCAGCCGGACGCCCGCGACTGGTCCCAGCTCGCGCCGCCGCACGCCGGCTTCCGCGACACGGTGAAGGACGGGGTGCGCGGAATGCGCGTCGCGTACTCGCCGGACTTCGGCGGACGCGTCGAGGTCGACCCGGCGGTCGCCGCCGGCGTGCGCCGCTCGGTCGGGAAGCTGGAGGAGATGGGCGCCGTCGTCGAGGAGGCCGACCCCGGGTTCGAGGACCCGATCGAGGCATTCCACTCCTTGTGGTTCGCGGGAGCGGCCCGCGTGACCCAGTACTTCACCGACGAGCAGCGGGAGGCGATGGACCCCGGGCTGCGGGAGATCTCCGAGGACGGCGCCTCGCGAAGCGCCCTCGACTACCTGGCCGGGGTGGACGTCCGCATGGCGCTGGGCAAGCGGATGGGGGTCTTCCACGAGTCGTACGACCTGCTGGTGACGCCGACCACACCGGGCACCGCGTTCGGGGCGGGGCTCGAGGTGCCCGAGGGCTCCGGGTACCGGCGCTGGACGGAGTGGACGCCGTTCACCTACCCCTTCAACATGACGCAGCAGCCGGCTGCGTCGGTGCCCTGCGGGGTGGACGGGGCGGGGCTGCCGATGGGCGTGCAGCTGGTGGCCGCCCGCCACCGGGACGATCTCGTGCTCCGGGCCTCGCACGCCCTGTACGAGGCGGGGGCCGCCGAGATCCCGGCCCCCGCGCTGAGGGGCGCCACCCCCTGAGCGGTCGCCCCATGGGTGCCGCCCGCGGGGCGGCACCCATACGACTTCCGAAGTGCCTTACGCCCGGCGGAAGTTGAGGGTCTCGCCGAGAGCACCGGCCCGCCACAGGTCCTGACATGCCTCGGCCATCCGGTCGAGGCCGTCGACCACGGCTCCCCAGACGATCCCGGGCACCCAGCCGGCGTCGCCGTTGATGAGGAGGTTGTTGCGCTCGTAGAAGAGCGCGAGGTCGATGACCGTGGAGCGGGTGGCGTGGGCGGCCTGACCGCCCCGCTGCTCGGCTGCCGCCTCGTATCCGTACGAGGACGTGTTCAGCTGGGTGTTGGTGAAGGTGAAATAGCACAGATCGCCCGGGATGGGGGTGATCGTCGGATTCTCCAGCGGCGGTTCCTCCGGGGCGAACGGCGGGATCAGCGCGTAGATCTCGTTGCGTGCGTACTTCGCGTGGTAGACGTCACCGCCCAGCGGCAGCGCGTTCCACACGGCCTCGCAGGTGATCGGTGCGCGGTCGTCGAGGAGTTTGGCTGTACAGCTCACTCCCCGCTTGTCCAACGACACTTCGATGAAGCGCTCGGCCATCGTGCCTCCGGGTGGTGCTGAGATGGATCGATTTCCGTGTCAATGGTGGCGCAGCGGTCAAGCCCGCAACGACCAGGTCAAGGGCTGAAAACGATCCGCATATCTTCTGGTTGCCTGGGTAGCTGCGCGCCCATGGCTCCACCACGAGGGAACAACACGGGAAGTACCGGGAGAACCGGTAGAACTCTCGGACGCCGGTCGCTGCTCGCCGGAGCGGCGTCGCTGACGGCGGCCGGGACGCTGGGCGCCACCACGGCCTGCAGCCGTGTGTCCAGCGCCGGAACCGGAGACGGGGGCGATCTGCTGGAGAGAATGAGGATCCAGGGCACGGTGAAGGTCGGAATCGCCGGTGAACAGCCCTACAGCTACATCGACGAGAACGGCGAGCTCACCGGGGCGTCGCCGGCCATCGCGCGGGTCATCTTCGGGCGGCTCGGCATCGACAACGTCCAGCCGATGCCCACCGAGTTCGCTTCGCTGATCCCGGGGCTGAACTCCCAGCAGTTCGACGTGGTCGCCGCGGGCATGTACATCACGCCCGAGCGCTGCGCGCAGGTCCTCTTCGCCGACCCCGAGTACGAGATGCGCGACGCGTTCATCGTCCGCAAGGGCAACCCCAAGGGGCTGCACACCTACAAGGACATCGCCGAGAAGGGCGCCAAGCTCGCGACAGGCGTCGGTTACGCGGAGATCGACTACGCGAAGGACGCCGGCATCAAGGAGAGCGAGATAAAGCTCCTCCCCGACCAGCTGGCGGGCCTGCTGGAGGTGCAGGGCGGCCGTGCGGACGTCTTCGCGGGCACCGCGGTGACCGTCCGCAACGTCGTGCGGCAGTCCAAGAGCGGGAAGACCGAGTTCACCAAGGCCTTCACGCCCGAACTGGACGGCAAACCCGACCTGGGCACCGGCGCGTTCGCCTTCCGCAAGGGCGAGACCAAGCTGCGCGACGCCTTCAACGAAGAGCTCCACAAGATGAAGAAGAGCGGTGAGCTCCTTCGCATCATGAAGCCCTTCGGCTTCATCGAGCAGGAGATGACGACCCAGACCGCGAAGGAGCGCTGCAAATGACGGACCTTACCTGGGGTCTGTGGGAGCTGCTGCTGAAGGGCGTCTGGGTCACTGTCCAGCTGACGTTCTTCAGCGCCCTGCTCGGAGCCGGCGTGGCGTTCGCGGTCGGGGTCGCACGTACCCACCGGCTGCGCGTCGTGCGCTTCCTCTCCGGTGCCTACATGGAGATCTTCCGCGGCACCTCCGCACTCGTCCTGATGTTCTGGATGTTCTTCGTCCTGCCCGTGGCCTTCGGCTGGCAGCTGCTCCCCATGTGGGCGGCCGTCCTGGCCCTGGGCCTGTCCTACGGGGCGTACGGGTCCGAGATCGTCCGCGGATCGATGGCCGCCGTGGCCCCTGCCCAGCAGGAGGCGGGCATCGCGCTCAGCTTCAGCCCGTGGCAGCGGCTCACCAAGATCGTGTTGCCGCAGGCGTGGCCGGAGATGATCCCGCCGGCCAAC
Organism: Streptomyces ovatisporus; assembly: GCF_042653885.1. NCBI lineage: Bacteria > Bacillati > Actinomycetota > Actinomycetes > Kitasatosporales > Streptomycetaceae > Streptomyces > Streptomyces ovatisporus. Next base: position 8,834 of record NZ_JBHSFH010000017.1, read on the forward strand.
AACCTGCTGATCGAACTGCTCAAGGGCACCGCCCTGGTGTCGATCATGGGTGTGGCGGACACCGCCTTCGGCGCGATGCTGGTGCGCAACGCGACCGGTGAGAGCGCGCCCGTCTACACGATCATCCTGGTGATGTACTTCGTGCTCGCCTTCGTCCTCACCCGTGGCATGCGCGTACTGGAGCGGCACGCCAAGGCCGGTATCGGCCAGGCCCCGCCGCCGAAGAGCCTCGGCGTCCGGCGCCAGGTGACCGTGCCGCGTCAGGCCGGCGCCTCGAGTGACGTTCCCACCGCTGGAGGTGCCGCATGAACTGGGACTGGTCGGCAGTAGGCGAGTTCATGCCGCGCCTCTGGGACGGCGTGCTGCTCACCCTGCAAGCGCTGGTGCTGGGCTCGCTCATCGCCTTCTCGCTCGGTCTTGTCTGGGCGATGGCCCAGCGGTCGAGTCTGAAGATCGTGTCCTGGCCCGTGACGGCGATCACGGAGTTCATCCGCAACACCCCGCTGCTGGTGCAGCTGTTCTTCCTGTACTTCGTGCTGCCCGAGTGGAACGTGACCTTCTCGGCCCTGGTGACGGGCGTCATCGGTCTGGGTCTGCACTACTCGACGTACACCGCGGAGGTCTACCGCGCCGGTATCGACGGTGTGCCCGTCGGGCAGTGGGAGGCGTGCACCGCGCTGAGCCTGCCGCGCAGCCGCACGTGGAGCGCGGTGATCCTGCCGCAGGCGATCCGCCGTGTGGTGCCCGCACTGGGCAACTACGTCATCGCGATGCTGAAGGACTCGCCGATGATCGCGACCATCGGCGCGCTGGAAATGCTGGGCCAGGCACGGCAGTTCAGTGCCGAGACCTTCCAGCCGACGGAGCCGATCACGGTCATCGGCATCGTCTTCATCCTGATCGCCTACCCGGCATCCCTGCTTATGAGAGCCCTGGAGCGTCGACTTGTCCACTGACAGCAGCACCTCGAAGGAAACGAAGAACCCGGCCGCCGACGGCAGTGCACTGATCGAGTTCAAGGACGTCACCAAGCGCTTCGGCAGCAACGTCGTCCTCGACGACCTGTGCTTCGACGTCGCCTCCGGCAAGCACGTCACGCTCATCGGGCCGTCGGGATCCGGCAAGACCACGATCCTGCGGCTGCTGATGACGCTGCTGAAGCCGGAGGAAGGCACCATCAAGGTCGCCGGCGACTACCTCACCCACGAGGAGAGGAACGGCAAGCTGGTGCCCGCGAGCGAGCGCCACAGCCGTGAGGTCCGCAAGCGGATCGGCATGGTCTTCCAGCAGTTCAACCTCTTCCCCAACATGAAGGTGCTGCGGAACATCACCGAGGCGCCCGTGCACGTGCTGGGCCTCTCCAAGGACGAGGCGGAGCAGCGCGCACGCGAGTTGCTCGAACTGGTCGGCCTGACCGAGCACATCGACAAGTACCCGACGCAGCTCTCCGGCGGTCAGCAGCAGCGCGTGGCGATCGCCCGCGCACTGGCGATGCGGCCGCAGGTGCTGCTGCTGGACGAGGTCACCTCGGCGCTCGACCCGGAGCTCGTGGCAGGTGTGCTGGACGTCCTCCGCGACATCGCGCACACCACCGACATCACGATGCTGTGCGTCACGCACGAGATGAACTTCGCGAGGGACATCTCCGACGACGTGCTGATGTTCGACGCGGGCCGTGTCATCGAGTCGGGTTCGCCGGAGAAGATCTTCAGCGACCCGGAGCACGAGCGTACGAGGGAGTTCCTCAGCGCGGTGCTGTAGCGCCGGTCGCCCTGTGCCGGGGCCCTGTCCGCGGGTGCGGACAGGGCCCCGTCCGGCGTTCCGGGCAGGCGGAGCGGTCCGCATCCGGATCTGGGCGCGCGCAGCGGAACCGCATATGCCAAATAAGCACAACGCCCCCCATCGGCCGCCCTGTTGACCGCTATCGTGAGGACTACCGTGACCGCCCGCGACGGTCGCGACGCAAACGGTCACCCCTCCAAGGAGGCCCGTCGTGGCGCTGAAGCCGGAGCACACCGCACCGTTCCACTCAGTGCGGTATGCGCTGCGCGTACTGGAGGCGATAGCCGGGCACCGGGACGGCGTCACGGAGGCCGGCCTGTCCCAGGAGACGGGCCTCCCTCCGGGGCTTCTCGCCCACCTGCTGTCGATGCTCTGCCGGGAGAACTACGCGGAGCGGCTCTCGGACGGCACGTACGTCGTCGGCGAGTCGCTCGTCCTGCTGGGCTCCGGCGGCGACCGCGAACGGGCCCTGGACGAGCGGCTCCGGCGGACGCTCGCCGATCTGCGGGACACCGTCGGCGCAGCCGTCTACCTCAGCCGGTACAAGGACGGCGAGCTGGAGGTCACCTCCTTCGCCGACAGCCCCATGACCCCCGCGGTCAACGAATGGGTCGACTTCCGCTCCGCCCTGCACGCCACCGCGATCGGCAAGTGCCTCCTGGGGCAGCTCGACCACGACGGCCGCAAGGACCACCTCTCCCGGCACAGGACCGCCCGTCTCACTTCGCGCACCATCACGGACGAACGGCTTCTGCTGAACACCCTGGACCGGCAGCCGCCGACCGTCCCCGTGCTGGACCTGCAGGAGTACGCGGTGGGCACGGTGTGCGCGGCGGTGCCCGTCACGGCCGGTTCGTCCGTGGGCTGCCTGGCGCTCTCCCTGCCCGTCGAGAACGCGCACCGGCTTCGCCGTGCGGCGGAGACGCTGAGCCGGCGGGCCGCTCCCGTCATGCTGTCGCTGGCAATCTGATCATGGTCATGAGCACCCCCGCGGAGGGGGTAGTATTTCCCCCGTCGGCCTTCGCAGGCCGGACAGGCGCCGTTAGCTCAGTTGGTTAGAGCAGCTGACTCTTAATCAGCGGGTCCGGGGTTCGAGTCCCTGACGGCGTACAGCGCAAGACGGAAGCCCTCCGCGTGAGCGGGGGGCTTCCGTCGTTTCCGGTGCATGCCGGCGGCACCCCCGCGCCCCCGCCCCGCGTCACGCGGGCACCTCCTCCGTCGCGCGATGCCCGCCCTGCCCGGCTCCGGCTCCCTTCGGACCGCCCCCGGCATTGGTCTGGACATTACCGAAGCGGCGCGCTAGATTCCCGACTTGGTCTAGACCGCTGCACGTGCAGAGACTCCACCCCCCACGAACCATCAGGAGCGACATGCGCAAGAAGATCACAGCGGCCGCCGTCGGCACGGCACTCGGCGTCTCGGTCATGCTCTTCACAGGCGGCCCCGCACAGGGCCACGGCTTCGGCACCGACCCGGCCAGTCGCCAGGCGAACTGCGCCGACGGCACCGTCACCGGCTGCGGAGCCATCGAGCACGAGCCGCAGAGCGTCGAAGGCCCCAAGGGCTTTCCCGAGGCGGGACCCGAGGACGGATCCATCTGCTCGGGCGGCAACGCCGGCTTCAAGGAACTCGACGATCCGCGCGGCGGCGACTGGCCGGCCACCAAGCTCGCCGCGGGCAGCGACCACACCTTCAAGTGGTCGATGACGGCGATGCATTCGACGACGGACTTCAGCTTCTACGTCACCAAGGACGGCTGGGACCCGGGCAAGCCCCTCACCCGCGCCGACCTGGAGGCCGAGCCCTTCCTGACGGTGCCCATGAACGGCGAGAAGCCGCCCGCGGAGTGGACCGGCGAAGGGAAGCTGCCCGAGGGCAAGTCGGGCCGGCACCTGATCCTGGGCGTGTGGACGGTGGCCGACACCGCCAACGCGTTCTACGCCTGCTCCGACGTGGAGTTCTGACCCCGCGACGCCCCGCCTCCGTACACCTGGAACCGGGTCCGGCCCGGCCGCGCCCCACCGCGGCCGGGCCGGACCTTCCGGGGACGGCTCCGTCCGCCGCCGCGCCCTGCGTCCGTACGGGCCACGCCGCGTGGCGCCCCGGTGAACGATCCGCCAGACTCCCCTCATGCACCCAGCCACGCTCACTCCCAGGGCTCTGGGCCGTGCTCTGATCGCACGCCAACTCCTCGCGGAGCGTTCGCAGATGAGCGCCCTCGAAGCCGTCGAGCATCTGGTCGGGCTCCAGGCGCAGGCCCCCCGGCCGCCCTACTTCGCGCTCTGGTCGCGGCTCGCCGGGTTCCGCGCCGAGGAGCTCTCCGCGCTGCTGCGGGACCGGCAGGCCGTACGGGTCGGCGTCATGCGCGGCACCGTGCACCTGGTGAGCGCCGCCGACTGCCTGCAGCTGCGTGCGCTGACAAGGGGGATCTACGAGCGGCTGATGCGCACCAACTACCGCAGACGGCTCGAAGGTGTGGACATGTGGGAGGTCGCCGACGCGGGCCTGGCCCTTCTGCGGGAGCAGCCGCGGACGGCCCGCGAGCTGGCCCGGCTGCTCGGCGAACGGTGGCCCGACCACGACTCCGACGCGCTGGCGCAGGCGCCGCGCGCCCTGTGCGACGTGGTGCAGATCCCGCCGCGCGGCCTGTGGGGTGTCCCGGGCCGGCCGACCTACGAGACGATCGAGTCCTGGCTGGGACGTCCGGTCTCACCCGAACCCGACATCGAGTCCGTGGTGCTGCGCTACCTGGGCGCCTACGGACCGGCGTCCGTGCTGGACGCCCAGACCTGGTCGGGGCTCACCCGTCTCGGGGAGGTATTCGAGCGGCTGCGCCCGCAACTGCGTGTCTTCCTCAGCGAGGGCGGACGGGAACTCTTCGATCTGCCCGAAGCGCCCCGGCCCGATCCCGAACTGCCTCTGCCCGTACGCTTCGTGGCCGAGTACGACAACCTCGTCCTCTCCCACGCCGACCGTACGCGCGTCATCGACGACGAGGCCCGCGCGACCATCGCGAGCCGCAACGGACAGGTGCCCGGCACGATCCTGGTGGACGGCAGGGTGCGGGGGACGTGGAAGGTGCAGCAGCCGCAGAAGCGGGTGGCGGTGCTGACGGTGACGCCTTTCGGGCGGCGCCTGAGCGGCGACGAGGAGCGGGCACTGACCGCGGAGGGCGAGCGGCTGCTGAGTTTCGCCGTGCACGGCGGCGAGGACGCCGGGGCCGGCCCGGGAACCGAGGAGTTCACGGTCGGCTTCGCGGACCCCGTGCCCGCACCGGGACGGGCGGCAGGCCGAACCACGTAAGCTGCCCTGGGCGGCCGGGCGGATTGCGCCCGGGGGTACGCGAGTTGCCGAGGCGGACGCCGCAGGGAGGACTGCCCGGGTCACACCCGGCGGGTCGCCCGGCGGACATGTGAACGCTACATTCCGTTCCATCTCACCCACACAACTCGCCCAATTCGATGACACCTCCGTCACAGAGATCCCGCCGAATCACCTCACATGGGGACGAACTTTCCCTTTTCGCCCTTGCGTTCGGGGCGGGAGTCGGAGAACCTACGCACGTCTCCGACCGTCCGTGCAGCCCGGCGATCCAAGGGCGGCGGGGACTGGCTCACCCACAGCCGGGCCTGAAAATCCGTTCGGACGACGAACCGGAAACCGGTCACACGGAACCGGGGGTCGTCCGCACGCAGTCTCAGTACGAAGCAGCCGACGCCTGCCGCGCCCGGGGCCGCGGGGAGGGACGCGGGAAGCACGAGCACACGCAGACTGCTGCGTTCAGGGGGACGGACCCATGACCTCGACAAGGGACGGCGGACAGCCGGAGCCGGGGCACTCGGCCGACGACGACCCGACGCGGACGACGCAGCTGCGAATACCCCGCCACATGCGTCAGAAGGCCCGCGACACACTCGGCCGTGGACTTCGCTGGGCGCCAAAAGAGCTGCCGCGCTACGACTACGAGCACTACAGCCGTCTCGCCGGTCCGCTCACCCAGCCCGCCCCGGACAAGCCCTACCGCGTCAAGTACCGCAGCCTGCTCGCCGACGAACCGCACCGGTTCAGGGCCGCCTTTCTCCTCGGTCTCGCACCGCTCCTGTCGGCGGGACTGCTGTTCTGGCTCATGCAGCCGCAGCACTGGACGCAGCGCGACGACGGCGCCGTCTCCGACCTCGTGCTCAAGCTCGACATCGTCATGCTGGTCTCGATCGGCCTGATCGAGCTCTTCCGTACGCTCAACGTCCTCTCCAACGCGCACGCGACGCTCGTCGCGAGGGACCCCATACCCGTGGTGCCCGAGTCCGGCACCCGCGTCGCCTTCCTCACCTCCTTCGTTCCCGGCAAGGAACCGATCGAGATGGTGACGAAGACGCTCGAGGCGGCGGTGAAGATCCGCCACAGGGGCCTGCTGCACATCTGGCTGCTGGACGAGGGCGACGACCCCGAGGTGAAGGAGGTCTGCCGCCGGCTGGGCGTGCACCACTTCACCCGCAAGGGCGTCGCCCGGTGGAACAAGAAGAAGGGCCCGCACCGGGCGAAGACCAAGCACGGCAACTACAACGCCTGGCTCGCCGCGCACGGCGACAACTACGACTACTTCGCCTCCGTCGACACCGACCACGTGCCGCTGCCCAACTACCTGGAGCGGATGCTCGGCTACTTCCGGGACCCGGACGTCGGCTTCGTCATCGGCCCGCAGGTGTACGGCAACTACGACAACTTCGTCACCAAGGCCGCCGAGAGCCAGCAGTTCCTCTTCCACGCCCTCATCCAGCGGGCCGGGAACCGCTACGACGCGCCCATGTTCGTGGGCACCAGCAACGCGGTGCGCATCAAGGCCATCAAGGGCATCGGCGGGCTGTACGACTCGATCACCGAGGACATGGCCACCGGGTTCGAGATGCACCGGGCCAGGAACCCCGAGACGGGCCGCAAGTGGCGCTCGGTCTACACCCCGGACGTGCTCGCCGTCGGTGAGGGCCCCAACGCGTGGACGGACTTCTTCACCCAGCAGCTGCGCTGGTCACGCGGTACGTACGAGACGATACTCAAGCAGTACTGGCGTGGCGTCTTCACGCTGCCGCCGGGGAAGCTCTTCAACTACACCATGCTGATGATCTTCTACCCGATCTCGGCACTCAACTGGATCCTGGCCGCGCTGAGTTGTGCGCTCTTCCTGGGCCTGGGCGCGTCCGGTGTGCAGATCGACCCGACGGTCTGGATGGCGTTGTACGGCAACGCCTCCGCCCTGCAGATCGGCCTGTACATCTGGAACCGGCGGCACAACGTCTCCCCGCACGAACCCGAAGGCTCCGGCGGACTCGCGGGGATGCTCATGTCCGCGCTCTCCGCACCGATCTACGCGCGCTCCCTCTTCGACACGGTGCTGCGGCGCAAGAGCAAGTTCGTGGTGACCCCGAAGGGCGACTCCGCCAGCCCGGACACCCTCTTCGGCACCTTCCGCATCCACCTCTTCTTCATCCTCGTCTTCGGCGGCTCGCTGGGCGGTTCCTTCTACCTCGGACACGACCACCCCGCCATGATCACCTGGGCCGCGCTGGCGCTCCTGATCACGGCGGCGCCGATCATCGGCTGGCGCGTCACGGTGCGTGCCGAGAAGAAGAAGCGGAAACAGCGCAGGCACCGGCACCGGCAGGGCGGCCCGCTCCCGCCGCCCGGCAGCGCCGGACCCGGCCCGACGCCGACGCAGCCCGTACCACTGCACACCGCTCCTGGGGGACGTGAGAGATGAAGTACCGACCGAGCCGTCGTACGCGCCGGACAGCGATAGGCGCGGCCGTGGTCATGGTGATCGCGGGATTCAACGGGCCCGTGCTCTACGACCTCGCCTCGGAGCAGTACCACGACTACACGATCAACAAGCCGGAGTACAAAGCGGAGAACGGGCACTGGAAGACCGTCGACGTGCCCCGGAAGTACCGGATCAACACGATCCACGCCGCACTGCTGCACACCGGCAAAGTGCTGCTGGTCGCCGGCTCCGGCAACGACGCCAAGCAGTTCAAGGCGAAGACGTTCCGTACGGTGCTGTGGGACCCGGTGAAGAACACCTTCAAGAACATCTCCACGCCCAACGACCTCTTCTGCGCCGGACACACCCAGCTGCCCGACGGGAAACTGCTGGTCGCGGGCGGCACACGCCGTTACGAGAAGCTCGGCGGCGACGTGAAGAAGGCCGGCGGCCTCATGATCGTCCACAACGAGAACCCGGACCGCGCCAAGACCCTCAAGGCGGGCACCCTCTTCACGGGGCGCAAGAACGGCAAGACGTTCGAGGCGAAGGACAACGTCCTCGTGCCGCGTGCGAAGAAGAAGGCCGACCCCGTCACGGGACAGGTCGAGGTCTCCCCCAGCGTCGCCCGCGTCTACGTGGAGGCGGCCAGGAGGGGCAAGCAGCACCAGACCGGGACCGAGGACAACTACCGGATCCACGGCCTGCGCGGGACCGACCGCAAGAACCTCTACGGCATCGCCCAGAAGCTCTCCTTCGACAAGAAGGACTTCCAGGGGATCAAGGACACCTACGAGTTCGACCCCGTGGCCGAGCGCTACATCAAGGTCGACCCGATGCACGAGGCGCGCTGGTATCCGACGCTGACCACCCTGGAGGACGGCAAGGTCCTCTCGGTCTCGGGGCTGGACGACATCGGCCAGGTCGTCCCCGGCAAGAACGAGATCTACGACCCGCAGACCAAGAAGTGGGAGTTCCTGCCCCGGAAGCGCTTCTTCCCCACCTACCCGGCGCTGCATCTGACGTCCGACAACAAGATCTTCTACTCCGGCGCCAACGCCGGCTACGGGCCCGCGGACAAGGGCCGTACGCCCGGCCTGTGGGACCTCGAGACCAACGGATTCCGCAAGATTCCCGGGATGAGCGACCCGGACGCGCTGGAGACCGCGATGTCCGTACCGCTGCCGCCCAGCCAGAGCCGCAAGTTCATGGTGCTCGGCGGCGGCGGCGTGGGCGAGTCGAAGAAGGCCACCGAGAAGACCCGCATCGTGGATCTGCGCGAGGACTCTCCGCGCTTCCAGAACGGCCCGGACCTGTACGCCAAGTCCCGCTACCCCAGCAGCGTCGTCCTGCCCGACGACACCGTGCTGACGACCAACGGCTCCGGCGACTACCGCGGACGCAGCGAGAGCAACGTCCTCAAGGCCGAGGTGTACGACCCGGAGAGCAACACGAAGAAGAGCGTCGCCGACCCCCTCGTCGGCCGCAACTACCACTCGGGGGCGCTGCTGCTGCCCGACGGGCGGGTGATGACCTTCGGCTCGGACTCCCTCTTCTCCGACAAGGCCAACACCAAGCCCGGCAAGTTCGAGCAGCAGATCGACATCTACACCCCGTCCTATCTCCACCAGAAGGGCGAGCGGCCGGAGTTGGCGCACGCGGGCCTGGCTGAGCGGAACGCCCGGACGGTGCGGCTCGGAGAATCGGTCTCCTTCAAGTCGAAGGACGCGGGCAAGATCAAGAAGATGCGCCTCATCCGGCCGAGCTCCTTCACGCACGTCACCAACGTCGAACAGTCCTCCGTGGCACTCGACTTCGAGAAGACCGCGGACGGGGTGACCGCCGAGATACCCGAGGACCCCTCGCTCGTCCCGCCCGGCTGGTGGATGGTGACAGCCGTGGACGGCAAGGGAGTCCCCTCGAAGTCGGTGTGGCTGAAGGTCCCCAGGACCGCCACGGCCCAGGCGCCCACGACGACGCCGCTCTCGCCGTAAAGCCTCGCGCTTCTCCCTGCTCCCGCCGGCGGCGACGCCGACGGGAGCAGGCGTATGCGGGGCGACCGTCGGCAGGGCTCGCCTGCGGAGGGGCTCGCCTGCGGAGGGGCTCACGGAGGCGAGGGCCGGGCGTCCGCCGGTCCCGGCGGCGCCCGGCACGGTGCGAGATGCCGCGGTGCTGCGCCCTGGACAGCGGATTACTGTACGTGACCGGAACCTCGCACCTCGACTGCTCCGGCATCCCCGCCCGCGCGGGCCGACTCCTGTCCACTCTCCGGCCTTTATCAGGACATAGACCACTTCAGCCGCCCCTCAAAGGAACCTCAAGCGCCGATAACGGTCGGGCGACATCGCGCTGCCGACGGGATTCGTGTGCTCCAGGCCACTTGCATCGGTCGCTGTCCGTGATATGAACGGGCAACCCGACTTTTGCCCGGCCTTTGCCCCTGCCCCACGAGGTGGCCACAGGGAGTCGGAACAGCGCTGCGCTCGGCCCGTCCGGCCGGACGGAGTGCGTACCCATCCTGTGCTTCCGCTCTACTTGCCAAAGGTGGCCCATGTCACTCGACTCAATGACGCAAGACTTCGACAAGGCCGTGAACGACCTCTTCGACCCGGTCGCCACCTGGTTGAGCGAAGTGGTCTTCTACGCGGTGCCCGTGGCCGGGACGGAGCTGCCACTCATCGTGGCCTGGCTCGTGGTCGCCGGACTCGTGTTCACCGTGTGGTTCGGCGTCGTTCAGTTCCGGAAGTTCGGCCTGGCCCTCCAGGTCGTGCGCGGTAAGCACGACGAGAGCGGTTCGGTCGGCGAGGTCAACCACTTCCAGGCACTCACTGCGGCGGTGTCCGGAACAGTGGGCCTCGGCAACATCGCCGGTGTCGCCGTGGCCGTCAGCATCGGCGGCGCCGGAGCCACGTTCTGGATGATCCTCTGCGGCCTCCTCGGCATGGCCACCAAGTTCGTCGAGGTCACCCTGGGCGTCAAATACCGTGAGGAGCACGCCGACGGCACGGTCTCCGGCGGGCCCATGCACTACCTGCCCAAGGGCCTCGCCGAGCGCTTCGGCCGGCGTGGGAAGGTCTTCGGCTCCGTCCTGGCGGGTCTCGCCTCCGCCATGATCCTCTTCTTCGGGCTCTTCGGCGGCAACCTCTTCCAGGTCAACCAGAGCTACGCGCAGCTCGCGGCCACCACGGGCGGCGAGGACGGGCTGCTGGGCTCCTCGGGCGGCGCGCTCTTCTTCGGTCTGCTGATCGCCGCGCTGGTCGGCCTCGTCCTCCTCGGCGGGATCAAGTCCATCGCCTCGGTCACCAGCCGTCTCGTCCCGGCCATGGCCATCATGTACGTCCTGGCCTGCCTGACCGTCATCCTCGTCAACGCGGGACAGGTGCCCGACGCGATCGCCGAGATCATCAAGGGCGCGTTCGAGGCCGAAGGCGTGGCGGGCGGTGTCATCGGCGCCCTCATCATCGGCTTCCAGCGGGCGGCGTTCTCCAACGAGGCGGGCCTCGGGTCGGCCCCCATCGCCCACTCGGCGGTCAAGACCAAGCACCCCGCCAGCGAGGGTCTCGTCGCACTGCTCGAACCGTTCATCGACACGGTCATCATCTGCACCATGACCGCGCTGACCATCGTGATCGCCCGGCCGGACAGCTGGGCCGCCGCGGGCGAGGGCAAGGAGGTCGAGGGCGTCACCATCACCTCCGACGCCTTCGGGACGGTGCTGCCCTGGTTCCCGAACCTGCTGACCGTCGCGGTGCTGCTGTTCGCTTTCTCCACCGTGCTGACCTGGGGTTACTACGGACTCAAGGCCTGGTCCTACCTCTTCGGGAAGAGCAAGGCCAGCGAGACCACCTTCAAGATCATCTACAGCGTCTTCGCGGTGGCGGGCTCCATGCTCTCCCTCGAAACCCTGATCAGCATGGCCGACGCCGTGCTCTTCATGCTGGCAGTCTTCAACATCATCGGCCTGTACCTGCTCGCCCCGGTCGTCAAGCGGGAACTCGACTCGTTCCTCGCTCACATCCGCGGTGACCGCACGGAGTCGACGAAGACCGCCGACGCCGAAGAGACGGCGCCCACCAACAACTGACGCATCATCTGACGCGTCACACGCTGCAGGCCCGCGCCGTTCGGCGCGGGCCTGCAGTGCGAGAACCCCGCGGCCCGGTCGCCGGCGCCCCTCGGACTCCCCCTGAGCGGAGACCTCAGCCCTTGTTGCGTACCAGGCCCAGTGCGTACTTCGGCCACCACTGGCCCGCCTTCGGCCCGCCCTTGCACTCGCCGTCCGACTCACCCGGCCGCTTGATCCACAGATAGCCGTCGATCCGCTCGTCGCCGGTCTTCGTCGTCGGGGCCTCACCCAGGGCCCGGCCCGGCGGGTTGCACCACGCCTCTTCGTCGGCACCGGCGCCCGCGACCGGACCGTTGCCGTTGCGGCTGGTGTCGATGACGAACGGCTTGTTGCCGACCATCGGCGAGAACTTCCTGCCGTACGCCGCGTTCGACTTCGTCGTCTGGTAGTTGGAGACGTTGAGCGAGAAGCCGTCGGCCTTGTCGATGCCGGCCCGCTTCATCGGCTCGACGAGGCCGCCCGGGTCCCGCACCCAGTCGGGGTTGCCCGCGTCCAGGTAGACCCTCGTGCGCGGCAGGCTCTTGAGCTTGCCGACGGCCTCGCTGAGGAGCTGGAAGCGCTCCGGCTGGAACTCGGCGGGGGTGCACCCCTCCATCAGCACGTGCGGAATCGCGTCAGGCTCGACGATCACCGTCGCCGCGCGCTTCCCGATGCCCTTGACCACCTGGTCGAGCCAGGCCCGGTAGGCACCCGCGCTCGGCGCACCGCCCTTGGAGTACTGACCGCAGTCGCGGTGCGGCAGATTGTAGAGCACAAGCAGCGCCTCACGGTCCGCCTTCGCGGCGGCCCCCACGACCTTGCGGGTCTGGCCGCCCGGATCTTCCGTGCCGATCCACTCGGCGACCGGCTGCTCCGCGATCTTCCGCATCTGCGCGGCCTGTTCGGCCTTGCCGTCCTTGCTGTAGGTGTCGGCCTGCTGCGCGGCGTTGCTCTTGGGGTCCACCCAGTAGGGCGTGACCGACTTCGGCCTCTGGCTCAGGCCGCCGCCGTCACCGCCCGCCTCGCCGTCCTGCCCGGAACCGGAGTCCGAGGAGCATCCGGCGAGCAGCGCCGCCGTCAGGACGCAGACCCCGCCCACGGCGAGCCGGGAACGAACAGCAGCGCGCCGCCCGCCGTCGCCGGACGCGCCGGCTCCCTGCCGGAGACGTTCGCTGTCGCTGCCGTACATCCACTCCCCCTTGGTGCGTCGACCGGGCAGTCACCACGACCGGATCGCACATCGTGTCACAGCGCCCCCACGGCTCGCGGCGCTCTCAACCCGACGTTACCCGGCTGTTCCAGACCCGTTCCGGCAGCGGACTCCCCCTGCGCGACAGGCTGCTGTGCCGGGTGCCGTGCAACACCCGTACCGGGGACGGACATCGAAACGACGGACGCCGTCGCCGCACCGGACGGCTGCACGGATGCACGGATGCACGGCCGGACGGATGCACGGCCCGACGGATGCGGTCCCTCAGACCCGGTCGACCAGATCCGCGATGGAGTCGACGACCTTCGACGCCCGGTACGGGAACCGGTCGATCTCGTGCGGCTGGGTGAGGCCCGTCAGCACGAGGAACGTCTCAAGTCCCGCTTCCATGCCCGCCCTTACGTCGGTGTCCATCCGGTCGCCGATCATCGCGGACGTCTCGGAGTGCGCCCCGATGGCGTTCAGGCCGGCCCGCATCATCAGCGGGTTGGGCTTGCCGACGAAGTACGGCTCCTGACCTGTCGCCCTCGTGATGAGCGCCGCCACCGAACCCGTCGCCGGAAGCACCCCCTCCGCCGAGGGCCCTGTCTCGTCGGGGTTGGTCGCGATGAACCTCGCGCCCTCGTTGATCAGCCGGATCGCCTTCGTCAGCGACTCGAAGCTGTACGTACGGGTCTCCCCCAGCACCACGTAGTCGGGTTCCGCGTCCGAGAGGACGTAGCCGATGTCGTGCAGCGCTGTCGTCAGCCCCGCCTCCCCGATGGCGTACGCCGTGCCGCCGGGCCTCTGGTCGTCGAGGAACTGCGCCGTCGCCAGAGCCGACGTCCAGATGTTCTCCGTCGGCACGTCCAGGCCGATCCGGCCCAGCCGGGCATGCAGATCGCGCGGCGTGTAGATGGAGTTGTTCGTCAGGACGAGAAAGGGCCGCCCGGACTCCTTCAGCCGCTTGAGGAACGCCTCGGCGCCCGGCACCGGGACGCCCTCGTGCATCAGCACCCCGTCCATGTCGGTCAGCCATGACTCGATCGGCTTGCGCTCTGCCACCTGCTGCTCCCGCCGGAGTCGGTTCTGCCTTTCGTGGAGCCCGCACACGGTCCGACCGGGTGCGGCCCGTTCAGCCTACGGCTTCACGAGGGTCCGGGGACGGCCGGGAGGGCCCCCGGAGCCCTGCCGAAGAGGGGGGCCAGGACCAGCTGCGCCGCACCGTCCGCGACCGTGCGCGCCCCTTCCGGTACGAGCTCGACCGGAACCGCTCCGGACGCCGCGCCGGAACCCGCACCCGGCCGGCCGGCCGGGCGGACTCCGGCTCCCCGCACGCCCCGCAGCTGCGCCGTGACGCCGTCGACGTACGCATGCGGTTCGGCCAGCACCGTACGGCCGCCCAGCAGCAGCCGGTCGAGGTCGAGCAGACCGACCAGGTTGGCGGCGGCCACCCCGAGAATCCGCGCCGCCTCCCCCGTGTCACCGCGCCGTACCGCCTCCAGGCAGAGCGCCTCCGCGCATCCGCGTTTCCCGCACCGGCACGGCGGTCCGTCCAGCTGAAGCACCTGGTGGCCGAACTCGCCCGCGCCGGTGCGCTTGCCCCTGTGGAGCCGGCCCTCCAGCACGAGGCCGGCGCCCAGCCCCGTACCGAGGTGGAGGTAGGCGAGAGTCTCCTTGCCGCGCAGCGCCAGTCCGAGTGCGGCGGCATTGGTGTCCTTGTCGACGACCACCGGCATGCCCAGCCGCCGCGCGAGCTCGTCGCGGAGCGGATAGCCCGCCCAACCGGGGAAGCCGGTGACGTGCTGCAGCACCCCGCGGAAGTGGTCCAGCGGGCCGGGAGCGGCGACACCCACACCGAGGACGCTTCCCCAGCGCCCACCGACCCCCGTCGCCTCGGCACCGGTGCCGCCGGCGGCTGCGGCGTCCCCGCCCTCGGCGGCGCCCTCCTCGCCCCCACGCGGAACCGCCTCGTCCGAGAGTTCCTCCGCCTCCGTCCCGGCCCGGGCGGCCGATCCGGGCTCCCGCTGCGCGTCCGAACGCGCCTCCCGTCCCGTGTCGGCCCACAGCTCGCCCTCCTCCGAAACCGCCTGCCGCATCTCGCGGCCCGACGCCTCCTCGTCCGGCACCTGTGCGGCATCCCCCACCGGACGGGGGCCGGTCCACACCTCCCCCTCCGACGCCTGCTGCCACAGCTCACCGCCCGCGGCCTCCTCCGCGCTCGCGGCGGTACGGGCCCCCGCACCCGACCCCAGGGCGGGCAGGCCCACGCCGATGAGTCCGTGCACCGCGGACTCGACCGCCTCGAGCACCGTCTCCGCTCCCGCACCCAGATCGAGCGGAGCCGTGCGGCCCGCGACCACACCGCCCGACAGGTCGACGAGCACAGCCATCAGATGGTCCCGGTCCAGCTGTATGCCCACCGCGTGCCGTGCACCGGGCGCCAGCCTGAGGACGGTGCTCGGTTTGCCCCCGGTCGAGGCACGTCTGCCCGCCTCCGTGACCAGCCCGTGCGACCGCAGACGCGCCGTGATCTTGCTGACGGCCTGCGGTGTCAGACCCGTACGCACGGCCAGTTCACTGCGGCTCGCCCCCTCCTGGCCTGCGATGCGCAGCAGACCCAGGACGCGGGCCGCGCTCGTCCCGTACGGCACGACGAGTTCGCTTCCGCTGTTCATGGCGGGTTCACTGGTCATGACGTCATTGTCCGCACGGCTTGCACTTACGCAACCGCGTTGCGAAAGTGTCCCGCATGGACCGTACGGAAGAAGCCGCTCCCCCTCCCCTCCGCGTCGGACTCATCGGCTACGGCCTGGCGGGCTCCGTCTTCCACGCGCCCCTCATCGCCTCCACCGAGGGCCTCACGCTGGACACCGTCGTCACCGCGCACCCCGAACGGCGCGCGCAGGTGCACGCAGAGCACGGCTCCTCCATGCGCACGCTCGCCACGACCGACGAACTCTTCGCCCGCGCCCACGCACTCGACCTCGTCGTCATCGCCTCCCCCAACCGCACGCACTACACACTGGCGCGGCAGGCGCTCGAAGCCGGTCTCCCCGTCGTCGTCGACAAGCCGCTCGCGAGGACCTCCGCCGAGGCCCAGCAGCTCGCCTCCCTCGCGGCCGAACGCAACCTCATGCTCTCCACGTTCCACAACCGCCGCTGGGACAACGACTTCCGTACCGTCCGGGCGCTCCTCGCCGACGGGGCCCTGGGCAGCGAAGTCCGGCGCTTCGAGTCCCGCTACGAGCGCTGGCGGCCCGAACCCAAGGGCGGCTGGCGGGAGTCCGGCGACCCCGCCGAAGTGGGCGGTCTCCTCTACGACTTGGGCAGCCACCTCGTCGACCAGGCACTGACCCTCTTCGGCCCCGCCATCGCCGTCTACGCCGAATCCGACGTCCGGCGCCCCGGAGCCGAGGCCGACGACGACACGTTCATCGCCCTCACCCACGCCGACGGCGTCCGCTCCCACCTGTGGGTGAGCGCCGTGACCGCCCAACTCGGGCCGCGCTTCAGGGTGCTGGGCAGCGAAGCCGCCTACGTGAAGGACGGACTCGACCCGCAGGAAGCCGCCCTCCGCGAAGGCGCCCGGCCGGCACCCGGCCAACGGTGGGGCGTGGAACCGGAGTCCGCCTGGGGGACACTCGGCGACCTCGAAGCGCGGCGGCCCGTTCCCACGCTCGACGGCGACTACCCCGCGTACTACGCCGGGATCGTCACCGCCCTGCGTGAGGGCGCTCCGCCGCCCGTCACGGCACACGAGGCCGTCGCGACGATCCGGGTGCTGGAAGCGGCACGGACCTCGGCACGCGAGGCACGCGTGATCACGACCAACCTGGCCTGAGGGCACGGCAGTCCGGCAACCGGAGAAAGAGGCCCGCAGGCATCGGCGCGCGATGCCCGCGGAGGCCCGGCGGCCCCGCACGCCGGGCCGGTCCGGTGGCTCGGCGCGCCCAGCCCCGGCCACGGATCGTGGCCCAGGCCCCGGCGGACACCGCACGGCCCCGAGGGCGCGACAGCCTCAGGCGTCCCGCAACTCCTGGCGCTGACGCCCCAGTCCGTCGATCTCCAGCTCCACCACGTCGCCCGCCCGCAGATACGGCTTCGGCTCCGGCGCCCCCATGGCGACCCCCGCGGGGGTGCCCGTGTTGACGACGTCACCGGGCCGCAGCGTCATGAACTGACTGAGATACCGCACCACTTCGAGAACCGGGAAGATCTGCTCGGCCGTCGTGCCGTCCTGTTTCGGCTCACCGTTCACCCACAGCCTCAGGCCCAGCGCCTGCGGATCGGGGACCTCGTCAGCCGTCACAAGCCACGGCCCCAGCGGATTGAACGTCTCGCAGTTCTTCCCCTTGTCCCACTGCCCGCCGCGCTCCAACTGGAAGGCACGCTCCGAGACATCGTTGGAGACGGCGTATCCGGCCACCGCCGCCGACGCCTCCTCGTCCGACGAGAGATAGCGGGCCGTACGGCCGATCACGACCGCCAGCTCCACCTCCCAGTCGGTCTTCCGGCTGCCTCGCGGCACCAGTACGTCGTCGTACGCGCCGACGACGGTGTCCGGAGCCTTCATGAACAGGATCGGCTCCTCCGGGACCGCACCACCCGTCTCACGGGCGTGATCGTGGTAGTTCAGCCCGATGCACACGACCTTGCCGATCCCGGCCACCGGCGGACCGATGCGCAGCCCCGCCGGATCCAGCGCGGGCAGCTCACCGGCACCGGCCGCCTCACGTACCCGCGCGAGCGCCGCGCCGTCGCCGAGCAGCTCACCGTCGATGTCGCCCACGACGGCCGACAGGTCCCGAAGGACACCGGACTCGTCCAGCAGCGCCGGGCGCTCGGCACCCGCCGGTCCGACCCGCAGCAGCTTCAAGATCTACTCCCGGAGTTGAGCACTTGCGCGGAGCCCGGTGGCCGCGAGCCACCGGCCACCGGCCTGTCGCAAAAGGAGCGGCCGATCCTCCAAGACGGAGTTCAGATCCACAACCCCGTGTTCACGTAGTGGACCGCGACCCGGCCGACGGGCGCCCGGCCGGACCGTCCGCCTGCCGGCCGGCCCCCAGCGCCGCACGCTCCACCGCCGTCCACGTCGTGCTCGTCACCACGTACAGCCCGGCAGCGAGCGGCACGACCGCGACGGTCACCAGCGTGCCGAAGGACAGCAGCGGAAGCAGACGGACCATCGCCGCCGACCCCGGCGCCGGCACCGGCACCGACCGGCCCCCCGCCGCACTCCTCCCGGCCGTCACGGAACCGGACCGCCCGGAACCCGACCGCACGGAACCAGACCGCCCGGCACCGCCCGCAGCTTCCGCCCCTTCGGCCGTCAGCCTCCGCGTACGCACGTACGTCCACGTCGCCACAGCCGCGACCACGACGAACAACCCCACGTACACCAGACCGTGCCCCCCGAGGAGACCCCCCGCCCCCAGAGCGTCCAGCCAGCGCCCGCCCAGCGGAGCACCCAGCAAGGTCTCACCGAGCAGAGCGCCGTCACGGGTGAAGAGGTGGTACATCGCGAAGAAGACCGGCAGCTGCAACAGCATCGGCAGACATCCCGCCACCGGCGATGCCCCCTCCCTCGCCTGCAACTCCCCCACCGCACGCCGCAGACGCTCCGGGTCCCTCCCGTACTTGCGCTGCAACTCCGCCATCTGCGGAGCGAGCCGCGCCCGCACCCGCTCGCCCCGTACAGCGGCACGCGCCAGCGGATGCAGCACCAGCCGCACACACAACGTGAACACCACGATGGCGGCAGCCGTCGAGGAGGCCCCGAAGAACGGGGCGAGCCCCTCGGACAACTGCGCCACAAAAGAACTGAGGAAAGACATGCTGAACCCTCCACGGGATCTCGTCGTACCGGATCGGTGTCACCTCGGCCGGCCGTACAGGACCGGCGGCGGAGATCGGCGTGACGAGCCGCGCAGGAAGAAGGGAGAAGCTCAACAGCAGGCACCGGCACCGGAGTCGGCGCAGCCGACGAGACCGGCGAAGTCGACGGAGTCGACATCCGGTCGGCGGGAGTCTCCGGAGGACAGCACAGGAACCCCGGACACAGGCTGCGCGAAGACCCGGCGAAGCAACCGGACCGAGAAGGAGCGCGCTACGCGGCCGTCGGACTCCGGCGGCCCGGCGCTCGAGGACGCGGACGCCCCGCGGCATCCGGATCGCGCTGCGGCAGGAACGCCGTACGCCGCTCCCGGTCCCGGATCGCCGTACGCACCCGGCCCGGCGGCACCCGCGGCGCGGCCGGAACAGCGGCGTCAACAATCGTCCGGCACACGAGCACCACCGCGGCGACCGTCGCCGCGGCAGTCAGCGCGGTGCTCAGCCCGGCCTCGGTGAACAGGAAACCCACGAGGGAGAGAAGCAACGCGGAGAGGTACATGCGCCAAGCGCTCACAGTCCTGTGAACCACGCTCAGCCTCCTCTCCTCCGTATGCGGGCCGGAACGCAGGGCGACGCGAACTCGGCCTGCCCGTACGACAATAGCGCGAAGCCGCCGCGAGCCGCCTCTGTCCGTCCGGCCCGTCCTGCCGGGCTGCCGGGCTGCCTGCCCAGCCGCTTGCCCGCGCGCCTGCCTGCCTGGCCGCTTGCCCGCCGCCTACCTCTCGCCTGCCCGGCCCGTCCCGCCCGCGCCCCTGGATAATCGAGCACATGAGCAGCAGCACCGACCCCCGCCCCGGCCGCCTCGTCCTCGCCACCCGGAACCCCCACAAGGTCACCGAGCTCCAGGCGATCCTCACCGCCGAGGGCCTCGACCTCGAACTGGTGGGAGCAGACGCCTTCCCAGAGATCCCCGACGTCAAGGAGACCGGCGTGACCTTCGCCGAGAACGCTCTCCTCAAGGCCCGCACCCTCGCCCACGCCACCGCACTGCCGGCCATCGCCGACGACTCCGGCCTCTGCGTCGACATCCTCGGCGGCGCCCCCGGCATCTTCTCCGCCCGCTGGGCGGGACGCCACGGCGACGACAAGGCCAACCTCGACCTGCTCCTCGCCCAGATCTCCGACATCGCCGTCGAGCACCGCGGAGCGTACTTCGCCTGCGCCGCGGCCCTCGCCCTGCCCGACGGCACCGAACGCGTCGCCGAGGGCCGCCTCACCGGCACTCTCCGGCACACGCCCGCCGGCACGGGCGGCTTCGGCTACGACCCGGTCCTCCAACCCGACGGCGAAACCCGGACGTGCGCCGAGCTGACCCCGGAGGAGAAGAACGCCATCAGCCACCGCGGCCGCGCCTTCCGCGCCCTGGCACCGGTGGTACGGGACCTGCTGGGCTGAAAGAGGCGAAACGGACAAGAGTGGGCCCGGTGGGATTCGAACCCACGACATACCGGACCTAAACCGGCACTCTCTAGCCGCTGGAGTACGAGCCCAATGCGCACACTCTACTGGCTCTCATCCGTCCCCTGAGGCGTCGGGTGACGCTTCAGGGGACGTGCGAAAGTCGGCGTCTGGCTGTGGCATGAAGGGCACAGATATCGAAGATTGCCGAGGCGGTTGTCGCCACGGTCTCCGTTGACGTGGTCCATCTCCAGAACCAAGCGCTTTCCTCGCCACTGATCCCCCGTGCCGCAGGTCGCGCACTCGTAGGCCACGCCCTTCTCCTGCATTGCCCGGTGCAGTACCAGCCGACGTGTACGGGGAGCGCCTTCGGGAAGCTTTCGCAGAACGTCATCCGCAGTTCGGCGGTTACGCGCCGGACGGCCACGGCAATGCCCCTGCCCGGTGAAGTGGGTGGTCGGGACGCCGAGCGTCTGGATGGCGTGCTTCACCCGACTCCGCGCGGCTCCCGAGGGATGCAACCCCAGCGCCCTCATCGTCCCTGCGACGCTCGAGGATTCCGCGACAGCCCCCCGCAGGTCCGCTTCATTCAACGCGGCCCCGAAATGGGAGGTGTCGATACCGAAGTGCTCCAAGCGCTTCGCAATATGGCGATACGCACTGTCGTACGGGACGACGCCCAGATTCTCCATCACTCCGGCGAGCGAGTCCGCGTGAGCTGCGGCCTCGGCCAACATCTCCCGCGTGTACCGCTGACGGGGGCGGCGTGGCAACGCCTCCTCGACGAAGTGGGTCGTGTCGATCGCGTAGTGCGCGAGTCGCCTGCGGAGATAGCGCAGAGGCCCTGCCGCGAGCGGTTGACCGAGCCGCCCCAGCATGTCCACGGCGCTCGTCGATTCAGTGGCGGCCCGCTCCAGTCTCTCCCGGGTATAGCGCCTCACCACCTGAGCCACAGCTGTCCTCCTCATCCGCCGAACGCTTCTTTCTGCCGCGATACGTGTCGGTGACGGCATGGCAGTTGGGGCACAGAAGCCGGAGGTTGCTACGACGGTTGTCCCACCACTCCCCGTTGACGTGGTCGACTTCGAGTCTGAGCGGCTTGTCGTTCCACACAGGCCCCGTTCCGCACTCCGCACACTTCTCAGGTATGCCCGTCCGCAGCAGGGCTTTGCGCAGCCGCACGCCAGGGACGCGTCCTTGATCCGGGCAACCCAGCGAGAGCAAAGAGAGAGTCGGCCTTGCGTTGCGGTGTGCGCCGCTGGAAGTGAAGTGCGACGTGTCGATGTCCGAGTCGGCCAGGCGCCGACCGATGTGCGCCTGATTACCCCCGACGGGGTGCAGCCCCAGGCGGCGCACGACCTCGGCCACGCTCGAGGACGCGGAAGCGGCCGCACGGAGATCTTGATCTGAGTGCCGCAGGTAAGCCGAGCGCAGGTGGCCGGCGTCGATGCTCCAACGCTTCAGAAGCCCTCGAACGTAGTCACGCCGGCCACGGGTCGGTTCCACTCCGAGTCTGCGGATCGCGTCGGAGAGTGTCGCAGACGCCTTGACCGCCTCGGCCAGTTGTTCCTTCGTGTACTTCGCCACCGCGCTGCCGCCCCGCCGCCGTCCCGCCCCCTGGCGGCCGCGCGGGTACCGCACACCCCCACGTATTCGGAAACCCGTCGCGGCCTCGCACAGGACAACGACCGGGGGCGACCCCGGTTACGCCGTTCAGGGCATCCAGGCGGTCCCCCGGCCCCGGGCACCCGCCCCGCGCCGCGCCCGCCCGCCGCCCGTGCCGGGCCCGAGGTCAGATCTTCAGGTCCTTGATGAGCTTGGCGACGTGCCCGGTGGCCTTGACGTTGTACATCGCCTGCCGCACAGCGCCGTCCTCGCCCACGATGACGGTGGAGCGGATGACGCCGGTGACCGTCTTGCCGTAGAGCTTCTTCTCGCCGAACGCGCCGTACGCCTCCATCGTCTCCTTCGACGGGTCGCCGACGAGCGTGACCTTCAGGTTCTCCTTGTCCCGGAACCTGGCGAGCTTCTCGGGCTTGTCGGGGGAGACGCCGATGACGTCGTAGCCGGCGGTGGCGAGGAGCTCCAGGTTGTCGGTGAAGTCGCAGGCCTGCTTGGTGCAGCCGGGGGTCGAAGCGGCCGGGTAGAAGTAGACGATGACCTTGCGGCCCTTGCGGTCGGCGAGTGAGACCGTGTTGCCGTCGGCGTCCGGGAGGGAGAAGTCGGGGGCCGCGTCGCCGGGCTGAAGTCGCTCACTCATCTGTGCTCCTTGTGTCTGCGTCGTCCGCCCGAGCGTAGCCGGAGGAGTTCGTCGCCGGGGGTGCCGCGGGGCGCCGGGCGGGCCGAGCTGACAGACTGTCCGCCTGGCCCTGTCCGTTCGGCCGGGCCGGTTCGGGGAACGCGGAAGGGCGTACCTGTCCCTGAGGTCCCCCCGGCGGCCGACTGACGCGGGCCCGGCCGGTGTTGGCCGGACAGGTGACGGATCGAGCGACGGACGAGCGACGGAGGCAGCGCGGTGTCGAATGCCAGGACTCCCGCGGACATCGAGGCGGACATCCTCAACAGGCGGCGCGAACTCGCGGCGACGCTTGATGAGATCGCCGTGCGCGTGCACCCCAGGACGATCGCGGGGGACGCCAGGGACAAGGCCGCCGCGGCGGTGGACAGGACGGCGGGGCGTGCCTATGTGGCGGTCAACAGGGCCGTGGCGGACGTGCGGGCCACGTTCGTCGACGAGAAGGGTTCGCCCCGGCTGGAGCGCGTCGTCCCGGTCGTGATCGTCGCTGTGACGCTCGTCGGCGGGCTGTTCGCTCTCTCGGCTCGGCGTCGGCGCGGCTGAAGCGCTGATATACGGTCTAGACGTGAGTTCCGAGACGCCTACCGGTCATGCGGGCCCCGGCACGAAAGCCGACGCGGCCACGAAGAGCATGCCGGAACACGACAAGCTGCCGATCCGCATGCTGCACGACCGTGTGCTGGTGCGTACGGACATCGAGGAGGGTGAGCGCCGCTCCTCGGGCGGGATCGTGATTCCCGCGACGGCGGCGGTGGGACGTCGGCTGGCCTGGGCGGAGGTGGTCGCCGTCGGGCAGAACGTCCGCACGGTGGAGCCGGGCGACCGTGTGCTCTACGACCCCGAGGACATGGCGGAGGTCGAGGTGCGGGGTGTGGCCTACACGCTGATGCGCGAGCGGGATCTGCACGCGGTGGCGGCGGAGCGGCTGCAGGGGTCGCAGGACTCCACGGGGCTGTATCTGTAGAACCCGCAAGGGCGTTGGGCCGGCGGCGCGCGGGGAGCGCGGCGCCGGCCCGTTCACGTTCGGGGGCGTCGGCCGGCAGCCGGACCGGCCGCCGGTTCAGTCCCAGCTCCGGGCGGGCTCCTCCTCGTCGGGTTCCGTACGGGCGGCGGCCTGCCCTCCCTGGGTGTTGCCGCCTTGCCAGCCGCTTTCGCCGCCCGGATCGCCTGTGGTGTCGCCGCCGTCGACGCCGCCCTGGTTGCCCTGGGTGTTGCCGCCTTCGAGTCCGCCGGTCGGCGGAGTGCCGGGTCCTGTGGGCGGTTCGCTGGGCGGCGTGCTGGGCGGTCCCGGGTCGGTGGGCGGGACGCTGGGCCCCTCGGTCGGCGGTTCGGACGTGCCGGGGTCGCCCGGGGGCTGGGACGTGCCGGGGTCGCTGGGCGGGGCGCTGGGGATGTCTCCGCCGGTGGTCTTGAGGTCGAAGTCGCGGACGGGTTCGCCTTCGAGTGCGGCCTTGGTGTAGTCGCCCCAGATCTCCGCGGGGAAGCCGCCGCCGTTGACGCGTGGCACACCGGCCGCGCCGTAGAGGGGTTTCTGCTCGCCGGTCTCCGAGTTCTGGCCCATCACGCTGATGACGGTGGCCAGTTCGGGGGTGTAACCGGCGAACCAGGCGGCCTTGTCCTCCTCGGCGGTTCCGGTCTTGCCCGCTGCGGGACGTCCCGCGCTCTGGGCGGCGATGCCTGTGCCGCTCTGAACGACCTTGCGCAGTACGGCTGTTGTGGAGTCCGCCGCGTTGCGCGGTACTTCGCGTACGGGTTCGTGGGCGGGGAGTTCGATGATCTCGCCGCCGCGGGTGGCTTTCTCGACGAGGCTGTAGTGGCCGCGCTTGCCGTGGTTGGCGAGGGTCGCGTACGCCTGCGCCATGTCGGTGGTGGAGGCGGTGGCGACGCCGAGGGCGATGGAGCCGTCCTCGGGCATGTTGGGGGTCTGCGCGGGGAGGCCGAGGTCGATGGCCGTCCGTTTGACCGTCTTCGGGCCGACGTCCACGCCCATCTGTGCGAACACGGAGTTGACGGACTTGTTCATGGCTTCGGAGACGGGGATCTGCCCGTAGGACTTCTCGTCCTCGTTCTCCGGCTTGTAGCCGGTGCCGTTGCCGTCGCTGACGACTTCGCGCTTGTTGGTTCCGTCGTAGACGGTTCCGGCCGTGATGGAACGGCCGTCCTGCGTCCTGGAGCCGTTCTGGACGGCCGAGGTGAAGATGAAGGGCTTGAAGGTGGAGCCCACCTGGTAGTCGCGGCGGGTGGCGTTGTTGACGAACTGCTCGGTGTAGTCGATGCCGCCGTACATGGCGACGATCTTCCCGGTCTTCGGGTCCACCGAAGTGCCGCCCGCACGCACGTACTTGTCGACCTTGCGGTCCTTGTCCAGCTTCGACATCAGCCGCTTCTCCACCGCGTCGCCCATGGCCTTCTGGCGCTCGGGGTCGAGGGTGGTGGTGATGCGGAAGCCGCCCGCGGCGAGCCGCCGTTCGTCGATGATCTCGTTGCTGATGAGGTAGTTCTTGACCGCTTCGACGAGGTAGCCGCGCTGGCCCGACATGCCGGTGGCGGGCCGGGCGGGGCTGGGCTCGGGGAACTTCAGCTTCTCGCTCTCCCCTTGCGTCATCGAGCCCGTCTTGACCATGCCGTCGACCACGTAGTGCCAGCGGGCGACGGCCCGTCTGCGGTTCTCCGGATGCGCCTGGGTGTCGTAGGCGTTGGGAGAGTTGACGAGGGCGGCGAGGTAGGCGCCTTCTGCGGGGGTGATGTCGGAGATGTCCTTGCCGTAGTACGCGTGGGCGGCGGCCTGGATTCCGTAGGCGTTGCGTCCGAAGTAGCTGGTGTTGAGGTAGCCCTCGAGGATGTCGCTCTTGCTGACCTGGCTGTCGAGTTTCAGGGCGATGAAGAACTCTTTCGCCTTACGGGTCAGAGTCTGGTCCTGATCGAGGTAGTAGTTCTTGACGTACTGCTGCGTGATGGTGGAACCCGACTGTTTTCCGCCACCTGTGAGCATGTTCCAGCCCGCACGGATCATCGCTTTGGGGTCGATTGCGGATTCTTCGAAGAACTCCCGGTCCTCCGCGGCCAGTACGGCTTCCTGTGTGGCCTTGGGGACCTGGGCGAGATGAATGTTCTCCCGGTTGATCTCACCGTCCCGGGCGATCTGACTGCCGTCGGAGTAGAGGAAGACGTTGGTCTGGGCGGCTGCCGCCTTGTTCGGCGTGGGGATGCTCACGAGCAGATATCCCGCGACGAGCACGCCGATGATGAGTGTGAGTACGAGCATCACCCCGCCCAGCACCCAGCGCCAGGTCGGGATCAGCCGGCGGAGCCCCGTCCTGGGCCTGCGTCCGGAACCCATGGAGGCGCCGGACGCGGCCTCGGGCGCCACGCGGGGCGGGGGGCCGGGGACGGGGGCCTGGCCGGGAACAGGGGTCTGGCCCGGAACCGGATCGCGGCCGGGCACCGGATCGCGGTCGGCGGTGGGGCCGGAGGGTGCGTCCGCGCCGGCGGCAGGGGCAGCCGGGCCCGGTGCGGAAGCGGGAGCAGCGGCAGATGGAGCGGCGCTGGTGACGGCCCAGCTGGGGACGGGGACGACGGACTCCGGGCGGGGACCGGGCACGGGGGCGGCGGCAGGGGCTTCCGGGGCGTCCTTCGCCTGGCCGGGGTCCGGTGCGGACTCCTGGGCGGGTGCGACTTCGTCGTCGGCGGCGTGGGCGTCCGCGTCCGTGTCCGCGTCCGCATCGGGGTCCGCGCCCGAGTCGGAGTCCGCGGCAGCCGGAGCGGGTTCGGGTGCCGCGGACCCGGCACTGTCCGCGTCCGGACCGGCGTCCGCACCCGCATCGGGAGCGGGACCGGGACCGGGACCGGGCTCGTCAGCGTCGGCACCGTCAGTACCGGCACCGTCGTCCGCTTCCACGCCCGTGTCCGCATCCACGTCGGTGTCGGCGTCGGCGTCGGTGTCGGTTTCGAGGGCGGTGTCGAGGGCGGTGTCCACCTCGGTGTTCGCATCCGCGTCGGAGGCGGCTTCGGCGTCCACGTCCGTGTCCGCATCCACGCCCACGTGCGCATCCGCGTCGGGGGCGGCGCCCGCATCCACGTCGGCGTCCGCCGGAGCCGGAGCGTCCGGCACTGCGTCGTCCGCCTCCGGGGCCGCGTCGGGGGTCCCTGGACCGGAACCGGCGTCGTCCGGCCCGGGGTCGGCAGGGCCCGCACCGGAACCGGGATCGCCCGGACCGGCACCGGCGTCGTCCTTGCCGGAGGCGTCCGCACCGGCGCCGGGGCCGGTGGCAGATCCGTCAGCGGAACGGTCTGCGGAACCGTCCGCCGGGCCGGTGCCCGGCCCCGTTCCGGGCCTGCTTTCCCCGCCCTCGCTCTTCGGCTCGTCGCTCATGCTTTCCGGGACCCCTTGTCCGATGTCGGGCGATTCACCTCGTACGCCCCATAAAACACTGCCACCTCGATCGCGCTGTTCACCGGGGCCGGCCGTACGACGGAGTGCGGCTCCGTCACTGTACGTGCCGCCCACGGCGGACTTGCACGCGAATAATCCTTGGCTGCCCGCAAGACCGGTGGGCTAGGCTCCCTCGTTTCGTAATCGTGAGGAAGTTCCACAGAGGAAGACGGAGAAAGGCTTCAAAAGGATGCGCCTTCACGGCGTCTATTTCGCCGTGGCAGCCGGGAGTTTCCGGAGATATGCCACCTACCGGATTGCGACGGCTGCCGGTGTCTTCACGAACACCGTCTTCGGCTTCGTTCTCTCCTACACCTTTCTCGCGTTGTGGAGTGAGCGACCTCACCTCGGCGGTTACGACCAGTCACAGGCACTCACCTTCGTGTGGGCGGGCCAGGCGATCCTCGCCGCGGCGTCCCTGATCGGGGGCGGCTTCCAGGAAGAGCTGCAGGAGCGCATCCGTACGGGCGATGTGGCCGTCGATCTCTACCGTCCCGCCGATCTTCAACTCTGGTGGCTGGCCGCGGACCTGGGACGGGCCGCGTTCCAGCTGCTCGGCCGCGGCATCGTGCCGATGGCCGTGGGTGCCCTGGCCTTCGAACTGGCCCTGCCCGCCTCGCCGTTGCGGTGGATCGCCTTCCTCACCTCGGTGCTGCTGGGCGTGATCACCGGGTTCGGGCTGCGCTATCTCCTCGCCCTCAGCTCCTTCTGGCTGCTGGACGGGTCGGGGCTGAACATGCTCGGCAGCCTGCTGAGCTCCCTCTTCTCCGGGATGCTGCTGCCGCTGACGATCTTCCCGGGGCTCTTCGGCGAGACGGTGCGGATGCTGCCGTGGGCGGCGACGATGCAGGTCCCCGCGGACGTGCTGCTCGGCGAGTACGAAGGGACGGGGCTGCTCGCGGCGTACGGCTTCCAGGCCGTGTGGGCCGTGGGGCTGCTGGCGGCAGGCCGTGCACTGCAGTCGCTGGCCACCAGGAAGGTGGTGGTCCAGGGTGGCTGAGGTACCGCTCCAGGACCCGGCGCGGGTGGCTTCCGCGGCGACGTCCCCGCCGGTGGGGGGCTGGGGCCTGCCGGAGGCGGCGGCGGAGGGTCCGTGGAGCCGGCTGCGCTGGGGCGTCCGCGCATACTGCTTCATCGCAGCCATGTGGATCCGCTCGACGATGGTCTACCGGGCGTCGTTCGTGATGATGGCCGCGGGCAGCTTCACCTTCACGGCGCTCGACTTCGTCGCCATCATGATCATGTTCTCGCACGTCGGCGCCCTGGGAGGTTTCTCGCTCGCCGAGGTCGCCCTGCTCTACGGCACCTGTACGACGTCCTTCTCGCTGGCCGATCTGTTCATGGGGTCCTTCGAGAAGCTGGGGACGCGTGTACGGGACGGAACGCTGGACACCATGCTGGTGCGCCCCGTGCCCGCCCTGGCGCAGGTCGCCGCCGACCGCTTCGCGCTGCGGCGGCTCGGGCGGATCCTGCAGAGCATGCTCGTGCTGGGCTGGGCGCTGACCGCGGTCGACGTCGGCTGGACGGCGTGGAAAGTGCTGCTCCTGGTCGTGACGCTGCTGAGCGGGGCTGCGATCTTCTCGTCGGTCTTCGTGCTCGGCGGAGCGTTCCAGTTCGTCGCGCAGGACGCGGCGGAGGTGCAGAACTCCTTCACCTACGGCGGCGCGACGCTGCTCGAGTACCCGCCGACGGTCTTCTCCAAGGAACTCGTGCGCGGAGTGACGTTCGTGGTTCCGCTCGCCTTCGTCAACTGGCTGCCGGTGCTGCGGATCCTGGGCAAGGACGACCCGCTGGAGCTGCCGGGCTGGGTCGACTTCGGGGGTCCCGCGGTGGCTGCGGCGTGCTGTGCGCTGGCGGGTGTCGCGTGGCGGGCCGGGCTGCGCGCCTACCGGAGCACGGGCAGTTGACCGGCTCGGCGCCCTCACGCGGAGGGCGCGGACGGCACATGCGGAACGGAACGGCTCGGACGGCGCGGACGATTTCGGAGGGCGGGAGATGACGGACGGCTTCATCGTGCTGGAGGACGTGGAGAAGGTCTTCCAGGTGCGCCGCAGAGCGCGCGGACGGCTGCGCCGCGAGCGGCACGAGGTGCGGGCGGTGGACGGCATCTCCTTCGCGGTCCCCCGCGGCGGGATGGTCGGATACATCGGGCCCAACGGCGCCGGCAAGTCGACGACGATCAAGATGCTCACCGGCATCCTCACGCCCAGCGGCGGACGTGTACGGGTCGCGGGCATCGACCCTTCCCGCGAACGCACGCGGCTGGCCCGCCGGATCGGCGTCGTGTTCGGCCAGCGCACCACTCTGTGGTGGGACCTGCCGCTGCGCGACTCCTACGCGCTGATGCGCCGCATGTACCGCGTCCCGGAGGCCCGCTTCAGAGCGAATCTCGACCGCTGCGTCGAGCTGCTCGACCTCGCCGAGCTGCTCGAAGTGCCCGTACGGCAACTGTCGTTGGGGCAGCGGATGCGCGGCGACATCACTGCGGCGCTGCTGCACGACCCAGAGGTGCTCTACCTCGACGAGCCGACGATCGGGCTCGACGTCGTCAGCAAGGCGACAGTGCGGCGTTTCCTGCGCGACCTGAACGCGTCGCAGGGCACGACCGTACTGCTGACCACCCACGACCTGACCGACATCGAGCAGCTGTGCAAGCGCGTCATGGTCATCGACCACGGCCGCCTGATGTACGACGGCGCACTGGAGGGGCTGCACGAGGTCGGCGAGAGCGAGCGGACCCTGGTGGTGGATCTGGAGCGGGAGTTGCCGCCGATCGAAGGGATCGAGGGGGCGCGCACCGTGCGGACGCAGGGGCCGCGCCAGTGGCTCGCCTTCCCCGCGTCGGCGAGCGCCGCCCCGATCGTCTCGCAGGTGGCCGACGGGTATCCGATGGTGGATCTGTCCGTGCGGGAGCCCGACATCGAGGACGTCATCGCCCGTATGTATTCGGGCCGTTGACGTCCCGGCGGCCGTGGGCCGGCAGGTTTCCGGGTCTCCGGACACCGCCGGGAGCGCGGGTTGCGCGTCAGGTGCGCGCCGGCGAGGAGCCCCTGAGTTCCTTCAGGTCGAGCGCCTCGGCCATCGCCCGGTAGCCGTTGTCGCTGGGGTGCAGGTGGTCGCCCGAATCGTAGGCGGGGCGCAGCCGGTTGGGGTTGGCCGGGTCCCGCAGGGCGGCGTCGAAGTCGACGACGGAGTCGAAGACCTTGCCGGCGCGGATCTGCTCGTTGACCTGCTGCCGCGTGGCGTCCAGGTGCGGCCGGTAGCCGCGGTGTCCGCCGAAGGGCGTGAGGGTTCCACCGACCACGCGCAGGCCGCGGGCGTGCGCCGCCCTGACCAACTGCCGCAGGCCGTCGACGATCTGGTCCGCGTTGTGCTGCCGCGGCGGCTTGATGATGTCGTTGAGGCCCATCTCGATGACGACGGCCTTCACTCCCGTGCGGGAGAGCACGTCGCGCTCCGCGCGGGTCAGGGCGCTGGGACCGTTGTTGGGCGAGTAGCGGCTGCCGTCGACGAGGACGCGGTTCCCGCTGATGCCGCCGTTGAGGACGCTGTAGGAGGGCGCGTTGCGTTCGGTGCGCAGGCGTTCGGCGAGGAAGTCGGTCCAGCGGCGGTTGGCGCCGGGGCTGGAGGTGATGCCGTCGGTGATGGAGTCGCCGAGGACGGCGACGGCGCCGCGGGTCTCGTGGGTCCATACGTCGACTGCTGTCAAGTAGCGCCAGTACGGGCTCTGTTGGGTGAACGCGGTACCGGAGGTCTCGTCGGCGCGGTCGCCCTGGGCGATGTAGCTGGTCTGCCGCGCGTAGGGGTGGTAGGTCACAGGCCCGGAGGGGCTGGGTGAGTACGTCGTGACGAGCAGGTCGGCCGCGTGGGGGACGTTGAGCCGTACGGCGTCGCTGGTGACGGTGCGGCCCGGGGCGATGGTGACGGTGCGGGACTTGTCGAACGTCAGCCGGCGCATGGTCCCGGTCGCGGCGGTGGGGTTGCTCGGGGCGGCGGCGAGAGCGAGCGTCGCGTGGGAGACGGTCAGCGGTCTCGTGCCGTAGAGGTTCGAGAGGGTGATACGGGCTCCGGTGCCGCCCACGGAGGTGTGGACGATGTTCCGTATCGACATCTTCGCGAACCCTGCCCGGGTCTCGGGTTCGGCTGCGACGGCGGGCGCCGACCACGTCCCCACCCACGAGCCCGAGGAGGCGGGTGCCGCGTTGTCACGAGCGCCCTGGGAGGTGCCGTCGAGGCTGCCGTCGTCACTGCCGACGCCGATGAAGACCGCTGTCGAGACAAGGACGACGATGGCCGCCAGTCCGGCCAGCAAGGCATAACCCATGTTTCTGGTCACGCTCGGTGTATCTCCTCGGGCAGGCGGAGCCCGAGGCTCCGAGTGGTCGCGGTGGCATGGTCCCACGATCGCAGCGGGGTCCTCCCGCGGGGTCGGCCCAGGCCTGAGGGCGACTGAGTCGTCACCCGCACAGACAGACGCCGGAATCCCGGGCTTCGTTCCACCTGTCAGGCACCTTGGGACACTGTAGGGGGGACTGGTCGAACGGTGGAGTGGATGGATCGGGCAAAAGCGGGCGAGGTCGCTGCCGGAGAAGCCGGCGGAGTGAGAGCAATCACAGGCCGGGCGGAGGCACTTCCGCCCGGCTCCAACGAGCGTGCCCGGCACGCCACTTCGGGCGGCGACAGCGGCTCCGGGCGGGCGGACGGGGACGGTCCGGCACGCGGTGGAGGGGGTGGCCGGGCCGGAGGTCCGCCCTCCCGGCGGGGCCCCGGCGGACAGCCCGGCGGCGGTGGGGACCGTCCTGCGAACCCGGGGGCGATGAACACCTTCACGGCGGCGGACGAGGAGCGGCGTCGTGGCGTGCGCCGCATGAAGACGATCGCCACCGGTGCCCTGTTGCTGATGGCCACCGTCTTCGTGCTCGCCAAGTGGGCGCAGCACGAGGGTGCGGGCGGCTGGAGCGGCTATGTGGCGGCTGCCGCCGAGGCCGGGATGGTGGGTGCTCTGGCGGACTGGTTCGCGGTGACGGCTCTCTTCCGTCATCCGCTCGGGCTGCCGATCCCGCACACCGCGATCATCCCCACCAAGAAGAACCAACTCGGGCAGAGCCTGGGCGAGTTCGTCGGTGAGAACTTCCTCTCCTCCGGCGTCGTACGGGCGCGTCTGCGGGCCGTCGGCATCGGCAGCCGGCTCGGCGCGTGGCTGGCCGATCCGGAGCACGCGGACCGCGTCACGGCCGAGTCGGCGACGGCTCTGCGCGGTGCCCTGGCCGTGCTGCGGGACTCGGACGTGCAGGCGGTGGTCGGTGAGGCCATCACGCGGCGGGCTGACGCGCAGGAGATCGCGCCCGGTCTGGGTGCGCTGCTGGAGAAGGTCGTCGTGGACGGAGGTCACAGGCGGCTGGTCGACCTGGTGTGCGCGCGGGCGGCGGAGTGGCTGGAGGAGCACAGCGACTCCGTGATGGACGCCGTCACCGGTGGCGCGCCCGGCTGGACGCCCCGCTTCGTGGACCGGCGCGTGGGCGACCGCGTCTACCGGGAGTTGCTGCGTTTCGTCACCGAGATGCGGGACATGCCGGACCATCCCGCACGGAACGCGGTCGACCGGTTCCTGACGGACTTCGCCGCCGACCTGCGCTCCGACGAGGAGACGCGGGCACGGGTCGAACGGCTGAAGAGCGAGGTGCTCGCACGGCGCGAGGTGCAGGAGCTGATCGCGTCGACGTGGGCCGCGGTCCGCTCGATGATGGTCGCCGCCGCGGAGGACGAACGCAGTGAACTACGGGTGCGGACGAGGACGTCGCTGCTGTCGCTGGGGCACCGGATGGCCGCCGACGGCCGTCTGCAGGGCAAGGTCGACGGCTGGATCGAGGACGCGGCGGTGCACGTCGTCACGGCCTACCGGGACGAGATCACCTCGTTGATCACGGAGACGGTCGCGGGCTGGGACGCGGAGCACACGTCGAAGAAGATCGAGGCTCACATCGGCCGCGACCTGCAGTTCATCCGTCTCAACGGCACCGTTGTCGGCGCTCTCGCGGGACTGGCGATCTACACACTGGTGCGCCTGACCGGGAGTTGAGGCCCGGTCAGGCGCGGGAGGCGGGTGGCGCCGCGCGTCGGAGCCGTTGTGCACGGCTCCGCTCTCCGCGCGGCCTGCGAGGGTGCTACTCGGGGCTGCAGACCTTGGTCAGTTCGTCGGCGGCCTTGCCCACGGGACGGACGTCCGGGTCGCGGCCCTCGTCGACGGCCTTGCCCGCGTCCTCGACCGCGGTCCTCATGTGGTCGACCGCCTTGCTGACGTCGGAGTCGCCCGTGCCCTCGTCTATCTTCTTCAGGTTCTTCTCTATGCGGTCGATCGAATTCTGCGCCTGTGCCGGGTCCTCCGAGGCCTCGTCGGCTGCCCGTTGGAGATCGTCGGCGGCTTCGGCGACGGTGACCGCGGTGTTGGCGCAGCTGATCGCCTTGTCCACGGCGCTGCACCCTGTGAGTGCCACGGAGGACAGCGCTGCGATGCCGAGGACGGCCGGCACGAGGGAACGACGCACGGGAACCCCTTCTGTATGTGGACGGGCCGCACGGAATGACCCGTGCGGCCCGTACTCCTTTAGACGTGCGGAACGCGTCTGGAGTTTCCTCTCCGTGCGGCGAATTTCGGCCGCGATGCGCGGTGGAGGGACGCCGCCGTCCCCGCGGCCGGACGCGGCGGTCCGCTCAGCCGCCGATCGCCTGCCGCTGTGCGCCGTCCAGTTGGAGGCAGCCCTTCACGGCGAGGTCGAGGAGCGCGTCGAGTTCCTCACGGGCGAACGGCGCACCCTCCGCGGTGCCTTGGACCTCGACGAAGCGTCCGTCGCCGGTGCAGACGACGTTCATGTCGGTCTCCGCCCGCACGTCCTCCTCGTAGCACAGGTCCAGCAGCGGAACGGAGTCGACGATGCCGACGCTGACCGCGGAGACGGTGCCCTTCAGCGGCTGCGACTTGCTCTTGACCAGTTTCTTCTCCTGTGCCCAGCGGACCGCGTCGGCCAGCGCGACATAGGCGCCGGTGATGGCTGCGGTACGGGTGCCGCCGTCGGCCTGGAGCACGTCGCAGTCGAGCACGACGGTGTTCTCCCCGAGGGCCTTGTAGTCCACGACGGCCCTCAGGGACCGTCCGATGAGACGGGAGATCTCGTGCGTGCGCCCGCCGATCCTGCCGCGTACGGACTCACGGTCGCCGCGGGTGTTGGTCGAGCGGGGCAGCATCGCGTACTCGGCGGTGACCCATCCCTCACCGCTTCCCTTGCGCCAGCGCGGCACCCCTTCCGTGACGCTGGCGGTGCACAGGACCCGGGTGTCGCCGAAGGAGATCAGGACAGATCCCTCGGCGTGCTTGCTCCAGTCGCGGTCGATGGTGATGGGGCGCAACTGGTCAGCCGTACGGCCGTCGATACGAGTCATGGGGGCGAGCCTAGTCCGTAGCCGGAAGGCTCCGTTCAGCCGAACGGCCCATCACCCGCGCACGGCTCAGAGCATGTCTTCGATCTCGCCCGCGAGAGGGTCGGCGTCGGTGCCGATGACGACCTGCACGGCCGAGCCCATCTTGACGACGCCGTGGGCGCCGGCGGCCCGGAGCGCGGCCTCGTCGACCAGAGAGGGGTCCTCGACCTCGGTGCGCAGGCGTGTGATGCAGCCCTCGATCTCGGCGATGTTGGCGAGGCCGCCGAGCCCGGCGACGATCTTCTCAGCCTTGCTGCTCATGTCTGTCTCCTGATCTGCGGGCCTTGACCTCCGGCGCCGCCGGCGCACTCGTGGGGGCTTGCACCAGTATGAAGCAAGCCGTCCGGCGCGCCTTCCGGGCCGCGGGGGGCGCGGAGGCGCGGAATTCCCCGCCGGCTGCGGGCGGGCATGCGCCTCGCCCGGGCCCGGCACGCGGGCGGGTGGACGGCGGTCCGTACAGGCTGAAGGCCGGGCCGACGACCGTCAGCCGGAGAGTCAGCCGGACAGCCGGCGATGCGCACAGGCACGGAAGAAGATCCGTTTTCCACCGGAACGCGCACATGCTAAAAGAGGTCTAAACCATTTACAGGGTCTGCTCCACACGGCGCGACCTCCCGCAGACCACTGGAGGCAGTTGATGACCACGGCAACCCAGGCCCCGGACAAGGGCCGTGGCTCCGGCGCGATGGCAGTCGCCCAGCGCATCGGCCGCAGCCTCATGCTGCCGATCGCCACCCTGCCGGCCGCCGCCCTGATGGTCCGGCTGGGCCAGCCCGACATGCTCGGCCGCCCGGGCTTCCCGGACTCCGTCAACCGCATCGCCGAGTTCCTCGCGGCGGGCGGCGGCGCCCTGATCGACAACATGCCGCTGCTGTTCGCGGTCGGCATCGCGGTGGGCTTCGCCCGCAAGTCGGACGGCTCGACGGCCCTGGCCGCCGTGGTGGGCTACCTGGTCTTCAAGAACGTCCTGGAGACCTTCACCGACGGCAACCTCCCCAAGGTCGAGAAGGTCGTCGACGGAGAAGTCGGCACCGTCGCGCCTCCGGTGGACGCAGGGGTCCTCGGGGGCGTGATCATGGGCCTCGTGGTCGCCCTGCTCTTCCAGCGCTACTACCGCAAGAAGCTCCCGGAGTGGCTGGGATTCTTCGGCGGTCGGCGGCTCGTCCCGATCCTCTCGGCCTTCGCCGGCCTCTTCCTCGGCGTGCTCTTCGGCTACATCTGGCCCGTACTGGGCACCGGCCTGCACAGCTTCGGCGAGTGGCTGGTCGGCTCCGGCGCCGCGGGGGCAGGCGTCTACGGCATCGCCAACCGGGCGCTGATCCCCATCGGCATGCACCACCTGCTCAACTCCTTCCCGTGGTTCCAGGCCGGTTCCTACAAGGGCCAGCACGGCGACATCGCCCGCTTCCTGGCCGGCGACCCGAGCGCGGGCCAGTTCATGACGGGCTTCTTCCCGATCATGATGTTCGCGCTGCCCGCGGCCTGTCTCGCGATGTACCACTGCGCACGCCCCGAGCGTCGCAAGCTCGTGGGCGGCCTGATGATCTCGCTCGCCCTGACCGCCTTCATCACCGGCGTCACCGAGCCGATCGAGTTCTCGTTCATGTTCATCGCGCCCGTCCTGTACGCGATCCACGCCGTTCTGACCGGCATCTCCATGGCGCTGGTCTGGGCGCTGGGCATGAAGGACGGATTCGGCTTCTCGGCCGGGGCGATCGACTTCCTGCTCAACCTGGGCATCGCCACCAACCCGTGGGGGCTGATGCTGGTCGGCCTGATCTTCGCGGTGGTCTACTACGTGGTCTTCCGCTTCGCGATCGTCAAGTTCGACCTGCCCACACCCGGCCGCGAGGCGCCCGAGCCCGCCGAGGAGGAGAAGGCGGAGCGGCCCGGGTCCGGGAAGCGGGCACCGGCACCGGACGCCGTCGCGGTGGGCGCGGCGGAGAACGTCGCCGAGAACGTCGCGGACAAGAGCATGGAGAAGCAGGACCACCGGCCCGCGGGCGCCGCGAACCGGAGCCGCTCCGACGACCGGGACGGCGGCGACGAGGACGGGGGCAAGGAAGAGACCCCGGCAAGGATCTGACGTCCCGCCCGGACTCCCGGCCGCGGTTACCGGGCCCCGGACTGATGCTTCGTGCCCGCTGCCGCACCGCAGCGGGCGCGAAGCGGTGCGGTGCGGGACGGACGAGCGGCAGGCGGCAGGCAGCAGGCCGGGCGGGCCCCGGCCACGGCGGCGCAGCGGGTGCGGGAGCGCTTCTACAGCTCGTAGACGGCGCCGGCCCTGGCCAGCTCCACCGGACCCCCGAAGGCGTCCTTCGCGTCCCGCAGATTGACCTTGGCGTCCGTCCACGGCGGTACGTGCGTGAGGACCAGCTGCCCCACACCCGCCGCCTGTGCGCACTCCCCCGCCTCGCGTCCGTTGAGATGCAGGTCGGGGATGGCTTCCTTGCCGTGGGTGAAGGACGCCTCGCACAGGAACAGGTCCGCGTCCGCGGCGAGATCGCACAGCAGGCTGCACGGCCCCGTGTCACCCGAGTAGACGAGAGTGCGCCCGGTCTCCTTGTGCACGACGCGGAACGCGTACGCCTCGACGGGATGGGCCACCTTCTCCGTGGTGACGGCGAAGGGCCCCAGTTCGAAGGTGCCCTTGGGGACGAGGGTGCGGAAGTCGAAGACCTCGCTCATGGCCGAGGCGGAAGGGGTGTCGCCGTAGGCGCTGTCGAGCCGCTGCTCGGTGCCCTGCGGGCCGTACACCGGGATGGGTGCGCAACGGCCGCCCTCATGGCGGTAGTAGCGCGCGACGAAATAGCCGCACATGTCGATGCAGTGGTCGGCGTGGAGGTGGCTGAGGACGACGGCGTCGAGGTCGTAGAGCCCGATGTGCCGCTGCAGCTCGCCGAGCGCGCCATTGCCCATGTCGAGGAGCAGCCGGTAGCCGTCCGCTTCGACCAGATAGCTCGAACAGGCCGACTCCGCTGAGGGGAACGACCCGGAGCAGCCGACGACGGTGAGCTTCATGAAGCAGGGACCTCCGTTGGCGGCTGTGGGGTTTTTCGAGCGTAAGCCGCCTCGCACCGCCTGTGGCCTCTGGAGCGTGCTGGTGTGGGCGGAATCACCAGCGCGGGGTACGGTCGGCAATCTGTGCGGTATGCGCCGTCAGGTCCGGGAGGCGAAGCGGACGTGGACACTTGGTGGTGGCTCGCCCTGGGCGCCGTCGTGGCTCTGTCCCTCGTGGCAGCGCTGGTCGACGGGGGTGCCCGGCTCGGCCCGCGCCGTCGCCGGCGCCGTGGCGGGGTTCCGCTGCCGCACCGGGGTCCTCGTCCCGGTGAGATCTGGTGGACGCGGGAACCGCTGCTGGTCCTCGTGCTCGCGGTACGGCTGGAGAGCGCCCGCGTGGTACGCGTCACAGCCGAACGCCCGGGCGGGGCGCGCCTGGAGGAACCGGCCGGTACGAGGATCGAGCTCCCGCCGGGCACCGTCGCGGAGGCGCCGGGCCGGATCAGCACCCTGCTCACCGACGACGTGAGGGAAGTGGCGCTGCGGGAGTTCGGACACCGTGCCGGTGAGGTGGGCCCTGACACCTGGGACCAGGTGCGCCACCTCTCCGGCGACGGCTGAGCCCGGCGGCGCGGAGGTGCACGAGGCCGCGGACAGTACGGCTGACGGCCCGGCGGACGGGGCAGCCGTCCGGACCGGCAGGGGGATTCCGCGGGCTCAGGCCCAGAGCTGGCCCTGCAGCGCCTCGACCGCGGCGTCCGTGGACTCGGCGGTGTAGATGCCCGTGGAGAGGTACTTCCATCCGCCGTCGGCGACGACGAAGACGATGTCCGCGCTCTCCCCCGCCCGTACCGCCTTGCGCCCCACTCCGATCGCCGCGTGCAGGGCGGCTCCGGTGGACACTCCGGCGAAGATGCCTTCCTGCGCGAGGAGTTCACGGGTGCGGGTCACGGCGTCCTCCGAGCCGACGGAGAAGCGGCCCGTGAGCACCGACTCGTCGTACAGCTCGGGGACGAAACCCTCGTCGAGGTTGCGCAGCCCGTACACGAGGTCGTCGTAGCGGGGTTCGGCGGCGATGATCTGGATGCCGGGGCGCTGTTCGCGCAGGTAGCGGCCCGCCCCCATGAGCGTCCCCGTGGTGCCCAGGCCCGCCACGAAGTGGGTCACCGAAGGGAGGTCGGCGAGGATCTCCGGGCCCGTACCGGCGTAGTGGGCACCGGAGTTGGCCTCGTTGCCGTACTGGTAGAGCATCACCCAGTCCGGGTTCTCCGCGGCGTACTCCTTGGCGACCCGTACGGCGGTGTTCGAACCGCCCGCCGCCGGCGAGGAGATGATCTCGGCTCCCCACATGGCGAGCAACTGCCGCCGCTCCTCACTGGTGTTCTCCGGCATGACGCAGACGATGCGGTAGCCCTTGAGCGTCGCCGCCATGGCGAGCGAGATGCCCGTGTTGCCGGAGGTGGGCTCCAGGATGGTGCATCCGGGCGTCAACCGGCCGTCCTTCTCGGCCTGTTCCACCATGTGGAGGGCCGGACGGTCCTTGATGGAGCCCGTCGGGTTGCGGTCCTCCAGCTTCGCCCAGATACGCACGTCCTCCGACGGCGACAGGCGCGGGAGACGCACGAGCGGGGTGTCGCCGACGGCGGCCAGCGGGGAGTCGTAGCGCATCAGCGCAGCATTCCCGGGGAGGCGTCGAGGCCCGACCCGCCCGCGACCGCCGGGAGGATCGTCACGTTGTCGCCGTCGCTCACCTTCGTGCTGATGCCGTCGAGGAAGCGGACGTCCTCGTCGTTGAGGTAGACGTTCACGAAGCGGCGCAGCTCACCGCCGTCGACGAGGCGGTCCTGGATGCCCGCGTGCCGGCTCTCCAGGTCCTCGAAGAGCTCCTTGATGTTGCTGCCCTCGCCCGTGACCGACTTCTCGCCGTCGGTGTAGGTGCGGAGGATGGTCGGGATGCGGACCTCGATGGCCATGAAGGGGCTCCTGTCGATGCGGAGGCGGGCAGGACGGTGCGTGAGGTGCGTGAGCGGGTTCGTACCTGCGAGGGGGCTCGGGCCGGCCGGACGCTGTCCGGCGGACGAGCTCAGGCGCAGGCGTGCTCGCCGCGCGGGGAGGCCCCCAGTGCGCTGGCGAGGCGGCACAGGTCGACGTGCAGGCGCCCGACGAGCAGCGTGCCCGGGGTCTTCGAAGATGCACTCACGTCGTGGACAACCATGGGCTCATCGTAACGATTCCCGGGCGTCCGGCCCGATGC
Organism: Streptomyces ovatisporus; assembly: GCF_042653885.1. Classification (NCBI taxonomy): domain Bacteria; kingdom Bacillati; phylum Actinomycetota; class Actinomycetes; order Kitasatosporales; family Streptomycetaceae; genus Streptomyces; species Streptomyces ovatisporus. Next base: position 48,416 of record NZ_JBHSFH010000017.1, read on the forward strand.
TTGTTCCATGATGTGGACCGATCCGTCTCGGATCGCGGTTCCTCCCGTTCTGTCCTGCGGATTCAGGCCTCGGCGACGACCTCGACGTCCTCCTCGGTGACCTCGCCGTCCACGATGCGGAACGAACGGAAGGAGAACGGACCTTCGTCGTTGCCGCACTCCGCGGTGGAGACGAGGACGTAGTGGGCGCCCGGCTCGTTGGCGTAGCTGATGTCGGTGCGTGAGGGGTAGGCCTCGGTGGCCGTGTGCGAGTGGTAGACGACGACGGGCTCCTCGTCGCGGTCGTCCATCTCGCGGTAGAGGCGCAGCAGATCGGCCGACTCGAACTCGTAGAACGTGGGCGAGCGCGCCGCGTTCAGCATCGGGATGAAGCGCTCGGGACGGTCCGTGCCCGCCGGGCCCGCGATGACGCCGCACGCCTCGTCGGGGTGGTCCTTGCGGGCGTGGGCGACGATCTTGTCGTGCAGCTCCTTGGTGATGGTCAGCATGCCGGGAAGGATATGCGGGCGCGGCAGCTCCGCCGAAGGCGGAGGAGGAAGGATGCCGAAGGCGGCCGGTCAGGGAAGCAGCGTCTCCACCAGGGTCTCCTGCAGACCGCCGAGCCACAGGTATGCCATGACCATCGGCTTCCGCGGATCCTCGTCCGGCAGCGAGTACAGACCGCTGCCGTCATCGTCGTCCGTCACTTCCAGACGGGCGCCGATCGCGAGACGGAGGTCGTTGAGCGCGCCGAGCCACTGCCGTGACTCCTCCGGCTTGAGGGTGAGCACCGCACCGGCGCTCCCCTTCCGCTCCCTGGACGGGTCGGGGGTCAGGGAGTCCAGCCCCCGTACCACCGCGAGGCCGTCCTCGCGCTTGCGCGCCCGCAGTTCGTTCTCCGTGAAGCGGCGGAACTCGGCGGCGGCGCGGCGCTCTTCCTCGCTCTCCGCCGGCGCTTCGGGCCCGCCGCCGTAGGCGTCGGGGAAGAGGCGCGCGAGAGCCGGGTCGGAGGGCGGTTCGGTGGGCCCGTCGGCAAGCAGCGCCGCGAAGGGGTCCTCGCCGTCGACGGGCTCCTCCCCGGGGCCGATCAGCTCCAGGAGCTGGACGGCGAGGCTGCGCAGGATGGAGATCTCGATCTCGTCCAGGGCGATGGCGGCGCCGCCGTCCCCGGTGGACTCGAAGTGGCCCGCCATCAGCGGTCCTGCTGGAGTGTCGCCCACAGCCCGTAGCCGTGCATCGCCTGCACGTCGCGCTCCATCTCTTCGCGGCTGCCGGTGGAGACGACCGCTCGGCCCTTGTGGTGGACGTCCATCATCAGCTTCTTCGCCTTCTCCTTGGGGTAGCCGAAGTAGCTCTGGAAGACGTAGGTCACGTAGCTCATGAGGTTGACCGGGTCGTTGTGCACGATCGTCGCCCAGGGCAGATCGGGCTCGGGGACCTCGACGGGCTTCTCGGCCGATTCGGGCAGTTCGATCTCGGTGGGGGCAACACTCACGGGTCCCATGCTGCCACTCAGGGGCGTCGGGTGGCCAAACGGCCCGCACTCGATATCGTCAAACTGACGAGATGTGGGGTACGCTCGGCCGTGTCCCGCCCCCTCCCCGGGGGCTCGCCGATGCGAGGAGTTCAAGTGACCGTGGCCGACAGGGGACTGCCGGTGGCCGTGCCGTCGACGGCGCTCTTCACCGACCAGTACGAACTCACCATGCTCCAGGCCGCGTTGCGCGGTGGGACCGCGGAACGGCAGTGCGTCTTCGAGGTGTTCGCACGCCGCCTCCCCGAGGGCCGCCGCTACGGAGTCGTCGCCGGCACCGGCCGCGTCCTGGACGCGGTGGAGAACTTCTCCTTCGACGGCAAGGTGCTGGACTTCCTGCGGGAGCGCGGCATCGTCGACGAACCCACGCTGGAGTGGCTCTCCTCGTACCGCTTCAGGGGCGACATCCACGGCTACCCCGAGGGCGAGGTCTACTTCCCCGGCTCACCCGTGATGCGGGTGCAGGGCACCTTCGCGGAGTGCGTACTGCTGGAGACGGTGATCCTCTCGATCCTCAACCACGACTCGGCCGTCGCTGCCGCCGCCTCCCGTATGGCGGTCGCGGCCGGCGGACGTCCGCTGGTGGAGATGGGCGCGCGGCGCACGCACGAACTGGCCGCGGTGGCCGCCTCCCGGGCGGCCTACGTCGGCGGCTTCACCTCCACCTCCGACCTCGCCGCCGGCTTCCGCTACGAGATCCCCACAGTCGGCACCAGCGCGCACTCCTTCACGCTGCTGCACGACAGCGAGCGCGGCGCCTTCACCGCACAGGTCGAGTCGCTGGGCAGCGGCACGACACTGCTGGTCGACACCTACGACGTCACCGAAGCCGTCCGCACCGCCGTGGACGTCGCGGGGCCCGGCCTCGGCGCCGTGCGCATCGACTCCGGCGACCTGCTGCTGCTCGCCCACCGCGTCCGCCACCAGCTCGACGAACTCGGCGCGACACAGACGAAGATCGTCGTCACCAGCGACCTGGACGAGTACGCCATCGCCTCGCTGGCCGCGGCTCCCGTCGACGCCTACGGCGTCGGCACACAGCTGGTCACCGGCAGCGGCCACCCCACGGCGGCGATGGTCTACAAGCTCGTCGCCCGCGCGGACTCCGACGCGCCCGGAGCCGCGCTGCGCCCCGTGGCGAAGAAGTCGATGGGCGGCAAGACCTCTCCCGCCGGCGTCAAGTGGGCGGCGCGGCAACTGGACGAGGACGGCGTCGCGATGGCCGAAGTGGTCGGGACGGGCACGGTCCCCGGGGAGCTGGCCAGCCGCCTGCTCCAGGTGGAGCTCGTACGGGGCGGCGAGGTCGTCGCCAGGGAGGGGCTCGACACCGTCCGCGACCGGCACAAGGAGGCACTCGCGGGACTGCCGATGTCGGCGATGCAACTCTCCCGCGGGGAGCCGGTGTTGCCGACGGAGTACGTATGAGGCCACCAGCCGCCGGTGTTGCACGGGTGACATCGTGTGCGTGGGACCTCCCGCGAAGGCCGCGCAGTCCATAGGGTCGAGCCGACCGTCGTTCCCGACCGCCGGACCCCCGAAAGGCATCGCATGCACCGGGCACTGATCGTCGTAGACGTGCAGAACGATTTCTGTGAAGGCGGAAGCCTCGCGGTCAAGGGCGGTGCGGACGTGGCGGCAGCCATCACCGACCTGATCGGCGACGCCTCCACCGGCTACGACCATGTCGTGGCGACCCGCGACCACCACATCGAGCCGGGCGACCACTTCTCGGAAAACCCCGACTTCGAGCGCTCCTGGCCGCCGCACTGCGTCGCCGGCACGGAGGGCATCGGCTTCCATCCCAACTTCGCCCCCGCCGTGGCCGCCGGCTCGATCGACGCGGTCTTCAGCAAGGGCGCGTACACCGCGGCCTACAGCGGCTTCGAGGGCCAGGACGAGCACGGCGTGCCGCTGGCCGACTGGCTGCGGCAGCGCAACGTGCGGGAGGTCGACGTGGTCGGTGTGGCCACCGACCACTGCGTACGCGCGACCGCCCTGGACGCCGCCTCGGAGGGCTTCGGCACACGCGTCCTGCTCGGGCTCACCGCAGGTGTCGCCCCGGGCACCACCCGGCACGCCATCGAGCAGCTCCGCGAGGCGGGCGTCACCCTGACCGGGACGCCCGTACTGGCGGACGACTGAGCGTGCGCCACGGCGCACCTGAGCCCCCGCAACGCACGCGTGCGGGGTCTGAGCGAGGTACCGCGGGGTCCTGCTGAGACGGCCGCCCGCACGCCCTCGGAGGCCCGTGGGCCCGGGGAGACCGGCCGGACGCCCCGGCGTGCCCTAGCCGGTACGGACCCGGCGCGAGGGGTGCAGCAGGGACTCGATGGGGTGCCACGCCTCGCGGTCGTCGCCGGGCGTCATGCGCCAGACCAGGCCGTCCGGATGGTGCAGCACCGCTGTGATCTCGTCCGTCGTGGGCGGCTCCGCGTTGCCGCGGAGGTAGACCGACCGCATGCCGAGGTTCCGCAGCCTGGTCAGGGCGCGGGCACGGTTGAGCGAGTGGACGAGCACGCGCACTCGCGGCTCGTCCCCGTAGGGCCTCGGAGCGACTGCACGCACCGTGTGCGGCTCGTCCGCGTGTGCGGACCAGCGCCGCCTCTGCGGCTCCAGACCGTCGTAGGCGCCGCCCCTGCGGCCCTGCCGCACGGTGCCCGGCCCCGGCACCCGGTCCTCGGCGACCGGCTCCGGGCCCGCGTGCGCGGTCTCCCCCGTGCCCGGTTCAGGCTGCCTGTGCATCCGCTGAACCGGCACCGGCAAGGTAAGCGCGACGATCACGCTTCCGTCCGGCAGCTGGACGAATCCGCCTCCAGCCATGATCAACAACACCCCCGCGAAAAACTGTTCCGGTGGACCTCTGCGGAGGCCCGTCACGTGCATCTAAACGCGATCGGCCGCTGCCCGCCAGGGGGGCAACGGCCGATCATGTTTTGACCTGCAACGATGCAAATTAATTTGTGGAAGGTCTCACCTGGAGGGTGATCGTCTTACCCGAGCGGGACTGCTTGAGGATCTTGACCTGGGTGTTGGTGTCCGGCACCTTCACTCCGGCCGTCGGGTTCGACTTGTACCAGTACGTTCCCTTGTGGTCATCGAAGACCGGAACGCCCTTCTTGCCCTTGATCTTCACCGCTTCGCCGTCGTTGTGGAGTGTGATCCCCTTCGAGGCGAATTTACTGAACGGGGAGTCGTAGGCCTGCATGCGGTTGCGCAGCGGCTTGCCGTCCGACCACATCTCCGGCTTGGCGTGGGCGTCCACCGGCAGGATCAGGCCCTCGCCCGGGTGCGCGGAGACGTTGTTGTCCAGCTGAGAGGTGTCCCACAGCCACAGCAGCAGCCCCTTCTCATACGCGTAGCGCTCGACCCAGTCGGGTCGCGTGGAGGCCCAACCGAAGTTGTACGGCCCGTACTTCAGCGCCTTGTCGTACGAGGAGTGGTTGCGGTTCTCGGCGATGTAGAACTGCGCGTAGGGCTTCGTGAAGGACTCACCGATGCGCGAGAAGCCCTTCGTGGCCCAGCCGTTGTCGTCGGCGCCCTCGGCGCCGTCCTCGAAGACCTTCTCGCCGTCGGCGGTGACGCTGATCGCGTCCGCGGCGAAGCCCTTCTGGGCCACCCCACCGTCCGTCAGATAACGGAAGCGAACATCAATCTTCTTTCCTGCGAACTCGTCGAGCGGGTACGAGAGATCGAGGTAGGACTTCGACACCCCGGAGAGCGCCGGCTGGTCGCTGCCGTCCCGCGGGATGGCCTTGCCGTCGGCCGTTCCGTCGATCGGCGTCCACGTCTCGCCGCCGTCCTCGGAGACCTCGGTGTAGAGGAAGTCGTAGTTCTCCTCGATGTCCCACCAGCCCTGAAGGTCCAGCGACGCCTTGGACTTGCCGGTCAGGTCGACGCTGCGGCTGAGGGTGTTGCGCAGGTCGTCGCCGCTGCCGCTCCACCACTGCTTCTCACCCTCGGCGGGCTTCGTGATGGTCGTGGTGACGTCCTTCTCGGGCAACTCGACCACGACGGCCTGCTTGTTCTTCGTCTGGTACGAGTGAGTGCCCAGCTTGTGCGTGGACTTGGTGGCCGCCTTGGCCTTGCCGTAGTCCAGCCAGCCCATCTGGAGCTTGTCCCAGGCGTTCATGTCGCCGGCGGAGTCGCCGATGGCGTCCTTGCCCTTGTTCAGCCAGGAGCCCACGGACATGATCGACCAGAACCCGACGGAGTTCTCGCCCCCACCAGTGGTGTCGTAGTGGTCGGGCAGACCCAGGTCGTGGCCGTACTCGTGGACGAAGACGCCCAGTCCGCCGTTCTCGGGCTGCGCCGTGTAGTCGCCGACCCAGATGCCGGTGTCGCCGATCTCGGTGCCGCCGGCCTTGTTCTGCTCCGGGCCGGTCTTGCCCGCATCGCTTCCGTACGCGTACCAGCGGTGCGCCCAGATGGCGTTCTCACCCTCGGCACCGCCGCCCGCAGACTCGTCCTCGCCCGCGTGGACGAACTGGAAGTGGTCGATGTAGCCGTCGGACTCGTCGAAGTTGCCGTCCTCGTCGAAGTCGTAGCGGTCCCACTTGTCGTAGTCCGCGAGCTGGGCGGCGATCTCCTCGTCCGTCTTGCCCGCGGCCTCCTGGTCCTCGACCCACTGGTTGACGCCGTCGCGCACGGCATCCCACACGGTCGGGCAGTTGCTGTCGCCGCAGTAGTTCGAGCCGTAGCGCGCCTCGTTGTAGTCGACCTTGACCCAGTCGGAGACGGCGCCGTCGACCGAGTAGCGGCCGGAGGACTGCTTCTCGTAGTAGCTCTTGACCGAGTCCTCGGTCTTGTCCGAGAAGTAGAGGTCCTGGAAGTGCTTCCTGTTGAAGTCCTTCTTCCAGTACGTGGAGTTGTCGTCCTTGCGCTTCGGCTCCGGGATCTTGTTGTGCACCGGGCCGGGCGTGCCGCCGTACTCCTCGTCGACCTTGTCGCCGAACTCGAGCAGGATGGTGAAGATCTTGTCGGTCTTCTCGCGCCCCAGCTCCACGTACTTGCCGCTGTCGAGCTTCGCGACCTTGGACCCCTTGCGGTCCACCAACTTGGCGTCGCCGCTGGCGACTTGCTCAAGGGCCGCCTGACGCTGGGCGTCCTGCTCGTCGTCGAACGGACCCTTCAGGTTGTCCTCGCTGTGTCCGCCCTGGCGCTGCCCCGGCGTGCCGGGCTGCACGAGCCCGGCCTGCAGTGCCGGATGCACGGACGCCTGCGGCGCGGCGGCCGGTTCGGCCTGGGCCGCACTCGCGGGTATGAGTGCGGTCGCGCCTATCGCGGCGACTGCCGTCGCCAGCGTGGCTGCTCTCGATCTCTTGGATCGCCGTCTGCCGTTCACCTCTGCGGTGCCCTCCCCTGTGGAGTGATGTGACAGGAGGTATTTCATAGCAGCAGAGAGAGAAAAGACAGACCCTGATGCACAGATTCGTCCGGCTCGGGCAAGTGACCCCGGATGTCCACCAGTTGGGACGGCCGGAGCACTGTGCGACTGTGCGCCCCCTGTGCAACGCCGACGTGGCCGGGCTCACGCTTACCGTGGGGTGTGGCCGGGCATCCCGGTCGTAGAGTCTTCTGCGAGAGCTCCCTCAGCGCCGGATCGATCCACCGGCCCACCCCCGACTTGTCTCCCGAGGACGGATAACGCCATGCCGCGTCCGACCCCCGCACAGTTCGCCTACGGTTCGGTCACCGTCATCTGTTCGACCCTCGCCATGCTCTTGCTCTCCGGGTCCCCGTCGGGCCCCGGAGTAGCCGTGATCGCTGCGGCCGCTCTCGTACTCGGCGTGCTGGTGGCCCTCACCGCACCCGGTACTGCGAGGGCCCGTAGGCCGCGCGGAAGTGCGAGCGCGCAGCAGGCGCCGGCACGCGCCTCCACGGTCGCCGCCGCGGCATCCCGGGTGCACACCCGGCACGACACGGCAGCCACGGCTGTCGGGGCGGGGCGCTCCGGCCGGACCGGGCGCCGTCTCGCCGAGCCCTCCCTGCGGCACTGAACGACTCCCCGCGTCACGACGATTCCTCTCGTCGTGACGCGGGGAGCCGCTCAGTCGGTCGCCACCACCACGGTTCTGGCCGCCTTGTCGTGCAGACACTGCCGGTACGGCTTGTCCCACGTGCAGAACAGCACGTTGACCAGCCAGAAGAGGAAGCCGACGCAGGGCACGAGCGGTGGCACGTGGTAGACGAGCGTGCGTACCCAGCCCGGCATCCCCCGTGGCACGTCGCCGTCGGCGAGCACGGCGACGCGGATCTTCATGAGCTTCTTGCCGACCGTCTGACCGGAAGTCGTCACCATCAGGCCCTCGTAGACCAGATAGACGAGGGAGTAGACACCTTGCTGTGTGTAGGTACGGCCGTTGTCGACGGAGTCCCAGTCCCCTTGCGCGAGCCAGAAGACGAGTCCGAGCGGGATGCCGATGAGAAGTGCGTCGATGATCCGCGCCAGCAGCCGCTTGCCGCGTGAGGCGAGCGGCGGCATGCCCGCGAGCGGATCGGCGGCACCGGTCATGTCGCCGTACGGGTTGCTTCCGTAGGGGCCGCCCGCGTACGGGCCTGCCGGTCCGCCGCCGTACGGGCCGCCCTCGGCGCCCCCGGGACCTGAGCCGCCGGGAGGCGGAGGCGGACTGCCGTACGGCCCGCCTCCGTACGACGGCGGGGGCCCCGCGGCGCCGCCGGACGTGTCCTCCGGCGACTCCCGCGGGTCGTCCCGCTTGCGGAACGGGTCGTGGTCCGGCTGATCCGAGCTCATGGGCCGAGTGGAACGCGGGCCGGACGGCCTCGCATCCGGCGTGCGTCATCGGAGTGACGGGCGCCCGGTCGCACGGCAGCGGCCGGACGGGTCCCGCAGCAGTTCGCGGGTGCGTCCGGCCGCTCCGCGAGGCTCTACAGCCGGATCTCCCCCGAGTCCTTGGAGACGAAGGTGCCCGCCACCTTGTCGTGCCAGCACTGGCGCCAGGGCCGGTCGAAGAGGCACCACAGGACGTTGACGACGCCGACCACCAGGACCGACAGGGCACCGTGCACCAGCCAGCGCAGGCACGCGCTGCGGAAGTCCGGCTTGTCCTGCTGCTCCATCGTCAGCACCCGCAGGCCGAACAGCTTCTTCCCGAGGGTGCGGCCCCAGCGGCAGGTCGGCAGCACCTCGTAGAGCAGGCCGAAGAGGACCAGCGCACCGAGCACGACGGCCAGATAGCCGCCGGTGGTGCCGTCGATGAGCCAGACCTGCTCCGTCCTGCCCGCCAGCCGGACGGCTTCGATCTTCCCCTCGATGTGGTCCACGGCCTGGCCGGTGAAGAAGAAGCCGACACCCGCGGCCACGGCCGAGGTGAGCAGGCCGTCGACGACGCGGGCTCCGAACCGCTTGCCCAGCGCGGCCGGACGGGCCTCCTGCTGGGCCGCCCGCAGGAACGGGTCCGAGACGGGAGGACGCCAGGGGGTGACGGGCTCGGCCCCGCCCTGCGGGCCGAAGGGACCGCCCGGAACGTGCGCACCGGGTACCTCACCGCCGGGGACCTGGTTCCGTCCGGCGAGGTCCTGCACCTGCTGCGCCCAGGAGGGCTGCTGCGGGCTCTGGGGAACGCCGGGCGAGCCCTGCTGGGGCGGGACCTGGGCGGGGGCGGAGGCGTGCGCCTGCTGCGCGGGAGGCTGCGAGGGGGTCTGCGGTTGGGCGGGAGGCTGCGAGGGGGTCTGCGGCTGCGCGAGAGGCTGCGAGGGGGTCTGCGGCTGGGCGGGCACGGCGGGCGCGGGCTGAGCCGCCTGGCTGTCCCTGCGCTGAGCGGCCACGTCCGAGCGGCGCAGACCCACCGTGTGGTCGGGCGACGGAGCCGCCGCTGCGCTGCCCCGGCGGGCCCTCGCGGCGTTGCGGAGGTCCTCGGCACTCATCGCACGCATCTGGAAGGTGCCGTCCGGCACGGGTGGCTGTGCGGCGTCCGGCACGGATGGCTGTGCGGCGTCCGGCACAGCACCGGGAGCGGCACCTCCCGCACTCTGCGCTCCACCGCCGCTCTCACCGTCTTCGCGGCGGGTGCCGCTCCCACCACCGGCCTGGTCCCCGCCTGTTGGGCCTTCGTCCACGGAACGGCCCCAGCCGCCGCGCGGATCGGCGCCGGAAGTGCCGGAAGTGCCGCCGGCGGACGGGACTTCGCTCTCGCCACGGCCCCACGAGACGCGCTCCTCGCTCTGCCCGGCGAAGCCCGCCTGTCTGGAGGCGTCGGCCTGCCATGCCGAGGCGGGTTCGGGACGGCGGCCGTGCAGACGGCTCGGATCGTCCCAGTCGAGAGGTTCGGCCGACGCCTGTGCGACCTCTCCCCGAGGCCGGACCTCCGGGAGGGAGCCGCCACTTCGGGCCACCGGTACCGGGCTGCCCGCTTCGTCGGCGCCGGTGTCGTGACCGGCGTTGTCCTCGTCGAGGAAGACGGGACCCGTCTCCTCCGTGGGCGCGGGTTCGGCCCTGGAGGCGGGCGGGGCCGCGGAGATGGCCGACGATGCCGCTTCGGCGGTCGGCGGCGAAGGCATCGGTTCGCCTTCGCCGGGTTCGGGACGGCTGGTGCCGGGCACCCAGGAAGACCCGTTCCAGTAGCGGATATAGCCGGGGATGGACGGATCCGGATAGAAGCCGGGGGCAGGGCCGCCGGCTCCCGAGAGGGGCGCACTCATATTCCAGGTCCCGTATCTGTTCGACCGTTGTGTCGTCGTGTTGCGTACGTGCTGTGCAGTTGCCCCGCGCGGAGGCAATAGTGAAGCGTAGTGTCCACATCTACCAGACAGGGCAGACGACTTGCCCACCCCAGCTGGACGCGTACTCCCTCCCCGGAGGAAGAATGAAGCGAAGACGCGTAAGAACACACTGCCTGGGCCCTCTCTTCCAGTGCACGCCACCTCAGGCTGCGCGCCTGGCCACGTGATTGCGAAAGGGGCGCTCCGATGAACATGCTCGTCGAAAGCGAAGTGGAGACCAGGCTGGTGCTCTCCCGGGAGCGCAGCCTGCCCGTCCACGCGCGGCTGTCCTACCGCGCGCAGGATCCGTATGCGGCGCGCGTGGCCTTCCATGTCGGGCCGGGTGCACCGGTCACCTGGACTTTCGCGCGTGAGCTGCTGGTCGAGGGCGTCTTCCGGCCGTGCGGCGAAGGGGACGTGCGGGTGTGGCCGGCGAAGGTGCAGGGCCGCGACCTCATCTGCGTGGCGCTCTCCTCCCCGGACGGAGACGCGTTGCTGGAGATGCCCTCGTCCGTGGTCTCGGGCTGGCTGGAGCGCACGCTCCGACTGGTCCCGCCCGGGCGCGAGCCCGACATCCTGGGCGTGGACGCGGCGTTGAGGGGCCTGCTGGAGAACGCGTCGAGTGACGACGCCCGCCTGCCGTCCGACGAGTCCGGTGATGCGGAGGTGTGACGCGGCATTCTCCGGAGTTCACTCGTTCGCGTCACGCGGAGCGGGCCTCCGGCGCCGCCGAAGCACTTCTCCCCGGCCGCTGCGCAAGTCGCCGCGGCTGTACGGCCGTTACGGGCACGGCACCGGGCCGCAGCGCGGACGCCGAGCGGCCGGCCGTGCGACCCGGGCTCCCGCGCCGCACGGCCGACTCGCCTGTCATTCCCGGACGTTCGGGCAGACAGGGGAGATCACCAGGTAGTCGCGCGTCTTCCCCAGGGTCGCCCTGCTGGCTGTCTGGGCGGCGATGACGTCGGGGTGGACGTCCTGGCTGAGGCCCCCGTCGCCCTCGCTCTCTGCGGAGGCGGCCTCTTTCTCGCGCTCCTGGGCCCGTGTCCGGAGCGCGGACTCGACCTTCCCTTCCGTCGCCTCGGCCGCGGCTGCCTCCAACGCGCCCGCCACCTTCCGGTGCTCGCCGGCCAGATCCCGGAACAACCGGATGTCGGCGGGTTCGCGCTGGTCGGTCATGGCCTGCTGCGCCTCGGCGCATCCGGCGGGGACGTCGGATCCGCTGGTCGCCACCGTGACCGCCACAGCGGCTCCGACGGCCACGGTCGCCGCGCCCGCCGTGACCGCGACCTTGGTCGAGGTGAACTTCGCGGCCCAGCTCACCAGACCGCCGAGCTTGGCCGTCGGGGCGACGGGGGCGGAGAGGAGTGCAAGGGCCGCGACCACGGCGAGCTTGTCGCCTGCCAGCAGATCGCGGGTCTGCTCCTCGGTCTTCACGTAGTACCTGAGGTCCTTGGAGAGTCCGCCGCGGCCCGCGGCGATCCTGCCCAACCCGTAGAGCTGGAGGGCCACTTGGCCACGGCCGGCCGCCAGTGCCACCGGGGCGGCGGCCCTGACGAAGCGCGCGACCAGGACCCACTGCTGAGCGTCCCGCAAGGCACGGGCGACGGTCAGCAGGAGGTACGGCTCCGGCGCCGGAGCCCGGTCCTCGGCGGCGAGCGCCGCCGTCAGGCCCTCGGCGGCGGTGGCCGCCGGAGCGGCGGGCCAGTCCTGGGCCCTGACCGCGGCGGCCGCCTCCTCGGTGATCTGGTACACGCCGTACCGGCAGGTGACCAGGCGGCGGTCGTGGAGCTCGGGCCCTGTGCCCGCGGCCTGTGGGTCGCCGGTGACCGGCGCGAACCAGTCGGGTGACATCGGTGCCTTGAACGTCGCGAGTGCGACCAGCACACGCCGGGCCGGCTCGCTCAGGGCGACGGCCAGGGCCTCGGCCTGGTGGCGTGGGTTCAGCCGGGCCGGGTCGACCGGCGGCGGCTTGTCGTGGGGCCCGGCGGGGCGCCCCGCCCGCCACGCGTCTGATCCCTTGATGAACTCCGCGTACTGGAGCAGCCGTTGGGGCCGGCCCTCGGACATCTCGTAGACGTGGTCGAACTGGAGGTTCCGCAGCCCCTCCGGGCCCAGGGAAAGCCCGAGTCCGGCGCTGAGCAACTCGACCGCGGCGGCGCGCGGCAGGGGCTGGACGTGGTGGGCCGCCCGGGAGTCCGGCAGCGTGGCGTACGGCGACGTGAACAGGAAGGTGCAGCCCGGGAAGGTCTCCAGCACCCTGGCCAGGTCCTCCCGCCCCAACTCGCTGTCGAAGACGGTGATGTGGACGCCCGAGACACCGGCGACGGCGGCCCGCAGCACGGTCTCGTCCACCTCCCGCAGGAAGGGCTTCCCGAAGAACGCCTCGGCGAGCCGCCGGTAGAGGAGCTCCAGAGTGCCGGTCTCCCCGGCCAGGGGCGACAGGACGTGGCCGCGTCCGCCCTGCTCCGCCAGCCGCCGGTGCACCGCTTCGGCGATCGCCCGCTTGCCGACGCCCGGTTCGCCGTACAGCTGGACGCTGGTGCCCTCGGCGAGCCGGGCAGAGACCTCTTCGACGAGCTCATCGCGCCCGAACAGCTCGGTCCGCCCGGAGGCGGGCAGCAACGGGGCCTCGTGCAGGGGGAGTTCCCGCAGGCTCTCGGTCTCGACGAAGCGGCCCTCGGCGTAGAACACGTTGAAGGCGAAGTCGCCCGTGCTCACGATGCCCTTGTTGTCACCGTCGATGACGACGGACCGCGCGCCCCGCTCGGCCGCGGCCGGGGGCGAGGCAGGCAACAAGCCTGCTCCGCCCGGGAGTTCGGCCTCTTCCGCGAGGTCCGCGCCACCTGGAGCGGCGGGCTGCGGACTCCGGCGGGCCTCCGGCGAAGCCCCGTCGAGGGGGCCGGTGCCGCCGCTCACCGCGGCTGGACGTTCGTCGCGCCGTCCCCGGTGGAGACGATCCCGGCCATGTCCCCCGCCACCGCCACGCTCCGCTCGCCCTCGGCTCGCGCCTCAGGCCGCTCGGGAAGCAGCGCGGCCACTTCCGCCATCAGGGACGGGTCGGCCAGCAGGGCTTTCCTGATCTGGAAACGGAGCGCGGCGAGCGCGTCCGAGTCCTCGCCCGTCTCCGCGAGGTCCGTCACCGCCGCCTCGATCGGAGCGGGGTCGGGCGTGCGGCGCAGGATCCGGTCGAGCAGCCGCTGCCCCAGCCGTACGGTCGCCATGGCCGCCTCGTCCTCGGCCCGGGTCAGTACGCCGGCGCCGTAGGCGCTGACCGCCGCACCGACCGCCGGTACGGCGTGGCTCAGTAAGGAGTTGATGTCCGACACGTGTCGTCCCCCGTGGTCGTCTCGTGACGCTGCGCCCGTCCCTCGTTGTCGGCGGACACAGCCAGACTTTTCAGTACACCGTTCAAAGGCCCAATTCCGCAACCTTGAACGTGAGTTCACGTCGACGCTTCGTTCGACTGCCGTACACAGCCGCGCCCTGGACGCGAACATGACGCCGCGGCGGTCAGAACAGTTTGCCCGGATTCAGCAGTCCCAGCGGGTCGAAGAGCTGCTTGACGCCGCGTTGCATCTCCAGCCCCACGGGGCCGAGTTCGCGCGCCAGCCATTCCTTCTTCAGTACACCGACGCCGTGTTCGCCCGTGATGGTGCCTCCGAGGTCGAGGCCGAGCGCCATGATGGCGTCGAACGCCTCGTAGGCCCGGCGTGTCTCGTCCTCGTCGTCCGGGTCGAAGCAGACGGTGGGGTGGGTGTTGCCGTCGCCGGCGTGGGCGCAGACGCCGATCGTCAGGCCGTACTTCTCGCTGATGGCGGCCGTGCCCTCCAGCATCTCGGCCAGCTTCGAGCGCGGTACGCACACGTCGTCGATCATCGTGGTGCCGGGCAGCGCCTCCAGGGCGTAGTGCACACTGCGCCGCGCCTGCAGCAGCATCTCCGACTCGGCCTGGGTCTCGGCGGGTACGACCTCACTGGCACCGGCCGACCCGCACAGCTCGCCCACAGCGGCGAGGTCGGCGGCGGGGTCGTGCGTGTCGAACGCGACCAGCAGCAGCGCTTCGGTCGACTCGGGCAGTCCCATCCTGGTCAGGGCGTTGACGGCGCGCAGCGTCGTACGGTCCATCAGCTCCATCAAGGAGGGCACGTGGCCGCTCTCCATGATGCGGCAGACCGCGTCACCGGCCGCGGCCGCGGAGGGGAACTCGGCGGCCAGAGCGAGCTGCCGGGGCGGACGCGGCCTGAGCGCGAGCACCGCCCGTACGACCACGCCGAGACTGCCCTCGGAGCCGACGAAGAGCCGGGTCATGTCGTATCCGGCGACGCCCTTCGCGGTGCTGCGGCCGGTGGACATCAGACGGCCGTCGGCGAGGACGACGTCCAGGCCGAGCACGTACTCCGCCGTGACCCCGTACTTCACGCAGCACAGGCCGCCGGCGGCTGTGCCGATGTTGCCGCCGATCGTGCACTCCTCCCAGCTGCTGGGGTCCGGCGGGTAGTGCAGGCCGTGCTCGTTGACAGCACGCGTGAGCACGGCGTTGACGACGCCCGGTTCGACGACGGCGGTCCGGTCGACCGGGTTGATCTCCAGGATCCGGTTCATCCGCAGCAGCGAGAGGACGATGCACCCGTCGCCGGCGTTGGCCGCGCCCGACAGACCCGTACGGGCGCCTTGCGGCACGACGGGCACGCGCAGCGCGGTCGCCGTCCGCATGACGTGCTGCACCTCCTCGACGCTGCCGGGCAGGACGACCGCCGCCGGGGTTCCGGACGCGCAGAAGTCGGCCATGTCACGGGCGTAGGAGAGGGTCACGTCCGGATCGGTGAGGACGGCGTCCGCGGGGAGGCCCTCCCGCAGCCGTGCGGTCAGCTCGCTCATGCCGCTCACCCTCGCACCTGCACGGAGTCGCGGGGAAGGCCGGACGTGCCGGCGCTGGGGGGCGGAACGGAGGCCGGAACCGGGAGCGCGGAAAGCGGGAAGCAGTGCGGGCCGTACGGACCGAAGGCCGGTCCGTACGGCCCGCAGGGGCCTCACACGTCGCGTCAGAGGTTGCCGCGCTTCTCCTGCTCGCGCTCGATGGCCTCGAACAGCGCCTTGAAGTTGCCCTTGCCGAAGCCCATGGAGCCGTGCCGTTCGATCATCTCGAAGAAGACGGTGGGCCGGTCCTGAACGGGCTTGGTGAAGATCTGCAGCAGGTAGCCGTCCTCGTCCCGGTCGACGAGGATCTTCAGCTCGCGCAGCGTCTCCACGGGCACCCGGGTCTCACCGGCCCACTCGCCGAGGGTGTCGTAGTAGGAGTCGGGGGTCTCCAGGAACTGGACGCCGGCGGCGCGCATGGCGCGTACCGTCGCGACGATGTCGTTCGTGGCGAGTGCGATGTGCTGGACGCCCGCACCGCCGTAGAACTCCAGGTACTCGTCGATCTGCGACTTCTTCTTCGCGATCGCCGGCTCGTTGATCGGGAACTTGACCTTCAGGGTGCCGTCGGCGACGACCTTGGACATCAGCGCGCTGTACTCGGTCGCGATGTCGTCGCCCACGAACTCCTTCATGTTGGTGAAGCCCATGACCTTGTTGTAGAAGCCCACCCACTCGTTCATCCTGCCGAGCTCGACGTTGCCCACGCAGTGGTCGATCGCCTGGAAGTTGCGCTTGCCGGGCTCGACGATCGGCTGCGCCGGGACGTAGCCCGGAAGGTAGGGGCCGCTGTAGCCGGAGCGCTCCACGAGCGTGTGCCGGGTCTTGCCGTAGGTGGCGATGGCCGCGAGCACCACGGTGCCGTGCTCGTCGCTCGTCTCGTGGGGCTCGGCGAGACCCTTCGCGCCCTGCGAGACGGCGTACTCGTACGCGGCCCGGGCGTCGGGGACCTCGATGGCCAGGTCGACGACGCCGTCGCCGTGGGCGGCGACGTGCTCGGTGAGGAACCGGCCCCACTCGGTCGAGGGCTTGATGACGGAGGTGAAGACGAACCGGGCGGCGCCCGATTCGAGCACGTAACTGGCGGTCTCGCGGCTGCCGTTCTCCGGGCCGGAGTAGGCGACGAGCTTCATGCCGAAGGCCGTCGAGTAGAAGTGGGCGGCCTGCTTGGCGTTGCCGACGGCGAAGACGACCGCGTCCATCCCCTTCACCGGGAAGGGGTCGGCCTGCCTGGCGCCTTCGTCGGATGTCGCCATGGGGGCTGCGTGGGTGGTCTCAGTCATGGCTTCAGGCTCCCGCCGTTCCGCAAGGTGCGCAATACTTCCCGTATTCACTGAGCACCTTGCACAGTAGTACGCGGTCTGGACCGGACGATCTGTACAAGGTGCCCAGAAAGTTGGTGACGGAAGGGGAAGCCTTGGGTATCGACCGGCTCGACGGAAGGTTGCTCGAACTCCTCGCGGACGAACCGAGGATCGGGGTGCTGGAGGCGTCCCGGCGGCTCGGGGTGGCCCGCGGCACCGTGCAGGCCCGGCTGGAACGCCTCCGGTCCCAGGGCGTGATCCGTGGGTTCGGCCCGGACGTCGACCCGGCCGCCATCGGTTATCCGGTCACCGCCTTCGCCACCCTGGAGATCAAGCAGGGACAGGGTTCGGACGTACGCGCCCACCTCGACTCCGTACCGGAGGTGCTGGAGCTGCATACGACGACGGGGCACGGGGATATGCTCTGCCGCCTCGTGGCGCGGTCCAACGCCGATCTTCAGCGGGTGATCGACAGGGTCGTCGGTTTCGCGGGGATCGTCCGGGCCTCCACGGCCATCGTCATGGAGAACCCCGTACCGCTCAGGATCGTGCCGCTGGTGCGTCAGGCGGCCGGTGCGGCGGACGGGCCGGACGGGCCCGACGTGGCGGGGCAGCACACGCGGCACGGCACGCCCTGATCACAACACGTGCCGGTGGGCCACGACGTGATCTCGCTGTGACACAGACGGGGTAAGCAGTGCACACGGCGTACACACGCGCGCGACGCGTGGGGCGGAAGCGACGGAGACGGATGAAGAGGCGAGGGGTGCCAGAGTGAGTTTCTGGGAGTATCTCGGCAACCGGCATGCCCAACTGCTGGCGGATTCGCTCCAGCATGCGAGCGCGGTCCTGCAGTGCATGGTGGCCGCGACCGTCATCGGCGTCGTCGTCGGCATCGTGACGTACCGCAGCGAGTGGGCCGGAGACGTGGCCACCACGGCCGGGGCGACGATCCTGACGGTGCCCTCGCTGGCGCTCATCGGTCTGCTGATCCCGCTCGTCGGGCTCGGGGTGGCGCCGACCGTCATCGCGCTGACGCTGTACGGCCTGCTGCCCATCGTGCGCAACGCGATCGTCGGACTGCGCGGCGTGGACCCCGACCTGGTGGACGCGGCCCGCGGCATCGGCATGTCCAGACTGAGGCAGCTGGTCAAGGTCGAACTGCCGCTGGCCTGGCCGCCGATCCTCACCGGCATCCGGGTCTCCACCCAGATGCTCATGGGCATCGCCGCCATCGCCGCCTTCGCCTCCGGCCCCGGCCTGGGCAACAGCATCTTCCGCGGTGTGGCCTCGCTCGGCAGCGCCAACGCCCTCAACCAAGTGCTCGCGGGGACGCTCGGCATCGTCGTCCTCGCGCTGCTCTTCGACGCCGCGTACGTCCTCATCGGACGCCTGACAATCCCGAGGGGGATACGTGCCTGAGACACCGGAATCCACGACAGGTGAGACCGGCCCGGACGCCGGCGGCGGCGTCGCCGAGGGCACTCCGGAGGTCTCGCTGACAGCCGGCGGTCCCGGCGGGAGCCGGCAGTCGGGCGCCCCGATCAAGCTGGAGGGGCTGACGAAGCGCTACTCCGGCTCCTCCTCGCCCGCCGTCGACGACGTGAACCTGGAGATCAAGGCCGGTGAGATCGTCGTCCTGGTCGGCCCTTCGGGATGCGGCAAGTCGACGCTGCTGAAGATGATCAACCGGCTGATCGAGCCCACGTCGGGCCGTATCCGCATCGGCGACGAGGACGTCACCGGCATGGACGCGGTGAAGCTGCGCCGCAAGATCGGCTACGCGATCCAGTCCTCCGGTCTCTTCCCGCACATGACGGTGGCGCAGAACGTCGCCCAGGTCCCGAAGATGGCCGGCTGGCCCAAGGCCCGCATCAAGGCCAGGGTCGAGGAGATGCTCGACCTCGTCGGCCTCGACCCGGCAGAGTTCCAGGGCCGCTACCCCCGTCAGCTCTCCGGCGGGCAGCAGCAGCGCGTCGGAGTCGCCCGCGCGCTGGCCGCCGACCCGCCCGTGCTGCTGATGGACGAGCCCTTCGGCGCCGTCGACCCCATCACCCGCGACCATCTGCAGGACGAACTGATCCGTCTGCAGCACGAGTTGCGCAAGACGATCGTGTTCGTCACACACGACTTCGACGAGGCGATCAAGCTGGGCGACCGGATCGCGGTACTGCGCGAGCAGTCGCACATAGCCCAGTTCGACACCCCCGAGGCCATCCTCACCAACCCCGCCGACGACTTCGTCTCCGGCTTCGTCGGCGCGGGCGCGGCGCTCAAGAGGCTCAACCTCACGCGCGTACGGGACGTGGAGATCGTCGACTTCCCCACCGCGACGGTCGAGGAGTCGCTGGAGACGATCTCCGGCATGCTGAGCGCCGGCACCACCAACGAGGTGCTGCTGCTGGACCGCAGGCAGCGCCCGTACAAGTGGCTGCGGCGCGGCGATCTGACGCACGCCAAGGGCTCGCTGGCGCGGGCGGGGACACTCGTGCACGACACCGTCACCCGCGACGCCACGCTGCGGGACGCCCTGGAGGCGGTGCTCACCGACAACGCGGGACGCGTCGCCGTGACGGGGAGGCGAGGCGAGTACACCGGCGTCGTCGACATGGAGACGCTGATGAACTCCGTGCACGACCTCCTGGACGCGGACCGGCTGGAGGCCATCGAGCACCGGCACAGCCTGAGCGACCAGCAGGCCCGCCGCACGTACGCCGCGCAGGAGGGCCTCACGTGAGCGGAGAGACCCCCGAGACCCCCCGGACTCCCGCCCGCGCCGGGGCGGGTGGCGACGGAGGCCCGCAGACGGCGGCGCGCATCCCCGCCCAGCCGGACGCACCGGCCGAGGCTCCCGCACCGGACACGACAGCCGCCCCGGACGACGCGACGCCGCCGGCCCACGCCGCGGGCGAGCGCGTCGTCGCGCGGCTCACCTGGCAGAAGCTCACGATCCTGCCCGGCCTGATCGCTCTCGTGCTGCTCGGTACCTGGCTGTGGTTCCGCGGCGCCGAACTCGACACCATCGCCCGCAACGCGCTCGCCGACGGCAACGTGGGCCTGCGCGTACGCCAGCACATCGAGATGACGGTGATCTCCACCTTCTTCGTGCTGATCATCGCGATCCCGCTGGGCATCGCACTCACCCGCCCGTGGCTGCGCCGGGCCACGCCCTTCGCCATGGGGCTGGCCAACCTCGGGCAGGCCGTGCCCTCCCTGGGTCTGCTGGTGCTGCTCGTGTTCTGGCTGAACATCGGCCAGACCACCGCCGTGGTCGGCATGGTCGTCTACGCGGTGCTGCCCGTGCTGGCCAACACCATCGCCGGGCTGCGCGGCATCGACCCCCGGCTGACGGAAGCGGCACGGGGAATCGGCATGTCGCCGCTGGGCGTGCTGGGCAAGGTCGAACTCCCCCTGGCCGTACCGCTGATCCTCGCCGGTGTGCGCAACGCCCTCGTCCTGAACGTGGGTACGGCCACGCTCGCCACCTTCATCGGCGGCGGCGGACTGGGCGACCTGATCTCCTCGGGCATCACCAACCAGCGCATGCCCGTCCTGATGCTCGGCTCGATCCTGACGGTCGCCCTCGCGCTGCTGGTCGACTGGCTCGCCTCGATCGTCGAACTGCTGTTGCGCCCACGCGGCTTGGAGGGATCGTCCTGATGCGCACGCTGCACCGACGCCGCGGAGAACGACAGCAGTCCGGAGGGCCGGCCGGCACCCGGCGACGCCGGTACGGGCGTACGTACGCGCTCGCCGCCGGCACGACCGCGCTGGCCCTCAGCGGCACCCTCAGCGGGTGCGGCCTCGTCAGCGGCAGCCCGCTCGCGGACAACGTCAGGCCCGGCTCGGTCGGGGCGGGTCAGCCTCTCAAGGGCGCTCAACTGACCGTCACGTCCAAGGAGTTCACCGAGCAGATCATCCTCGGCAAGATGATGGGGCTCGTCTTCCGCGCGGCCGGCGCCACCGTCGTCGACCGCACGGCTGTCCAGGGCTCCATCGGCGCCCGGTCGGCTGTCGAATCCGGCACGGCCGACGGCATGTACGAGTACACGGGCACCTCCTGGATCACCTACCTCGGCCACACGAAGCCCGTGCCCGACCCGATGAAGCAGTGGGAGGCAGTGCGCGAGGAGGACAGGAAACACGGCATCGAGTGGCTGCCGCCGTCCGTCCTCGACAACACCTACGCGCTGGTCGTCAGCGACCAACTGCAGAAGAAGTACGGCACGAAGACCCTCTCCGACGTCGCCGAACTCTCCCGCAGGAACCCCAACGCGGCCAGCATCTGCGTGGAGAACGAGTTCGCCTCCCGGCAGGACGGCCTGAAGGGCATGGCGGAGAAGTACGGCATGCGGTTCCCCGCAGGCCAGGTGCACAAGATGGCCGGCGGAGTGGTCTACACCCAGACCGCGAAGGGCAAGCCGTGCGTCTTCGGCGCCATCGCGGCGACCGACGGCCGCATCCCTGCGCTGAAGCTCAGGATCCTCGAGGACGACCGCAAGTTCTTCCCGAACTACAACGTCGCCCCGGAGATGAACAGCAGGACGATGAAGGAACACCCGGAGATCGCCGGACTGCTCGCCCCCGTCACGAAGAAGCTCAACAACAAGATCGCGCAGAAGCTCAACGCCAAGGTGGACGTGGAGGGCCAGGACCCGCACGACGTCGCCAAGGACTGGCTGGTGAAGGAGGGCATCATCAAGACCGGCTGAGCAGCGGGCACGGCACGACTCGGGCCGAACCCTCTGCCGCGGCCCGGCGCTCCCGCCGGGAACCGCATCAACTCGGCGCATCGTCCACTCATGCGACGGGGGACTCATGCAGAGCCCCGCGATGCAGGAGAGCGGAGGCGACCGTGTGGTTGTTGGTGCTGTTCCTGCTGGCAGGTCCCGTCATCATCGGGCTCGGCGTCCCGCAGACCGCACGACTCGACCTCTCCGCGAAACGGTTCTGGAGCGTCGCGATTCCCCTCGTGGTCGGCGTGGCGTTCACGGTCGCCGGGATCTGGGGGCTCTCCACCGGCAGTTGACCTTCTCCCGTGAAGCCGTTGCCTCCCGGACGTGACCGATGCGTTCACGTTCCCCGGGGGACAGGAGCGGTGGACTGCCGAGTGTTCGCGGGTCCCGGGGGCGCGGAGCCGGTCGACTCCGACGACGCAGCGAGGTGCCGTGCCGGGCGTCGCGAGCAAGGCGAAATCTGTCAGACAGGGTTCAGCAACCCGGCACCCTGCCGCCGCTCTTGAGCGACTTCAGGGCGTCCAGCGCCCCATCGAGGTCGGTGACGGGCACCAGCCGCAGCCCGTCCGGGAGTTGAGCCTTCGCCTCGCCGCACTCGGCCTTCGGCACGAGGAACACCGAGGCGCCGTCCCGCTTCGCGGCCTTCGTCTTCAGCGGCACACCGCCGACGGGACCCACCGTGCCGTCCGCCTTGATCGTGCCGGTACCGGCGACCGTCCGGCCGCCGGTGAGGCCGCCGCCGCTGCCGTCGCCGTCGATCTTGTCGATGATGCCCAGGGAGAAGAGGAGCCCCGCGCTGGGGCCTCCGACGTCCGCGAGCCGGAGCGAGACGCGCACATCGCGGGACGACCGGTGCAACTGCCCCAGCGCCGCCTTGACCGCCGCCTGCTGCGACTGCCTCATCTCGTCCTGGTTGTGCTTCTCGACCTCCTCGGTCGTCTCACCTTCCGGATAGACCGCCTCGCTGGGCATGACCGCCCGGTCGGCACGGAACCAGCTGCTCAGCACCTGCGGCAGCCGCACCGTCGCATCCGGCGGCGTCGCCGCGATGGTCGTCATGAGCAGCTTCCCGTCGTCCTTGCCCGCCGCGCCGCGTCCGTCCGCACCGGAAAGGGTGATGACCGGCTTGCTCTTGTTGTCACCGAGCACGTTCGCGGTGAGACCGGGCTGTGCGAGCGACATCGGCAGCGGCGCCAGAGCGGCCACGGCGAGCAGCGCGACGAACGGGACGGCACAGATCACGAGCGTGCGCTGCCGCGCTGTCAGACGCAGCGGAGAGCGCAGCAAGGAGACGGTCCGGGACCGGAGACTCGGGCGGGCGGCGGGTGTGTTCACCCCGGCAACCTAACAATGCGCACCGTGCTCCCTCCGGCCGCCTTCGCCTCGTCACCTCAGGGCGTCGGCCACTTCCTGCGCCGCCCGCACCACGCGCTCCCCGACCTTCTGCGGGACGGAGTCGGTGAGCATCACCACGCCCACGCTCCCCTCGATGCCGGTGACGCCGAGCACCGGCGCGGCAGCGCCTCCGGCACCCGCCTCCAGCTCGCCGTGCGTGAGCACGAACCCGGGCTCCAGATCCTTGTCGGGACCGCGGCCGGCGAGAATGGCGCGTCCCGCGGCACCACGGTCGAGCGGGTGCCGGAAGCCCGTGCGGTAGGCCACGTGGTAATCGGTCCAGCTCGGCTCCACCACCGCGACCGCCAGCGCCTCCGTACCGTCCACGAGCGTCAGATGGGCGGTCGCCCCCACCTCCTCCGCGAGCGCCCGCAGCGCCGGCAGCGCCGCCTCCCGCACGAGCGGGTGCACCTGCCGCCCCAGCCGCAGCACCCCCAGCCCCACCCGGGCCCGGCCGCCCAGATCGCGGCGGACGAGCGCATGCTGCTCCAGGGTGGCCAGCAGCCGGTACACGACGGTGCGGTTCACGCCGAGCTTGTTGGAGAGCTCGGTCACGGTCAGACCGTGATCGGTGTCGGCCAGCAGTTTGAGGACACGCAGTCCCCGGTCGAGCGTCTGGGAGGTCTCCGCGGTCACGACGCTCCTCTTCTCGGTGAATGGCAGCACGTGGGGTGGGTGGGGGGTTGCTGCCGGGATGGGGCGTGGTGTGACCGGCAAACTTAGCGACAGGCACCGCTCACCGGAAGACTCTGTCCAGAATCCGGTCACAACTGATCAGGCTTCGCTCGGCAGGCGCGGGACGCTGTGCGGGGTGGCGGCGTGCTCCGCGAGGCGGGACGCCTCCCCAGGGACCGGCCCTGCGGGGCGCGGAGAACCCACCGCGGACAGAGCGGCTCCTCACCGCATGCGCACTGCCCACTCGCGTACCTTCGCGATCCGCGCCTCGATCTGTCCCGCCGTCGCCTCGGCGCTCGGCGGACCACCGCACACCCGCCGCAGCTCGTTGTGGACCACCCCGTGCGGCTTGCCGCTCTGATGCACGTAGGCACCGACGAGGTTGTTCAACTGCTTGCGCAGTTCCAGCAGTTCCTTGTGGGTGACGACGGGCCGCCGGTCCGCCGGCATCTCCAGCAGGTCCGCTTCCGCGTCGGGCCGCTTCCTGCTGTGGGAGATCTGCCGTGCCTGCCTTTTCTGGAGCAGCGTCTGCACCTGTTCGGGCTCCAGCAGCCCGGGAATCCCCAGGTAGTCCTGTTCCTCTTCGCTGCCGGGGTGCGCCTGCATGCCGAACTCGGCGCCGTCGTACATGACGCGGTCGAAAACAGCATCGGACTCCAGTGCCTCGAAGGGCAGTTGGTCCCCGTCGCCGGTGTCCTCGTCCTGTTCGCGTTCGGCTTCCCGGAGCAGGTCCGCCTCTTCGGCGTACGGATCGTCGTCGGCCTTCTTCGGCTTGTCGAGGACGTGGTCGCGCTCGACTTCCATCTCGTTGGCGAAGCCGAGCAGCGCGGGAATCGTGGGAAGGAAGACGGATGCGGTCTCGCCGCGCCGTCTGGACCGTACGAACCGGCCGACGGCCTGTGCGAAGAACAGCGGTGTCGAGATCGTGGTCGCGTACACGCCGACGGCCAGCCGGGGCACGTCGACGCCCTCCGAGACCATGCGGACGGCGACCATCCACCTCTCCTGCGAGCCGCGGAAGTCCTCGATGCGCTGGGAGGCTCCGCTGTCGTCGGACAGTACGAGGGTGGCCCCGACCCCCGTGATGTCACGCAGGAGCCGGGCGTACGCGCGTGCCGAGTCCTGGTCGCTGGCGATGACCAGTCCGCCCGCGTCGGGAATGGACTTGCGCACCTCGCTCAGCCGCCGGTCGGCCGCGCCCAGTACGGCGGGCATCCACTCGCCGTGCGGGTCGAGCGCCGTGCGCCAGGCCTGCGAGATCGCGTCCTTGGTCATCGGCTCGCCGAGCCGGGCTTCGATCTCGTCGCCCGCTTTGGTGCGCCAGCGCATGTTGCCGCTGTAGGAGAGGAAGATGACGGGCCGCACGACGCCGTCGCCGAGCGCGTTGCCGTAGCCGTAGGTGTAGTCGGCGACGGAGCGCCGCAAGCCGTCGCGGTCCTCGGCGTAGTCGACGAAGGGAATGGGGTTGGTGTCGGAGCGGAACGGGGTGCCTGTGAGCGCGAGACGGCGCGTGGCGGGCTCGAACGCCTCCTGGCAGGCCTCCCCCCAGGACCGGCTGTCGCCGGCGTGGTGGATCTCGTCGAGTATGACGAGCGTCTTGCGCTGCTCCACGCGGTTGCGGTGCAGCATGGGCCGTACGCCGACGCCCGCGTACGTCACCGCGACCCCGTGGTACTCCTTGCTCAGCGGACCCGCGCTGTAGTCGGGGTCGAGCTTGATGCCTATGCGCGCGGCCGCCTCGGCCCACTGCTTCTTCAGATGCTCGGTGGGTGCGACGACCGTGACCTGCTGCACGACGTGGTGGTGCAGCAGCCAAGAGGCGAGAGTGAGCGCGAAGGTCGTCTTGCCCGCGCCAGGTGTGGCGACGGTGAGGAAGTCACGCGGCTGCTGCTGGAGATACGCCTCCATGGCCCCTTGCTGCCAGGCGCGCAGCTTGCTCGCCGTGCCCCAGGGCGCACGCCCGGGGAAGGCCGGCGAGAGGTGGTGGCTGGAGGCGGAAGTGCTGGTAGTCACGGTCTCCGGGAGGGTCGGGGCGGCGGCGAAGCGACCGGTTCAGCCTACCCGCGCCGCGTGCGGCGCCTCCGGGGAGTCCGGTTCGCGGCCGCCGGGCGGGCACGTCCACCCGGCGGGCCGTGCCTGCCAGTTGCGCGGCCGAGTTGCGCGAGCCCTGCACGACCGGGCTCGCGCACCCGTCCTCACGCGGTCAGCAGAACGCCACCGTAGGAGACACCGGCGATGACCACCCACGAGAAGAGACCGAGAGCGGCGACACGGCCTCCGGTACGGGCCAGCGTCGGCAGGTGCACGGCGCTGCCGAGGCCGAACAGGGCCGCGGCGAGGAGCAGTTCCTGCGCGGTCTGCGCGACGTCGAGTGCGCTCGCGGGAAGCCATCCGGTAGTGCGCAGAGCGACCATCAGGAGGAAACCGACGACGAACAGCGGTACGAGCGGCGGACGTTGAGCCTCAGTGCTGCTGACACTGCCACTGCTGCTGCCGTCCGCGGCGGCGCCCCGGCGGGCCCGTACGGACAGCACCACCGCCGCGACCAGCGGAGCCAGCAGCGCGACCCGCATCAGCTTCACCAGCACGGCCTGGCCGAGCGCATGCGGCCCGGCGGTCTGCGCCGCTGCGACCACCTGTCCGACGTCGTGGACGCCCGCGCCGACCCAACGGCCGAACTGGCCGTCGTCCAGGCCCAGTGGGTGGTGCAGCAGCGGCAGCAGCGCGATGGCGAGCGTGCCGCACAGCGTGACGAGTGCGACGGAGGTGGCGACGTCGCGTTCCTCGCTCTTCCGCACCTCACTGACGGCGCAGATCGCGGAGGCTCCGCAGATCGAGTATCCGGTGGCGATGAGCAGCGGCTGGTCCCCGGGGAGGCCGAGCCGCTTGCCGAGCCACTGCGTTCCGGCGAACGTCGTCGCGACCACGACGAGCACCATGGCGACCGTCGCCCAGCCGAGCCCGAGGATGTCGCCGACGCTCAACTTCAGTCCCAGCAGCACCACTCCGAGCCGCATCAGCCGCTTCCCGGCCAGCGACAGCCCAGGTCGCGCCGTGCCGCGTACGAGGGGACGTACGAACGGCAGGTGCGCGGCGAGGATGCCGAGCACCACGGCGGCCGTCAGCATCGGTACCGGCGGCAGCAGCGTGTGCACGGTGACGGCGGCGGCGACACCGAGCACGGCAAGGGCCAGTCCGGGCAGCTTGCTCGGGGCGGGCCGCGGGCCTGGCTGTGCACCGGCGTGCGGGCCGTCCGGACCGGCGGGGCCCCGGACCCCGGCTGCGGAGGGTCCACCGGCGTCGGGCTCCTTGCGCGGACCGGTCTTCCCGCTACCGCGTACGCCCGTTCCGGCGCCGGAGGACGCGGGGGGACGCTCCCCCAGCAGCGCCATCAGCGGTCCGCCGGCAGCTCGTACACGCGTCGGACGCTGCTTCCCAGCCGGGAGATGTCGGCGCCGTAGACGTGGATCGAGATCGCCTTCTCCCGGCAGCCGTTCCACACCCGGTGGATGTCTCCGGGCGGCGCGAAACCGCACACGGCGCCCACGGGGTTGACCACGTCCTCCGTCGCGACGAGCCGCGCGCTGCCTCCGGGCTCCTCGGCGGGCAGCAGCCGGTAGCGCCGTTCGTGCTCCTCGCCCCGGTGAACTCCCGTGACGCACCAGGACACATGGTCGTGGACGGACGTGGCCTGGCCGGGCAGCCAGACGAGCGCGACGACCGAGAAGCTGCCGTCGGACTCGGCGTGCAGCAGGTGCTGGCGGTAGCGCTCCGGATCGCCTTCCTGCTGCTCCGGCGTGAGCAGCCCGCCGGTGTCCTCGACGCCCAGGTGCGGGGCGAGCTTCTCGCCGACCAGGTAGGCCGTGACGTCGGGCGCCATGCCGCGCCCCACCACCTCGCGCACCTCCCCGACGAAGGAGTCGAGCCGCGCCGTGGTCGGTGCCTGCGTGCTCCTGCGGGTGGCGCTCGCGGTGTGGTGCGTCGTCGAAGTGGCCATGGTCGCAGCGTGAGGCCGCCGACCCATCACGTCCAACGACGGTTTCTTGACTCTTCCCCAACGTGCGCTTATGGCAGCGGACTTCACCGCACGGGGGACACTTCAGGGGGCAGGGCAGGGCAGGGGCGGCGCGCGGATGGGGACGGGGACGGGCCACGGCACGGCACGGGGACAGCGCACGGGGACAGGGCCGCGTGCTCGGGTGACGGAGAAGGTGTCAGCAGCCGACCCGGTTGCCGGACACCGCCCTGAGCTCGTCCAGCACCAGCGCGGTCGCCGGTATCTCCAGGTGCTCGCGCAGCACGTACGCGGAGACCTGGCGGCGCGAGGCGGGATCGAGGGCCCGTCCGGTGACCTTGCGGTGGACGAGGAAGGACAGCACGAGTCCCGGCATCATCGCGATGCCGAGCCCCTCCGCGACCAGGCTCTGCACGACGAGCGTGTCGTCGGTGGTGAAGGCGATGTCGGGCGCGAAGCCCAACTCGGCGCACTCGTGCAGGAAGTTGGCCCGGCAGCGCAGGCACCCGGCGATCCACCGCTCCTCCGCCAGCTCGGCCAGCTTGACGGCGCGGCGCCTGGCCATGGGATGTCCCGTCGGCAGGAGAACCGTCAACTGGTCCTCCATGAGCGGGATTTCGATCAGCTCCTCGGGGACCTGCTCGTGCAGCCCGGGATAGGTGAAGGCCAGAGTCACGTCGCATTCGCCGTCGACCACTCGCCGCAGCGAGTCCGGCGGCTCGCCTTCCTGCAGCTCCACGCGTATGGCGGGGTGTTCGGCGGCCAGCCGCGCAAGGGCCTCCGGTACGAGGGTGGCCGCGGCGCTGGGGAAGGCGCACATCCGCACCCGTCCCGCACGGAGCCGCGTGATCGCCGACATCTGGTGCTGGGCGACGGAGATGCGCTCCAGGATCTCCCCCGCGTGCCTCTCCAGCGCCTCCCCCGCCTCGGTGAGCCGCATCCGCCTGCCGACCCGGATGAAGAGCGGCGTGCCGACGGACCGTTCGAGGGCCTTCATCTGCTGTGTGATGGCGGGCTGCGTGTAGCCGAGCGTCCGCGCGGCTGCAGAGTACGAACCGGCGCGCACCACTTCGTGGAACGTCCGGATGTGCCGCGAGTCGAACATGCCCGAACCATAAGCAGAATTTGGGTGGCAGCACTACGACGGCGTCGTGGCCTCGCGGACGAGCCCTCCGGCCGCGGCGACGCGAGGTGTCACCACCACCGCGCGCCGTGGACGACACGGAGGCCGGCCGGTCCGCGGCTCTCCCCCGTGCGAGCCCTCTCCAGCAGTTCCGTGTGGTCGCGCAGGGCGAATTCGCCACTGGCCGAGGACCCCTGGCCCGTCGCGACGGCCGAACCGCCCTTCCCCGAGAGATGGACCAGCTCGCCGTTCACGATCGCGGACACGTACTCGTCGAACTCCTCGAGGAGGTCGTCCGATCCGCTGTCGCAGGCGTCGCAGCCGCAGTCCGGCAGAGTGCGTACCGCCACCGCGGGATCTCCGGCACCGATCGTGACGCTCGCGTCGGGTTCGTCCTGCACGGCCCCGAACCCCAGGACCAGCGGCACGGTCTGCTCCTTCGAGGGCCGTACGCGCACCGCCCGGTCCAGGTCCGCGTCCGCTCCGTGCGGCCACGACGCCGGTCCGACGGGCTCGACGACGGCGAGGCCCGCTTCGCTCAGTGCCTCCGCCCACGCCTCACCGCGGGCACGGAGGATGCGGTACTTTCCCGGGTCCGGACACCGCGAGTACTCCTCCTCCAGCGGCTCCTGCCCCGGGGGGCGAGGGCTCGGCCACGGAGGCGTCGCCGCCCCGGTACGGGCGAACGCCGCTTCGACCGCGTCGAAAAGCCGCTGTGAGTCCATCCGGCCAAACTACGACGCCCGCCCCGGCCGGATCACCCGGATTTCCGTCACGCACGGACGCGTGCCCCCGCGCACCCGTGGAGCAGCCCCGCGGCCCCGCACGGAGCAGCCGTCCGGCGCGGGGCGGGGATGCGGCCACAGGACGGGCAGCAGGTCTTCAGCCTGTGCGGAGGGACCGCGGTTCGCCGGCGGCCACAGGTACGTCCTTCGTCCTGCCCGCCGCGACGTCCCTCACGAGTCCGGACGCCCGCTCCACGCCCGCCCCCGCAGCCGTCCGGCGACCCCGACACCCACCGCGCACACCGTCGCCGAGACCGCGTACACGGCCAGGAACGCCATCGGCTGCCCGCCCGCCCCGGCATCGCCGACGGGGCCCGCCCCGTGCACGCCCGCGCTGACCGCCCCGCCCCCGCACGCCGCGAACGCCGCACCCGTGGCGGCGAGCAGGACCACGTTCGAGAGGCTGTCGGACATCTGCAGCGCCGCGGAGTTCTTCCCCACCTTCTCCGGCGCCGACAGCTGGAGCAGCAGCACACTCGTCGAGCCGATCACCAGCCCCATCCCGTAGCACGCCAGTGCCATGGCGACAGCGAGCGTCCAGACGGGCACGGCTTCCAGCAGCACGACCGGCGTGTACGCCACCCCGGCCGTCACCAGCACCATCCCGCCCTGCGCCAGCCGTTCCCGGTACGGGCCGAGCCGCGCCCGCGCCTGCGTGAACGAGCCGAGCGCCCATGTCGCGCCGCCCGCCGCCAGCGCCAGCCCCGCCAGCGTGACCGAGAGCCCGCGCTGGCTGACCAGCATCAGCGGCACGAAGCTCTCCGCGACGACGAACCCGCCCGATGCGATGCCACGCAGCAGCACCACGGCGGGCAGCCCGCGGGCGGCGCGATACGTGCCCCGCGGCAGCAGCCGCAGCGCGGCCGGTACGAGCAGCGCGGCACCGGCCAACGCAGGCAGGACCGCCGGAAGGCTCAACTCCTGCCCCGCGTACTGCAGCAGACCCGCTCCGACGGCCAGCGCCAGCGCGTACTTCAGCCGGCCACAGTCCACGGGCCCCGGTCCGTCAGCCCCGGGGGGCGGGCCCGAAGCGGAACGTCGCAGCGCGGGCATCATCACGGCCAGCGGCACGGCCACCAGCAGGGGAATCCCGAGGAACACCCAGCGCCAGCCCAGGTGCTGGGTGACCGACCCGGCGATCAACGGACCCACTACCGCCGGTACGACCCACGCCGCCGCGAACGCCGACATCACCGGAGGCCGCAGCCGCTCCGGATAGGCACGGCCGACGGTGACGTACAGCGCCACGATGACCAGGCCGCCGCCGATGCCCTGTACGGCCCGCCCCAGGACGAAGATCCACATGGTGACGGCCGTGCCGGAGAGCACCAGGCCCGCCGCGAACGCCCCGATCCCCGTCGCCACCGGCGGCAGCGGACCCCGCCGGTCGCTCCACTGACCGGAGACGACCATCCCGAGGAGGGCGGTCGTGAAGAGCGCCGAGAAGGCGAAGGCGTACGCGGACACCCCGTCGAGCTCGTCGGCCGCGACGGGCATCGCCGTGCCGACGGCGGTCGCCTCGAAGGCGATCAGGAAGACGACGGAGACGATGCCGAGCGTCAGCGCGCGGTGGCCGCGGCTGAGTACGGACGGCTCCCGGAGCGGCGGCGGCAGGCTGTCCACGGAAGGGGCGACGGACTGTGTGCCGGAAGGTGTGACGGACGGTGCCGGTTCGGTCTCTCCGGCACCGGAGCCGACGCCGGCGCCGACGCCGCCCCCGGCCGGTCCGGCCCCGGTCGTCGTCCTGGTCGGCCGTTCCCCGTCCGTGGTGATGTCTCCGCTCTCCCCCGCTCCGTCGTTCATGGCCATGAGAGCACGCTAAGGGGTCCCGTCGTCCTCGGCCTGGGTCGGCGGATGCTGTTCCGGTCGGCCGATGGTCCTAAGCAGCCGGCTCGGCCGGCCGTGACGTCAGTCGCCTTCCGGCTCGCCCGTCTCCTCGGTGGCTGCGGCCCGGGTACGACGGCGGTGCAGCAGGAGGCTTCCCAGGATCACCAACCCGATGGCAGCGACCTTGGCCGCCTGGTAGTAGCCGACCGCGGGGTCATTCGGCACGAAGGGCAGCCAGTCCGCTCCCGAGGAGTACCCGAAGAAGGCCCACAGCGCCGCGAGGCCCCCGATGACGACCAGTCCCGCGGCTCCCCACGGCCCCGTGCCCGCCCACCAGGGCTTCGGGGGGTGGGCCTGCCCGCGGGTCTGTTCAACGTCCTTGTCGGTCATGGGCTGTCTCCTGCGCGCGTGGTGATGGTCACGGAGGAGGACGCGGGGTGCGGTCGTTCGGTTCGCCTGACCCCGACTCCCCGCCGGGAGCGAGGCGTTGGGGCCGCTGCCCACCCGAGGGTTCCGCCCGGCCCTGCTCCAGGCGCCTCGCCTCGGGGGCGCATGCGACGAACCGGCGGCAACGGCTTCGGCCTCCGTCAGACCTCTGCTGCCGTCAGACCTCTGCTGCCGTCAGTCCTCTGCTGCCGTCTGCCCACGTCGTCACGTGCTGCGACGGTCCGCCGACGGGCATCGCCGCACTCCCACCACCGAACTCGTCGCGGACAGCGCCCCGTTGATACCCGTGACCGCCGCCCTCGGACTGCCCCGTGGACGGGGGCCGCACGCAGGCACAACCCACCCGCCCCCTCGCTCCGGGGCACCGGACCGAAACCGCGCCGACGGTGCCCGTGCGCCGCGGTGTTCTGGGGCACGCTGAGGGGTATGCCGCACTTCACGTCGTACGACGAGGCCGAGCTCAGCTACCGCATCCTGGGGGACGCCCCCACCGGCTGGGACCGTCCGCCGCTGGTCTGCCTCGCCGGCGGCCCGGCCCGCGACGCCGCCTACCTCGGCGACCTGGGCGGACTGAGCGCGTACCGGCGTCTGATCGTCCCCGACTCGCGCGGCACCGGCGGTTCCCCGTCCGCCGCCGACCCGGCCGAGTACGCCTTCCCCCGCCTCGCCGAGGACGTCGAAGCGCTCCGCGCCCACCTGGACCTGGACCGTTTCGCCCTCCTCGCCCACGACGCCGCAGCGGCCACCGCTCAGACCTACGCCGCGGCGCACCCCGGCCGCCTCACGCACCTCGTGCTCCTCAACCCGGGCTCCCGCCTTCAGGGCGAACTCCCGGACGACGCACGGGAGATCTTCGAGTCGCGGGCCTCTGAGGGACCGTGGTGGGAGGAGGCGTACGAAGCCGTGCGGCTGCTGGAGGAGGCCACCGACCTGCCGGAGATCCGCCGGCTGCTGCTGCGCGCCGCGCCCATGGCGTACGGACGGTGGGACGCACCGCAGCGCGAGCACGCCGCTCAGGAGGGCGAACAGCTCAATCCGGTTCCCCGGGCAGGCTTCTGGCAGGGCGTCGACGACGCTTCCTGCGCCACAATCCTCGACGCGCTGCGCGAAGTCGACACCCCCGTCCTCGTCGTCACCGGGGAACTGGACGCGGTGACGGGAATGCGGGCGGGCGAAGCAGTCGCCGGCTCCTTCCCGGACGCCCGTCTCCACACGCTCAAGGGCACGGGCCACTACCCCTGGATCGACGCCCCGGGCTCGCTCACACGGCTGCTCCGGGACTTCCTGTCGTCGAGGACGTAGCGGCGCGGCCGACCTCGGCGGCGCGGCCGACCGTGACAAACGCCCGCAGCGGCTCGGCAGACGCCCGTGGCAGACGCCCGCAACGGCTCGGCGGATGCCCGCGGTCGTCAGACGGTTCCGTCCTCCGGCGGTGGCAGGACGGTGAGGATCTCTCCCGGAGTGCACTCCAGTACGTCGCAGATGGCCGTCAGCGTCGAGAACCGAACAGCCTTGGCCCGGTCGTTCTTGAGCACCGACAGGTTGACCACGGTCACTCCGACCCGGTCTGCCAACTCCGTGAGCGTCATACCCCGTTCGGCGAGGAGACGGTCGAGGTCGCAGGCGATGCGGTGCCGGTCCGCGGGAACGGCCACGCTCAGACCAGCCCGTCGACGTCCTGGGCCAGCTCCGTGCCCCTGCGGAACGCCTCCGCGAGGGCGAGGAGCAGCAGGGCCACGAACAGAGGGACTTGCGGGAGGGAGAAGGCCGACGCCGCGACCGGCCCGTCGGCACCGTCCAGGCCGAGCCGTTCGAGGACCAGGCCCGACGCGAGAGCGGGAGTGGCGGCCATGCAGAGCGAACCGACAGCAGTCAGCAGGGCGAGACCCGCCACCCTGACGGCGTTGCCCTCACGGAAGGGGTCGCCCTCGGCGATCGACAGCAGCAGCCTGCGCAGCAGCAGCGCTCCCGCGAAGGCACAGAGACCGAGCACCGCGGAGTCCGCCCGCGCCAGGGCCTGTTCGGCCACGGTCGAGCCCCACGAGCGCAACTCCGTCTCCCCGGTGCCCGCTTCGAGCCAGCTGCCCTCAGGGACGTCCGCGATGTTCAGCCGGATCACGCCGCGGGCATCCGCATCGGGCGCGGCCAAGGGAGCCTGCGAACCGGCTCGCGTCTCCCGCGACGTCTCCACGCTCAACCCGTCGGTCGTACGCACCTCCACGGGGACGCTCACGTAAGCAGACGCCTGCGTCATCCCGTTGATGTCATGAGCGACACCCGCGACGCCCGCGATCACCCCGAGCCACAGCACCGCACCGGCAAGCCGCCGTACGAGGCGTTCACTTGCGAAGCGTCGGGGCTTCCTGCTGCTGATGTACTCGGGTATGCCCATGGGGGGGGTCCTCGGCTCGGGCTACGGCGGCGGCCGCACACGGTGTCGGAAAGCTGGAACGGCACCGGGGGCCGTCCACGTGCCGGGAACCTATCGTTCATCGATGTTATCGACAAGCGATATGGATGGAGCTTGCGTGAGGCGACGCGCGGCTCAGGGACACGCGCACCGACTGCCGGGCACCGTCGTCGACGTGCGCTCCCTGCCGGCACTTGGGACTTCGCGGGCGCACCTGAGGCGCACAGGCCGACACCCTCGGCGAACCCCGTCCGACCCCTTCACACACCGCAACCTTGCTCTCCACAACGTCAGTTGATCGGCGTATCGAAGGAGGCGAACAAATAGAGGGAATCCACCCACCTCTATCTTCATCTCCCAGACCCCTTGTCCCCTCACCCTGAGGACTGCATCGATGGCCGAAGAAGAAGAGCGCGCGAAGAAGTTGCTCCAAGCGGCGCGTGAGGCAACGGAAGGCAAGGAGATCCAGGGTCTCTTCCGTATCGACAGGCCAGTCATGGCCGGGTTCATGAAGACCCCCTGGCGGAAGAGGCCATGGGTGTTGAGCAGCCCCGAGGTCAGGTCCACGCCGCTGCGCAAGGCCCTGGTGCTCACCCTGAGTGTCATTGCACTTGACTCGCTCGGCGGCCAATCCCCCTTCACTCCTGGTGATTCGGCAGCGAAAGAGCGAGCGAGCCTGGAGCGCGGCTCTCACAGCCCCAAGAACGCGGCGAATCAGTCGGCTTACTATTTCGGGCCGGCTCATAGCGTTGCCGCGGACCTCCTCATCGCTGCACAGCCCCGCTCCAAGACCCGTGTCCTGAGCTTGCTCTGCGTCACCCGTGACGAACTCCTGCTGCTGCATGTCCCCGACACGCGTCGGTTGCAGCATTTCGCCAATGCAGTCGACGTCGGCTGGCGCGTCGGCCGCAGGGAACTGGAGTGGACCCGAGCCATCGACGGCCGACCGGTCATGCCGAGAATGCAATACGGTTTCACGGACGGCAGTTGGATGACTTTGTTCACTGAGCCAATTGCAGGTATGCCGGTACTCTCCCAGGTCTTCCCAGACATCATTCCGCCCGACCAGCCCATCCCCTCCAACCCGAACTACCCCGCCCCGGAGTCCGAGAAGTGACACATCCCGCGACGGACAGCCCTCGGGAGCTGCACGTCGGCTGGCTCATGCCGTCGTTCTTCCATCCGCTTCCCCTGGACATCACTGAGCCGGACGAACTGGCGGACCGCATCGTCGAGTTGGCTACGACCGTGCTGGCCGACCGCGGCAGCGACGAACAGCACTTCTTCGCGCAGATGATGCTGCGGCAGACGGCCCAGCTCATCGAGGCGGAGGCCGAGTACGCAGGCATGTGCTTCGTCGAGCACGAGGATGAGCCGACCATGGCTACTGTCCTCGTCAACCGCGTTCCGTCCCCCGAGGAGAGCGTGGAAGAGGCCGCGACTGCCATCAAGTCCCTTCTGCAGCGCCGCTATCCCCTCGACGATGTCCAGTCGGGCACGCTCGCTCTGGACAACACTCCCGCCGTCATCCGCACCGGAACGCTGGAGGTGTCCGTCCCCGCTGAGTTGTCGCCTGACGGGAAGGCGCAGATTCTGAGGCAGGGCGTCATCCAGACCTACGTGCCGCTGCCAGGGCAGGGCGAGACGATGGTGTTCGAACTCAATACGCCCTCTCCGAACGCGTGGGAGATGTACACGGAGATGTTCGACGCCGTCCTCGGCACACTCGACTGGGCGACGGACGAAGAGCTCGCAGAGCAGCGGGAGTTGGAGCGAATCGCAGCGCTCCCGGCTCAGCCGGAGCCCGCTGTGAGTACCGCGCGGCCGGAAGCAGCACCCCTTGATCAGGCATCGGTCACGACCGTCCGCCACCATTCCAGCCTCATCCTCGGCGCCGTCGGCATGCGCGGTCCGATGGCCGAAGGGACGGATCAACTGGTGGCCGTCGCATGCGATACCTGCCATTCCAAGGGTCTGACGTCCGGCTGCACGGTGCGGCACCACTGGGAGATGACCCGACTCGCACCGGACGTACTCCAGGAAATGCTCGTTGCCGCCCGCAGCCGGTTGACCCGTGCCGGTCTGAAAGAGGACTCCGCTGCCGACAGCCAAGTCGTTCTCTCCGCGCCCAACGTCTCCGCCGCCCCCCGCGGCTGCTCCGTCACGCTCACCGCCGACAGCGGGAGAAGCACACTGATCGATCACGTTGCCACCGGGTGCAGCCGTCGCTCAGCCACTGGCGTGGCCGACGACTTCGGCTGACCTCACGCACGGCAGTCTTGCTGCTGTGCAACCGCGCTCAGAAGCCGGCGTGAACACGTACCTGGCACTCACCGACCAAGCGCTGCGGTTCGTCCACGTCCAGCGTCGACGCGGCAGCTTCAACAAGCCTGGAGAGGTCACTGAGCTGGGACGGTCTTGCCCGTTGTTGCAGCTCTCCTGAGTACGCGATCACCCTGGAATGGGCGGCGACTGCTTCGCGTTCGGCTTCCCCGACGGCTCGTAGGCCGTCATCTCCGTCGACTCCAAGAAAGAGTTCCGGAAGCAACTCGCTCACATGCTCGCTGACGCATGAGGTGTTGCGAGGCGAACTCGGGGTGCCGGCACTTGGCTGCCCGACACGTCTGTCGACGTTGCCTCGCCATGCGGCTCACGCTACGTGCCGAAACAGACGACGTGACGCCCACGGAAAAGCGGTTGCGGACACCCGGCGCTCCGGCGAACCATGCGGGACCCGGCCGGTGTTGACGGCCAGGACCCGGCCCACCCCACCAAGGCGAAGTACGGAGCCATGAGTTCGATGTCACCACCCTCGCAACCGTCCCCCCGCGACCGTGCCCTGACCGCACCCACCGTCTCCGTGGTCTTCGTCTGCCATGACGGAGCGGACCGCGTCCTGCTGGCCCGCCGTAGCGCTGGTGCCCGTGACGAGCCCGGGACGTGGGACGCGGGAGCAGGTGCCCTGGAACACGGCGAGACGTTCGAGGAAGCCGTCACGCGCGAGGTGCGCGAGGAGTACTCGGTGCCTCCGCGCGCGATCGAGACGCTCGGCGTACGGAACGTCCTCCGTGGTGACCCCGTATCGCACTGGGTTGCGGTGGTGTTCGCCGTCGAAGTGGACCCCGCACAGGTCGCGATCGGCGAACCCCACAAGTTCGACGCCCTCGACTGGTTCACGCCGGAAGCCCGGCCGCGGCCCTGCCACTCCCAACTCCCGGCGGCTCTGGCGCTCTTCACTTCGCGACAGCGCTGACGACACGCTCAACGGGCGGTATCGCCACGGTAGTCGTGCTGACGACGCGCCGGGCTCTCCGAGCCGCCCCGTAAACATCCGCCGACGAGCCCTCGTGGCGGCTGATCATGGCGTGCACAATGCCGCGATGGCATCCCCTACCTAGGGCACGTCGTTTGGATCTTCGCGGGCTCACGACGCCCGGCCCGCCCATCTGCTGCGTTGTCGGAGTCGCCCGAGTACGCCCAGTACGAGGGCGCTCCTCCGCCTGACGAACCACTTCTGAGAAGCCCGACGGCGCCGCCGACTCCTCCAGCAGCAACCCCTCCACCGTGACGCCCGACCGGCGACGAGCCACCCTTCGGTCGGATCAGCTGATCGGCCTGTGAGACTTTCGTGACCGAACTCATTTCCGTTCGAGGGGAGTTGGCGTCGGTTGGCATCATCGGTGTGAACGCTTACACGAAACGGGGACCTGATGAGCCAAGGATTCGACGTAGAGAGCAAGGCGCTCCGCGCCTATGCGCGAGGCACCAAATCGGATATCGAGCGCATCGAGAAGATACGCGGCAAGATCGATCAACTGGACCTTCCAGCAGGGACGTTCGGAAAGCTGCCGCAATCCGACGAGCTCAAGTCCGACTACGACGAGAAGCGGCGGAAGTCACTGAAGGACCTTCGAGACGCCGGCGACACCCTCGAGGACATCATCGAGGCCATCAAGGAGACTGCCGACGCCTACGACCGCAACGAAGATGCTGTTGCTGAAGAGTTCAAGGGGTACTGAGCATGGACATCCTCAGCAAGCTCGGCGTCAGCATCAGTGGGCCCTTCGCCGGCACCATCGACGAAGCGATCCGGGGCATCCTCAAGCAGTTCGGCCTCGAGGACGACCTGGAGAAGGTCAGCGGCGACAACGAGAAGCTGCAGCAGACGGCCGACGACTACCGGCAGGCCGCCCGCGACCTGCGCGGTGTCGTGGACGACTTGGAAGCCGAACGCAAGAAGCTCCTCAAGACCTGGGACGGCGAGGCCGCCCAGAACTTCCAGAAGAAGTCACTGGCGTTCGAGAAGGCGCTCACCGGCGAGGCCGAGGACATGGACACCATCGCCACGCTGCTGGAAACAGCAGCCGAGGCGTGCGCCGAGGCTGAGCAGATGATGATCGACCTGATCATCGAGATCATCGAGGCCGTGATCGCCGCAGCGGCGACGACCGCCATCCTCTCCGTACTGACTGCGGGAGCCGCCGCCGCGATCGGCCCCCTCATCACCGCGGCCGGCATCGCCACGAAGGCCATGAAGGCCGTGAAGATCACCGCCAAGCTGGCCGACAAGCTCAGCGACATCGCCAAGCGCCTCAAGGCGATCAAGCGGGCGGAGAAGCTCGCCAAGGAACTCAAGAGGTTCGGCGGCAAGGGGAACGACAGCTACCGCAAGGGTCTCGCTCGCTACCGGGGCAAGCTCAAGGACGGGGACGGAAATGCGATTCCGGGGTCCAACGACCTGACGGACATCAAGGAGTTCGCGGCGTACGCCGTTACGAAGAGAGGCATCAAGAGGGGGGTCGTCGCCCCGGTCATCGGCGTCGAGACAGGCGACGTGATCAAGGAGGGTTACGACCAGTACGCCCCGAGCAACTATCCCGGGGCCGCGCCGAAGGAACCCACCGCATACGATCAGCGCCCGGAGTCGGAGAGCTTCAACGATCGCATGAACTCCGGCATGACGAACAAGCAGAAGGTCAAGGAGGACTTCGGATGAGCACGGGCAGCACGGGCGGGACGTTGTGAGTCGCCGCGAGCCGACCCCGAGTACGGCTCCGGCACGCCCGGACCGCGAAGTACGGACGCTCGTGGAAAGAGCACTCGGCACGACCGACGGCACGGTGGCGTACCAGACGGTGCAATGGCACCTGGCCGCCAAACTGCCTCCGAAAGGCATGCGCCCGCAGAGCGCGGTGTTCCCTTCACCTCCTGCAAAGACCTTCGGTCAGCGGTGCGGTGACGCGTTCCTGGGATTCGTCGGCTGGCTCTCGGACCCGTTCCCATGGCTCGGTGACTGGATCTACCTCTTCAGGATCCGCTCGAAAAAGAAGAAGATCCAGGAGAAGCGGCTCAAGGGCGGCTGGAGGAGCATCGCCGGCGGGCTGATGGCCAAGAACTTCATCGCCGGCCACCACGTCCTCGTCGCGGGACAGCGCACGCTCTCGCTCGTCTACGTAGGCCCCACCGAGTCCGAACTCGCCTGGTCCGCACCGCTCGGTCAGCTCACCGGAATCCAGATCGCCACCTGGGACCTCCCCAAGGACAACGGGGCCACCCTGCGCTGCCACTTCACCGACGGCTCCTGGGCGGACGTGAAGGCGGTCGGCGCGGGCTGGAAGCAGTTCGTGGACCATCTGCCCTCACACACGCCCTGAGGGCCGGGCGGACGACGGTTCCTCATCGCTGCAGACGACCCGTACGAAGGGCGGCTCGCACACCCTGAGAGTGTGCGAGCCGCCCTTCGTACGTCAGTCGTACGTCAGTCAGTTGTACGGCGGCTGCTGCGGCGGGGCCGGCGACTGCGGGGCGTACGGCTGCTGTTGCTGCTGGGGCATGCCGTAGCCGGGTGCCTGGCCCGGCGGGTACGCAGAGCCGCCGGGAGCGCCGGGCCCGCCGGGGCCGTTGTTCCGGTTCCTCTTGCGGCGACGAATGACGACGATCAA
The DNA here is from genome assembly GCF_042653885.1 of Streptomyces ovatisporus. Taxonomy (NCBI): domain Bacteria; kingdom Bacillati; phylum Actinomycetota; class Actinomycetes; order Kitasatosporales; family Streptomycetaceae; genus Streptomyces; species Streptomyces ovatisporus. The sequence continues at coordinate 88,223 of NZ_JBHSFH010000017.1, forward strand.
CAGGATGATTCCACCCACGAAGAGGAACGCGAGGATGCCCGTAATCGTCCACAGGATCACGAACTCGCGCTCCTGCTTCTCCTCCAGAGCTCGATCGTCTTCAGTCTTCTGAGTCCCAGTTTGATCACTGTCGTTCTGCTCAGGGACAGCAAGCGGCCCGTACTTGGAGCCCTTTGGGATGTCCTCCTGAAGTGCCGCCAGGGGCCGAATGGCCCCGTAGCCGTACCGCTCGTCCGGGAGCTTCGCACTCCTTTCTGCGGCGGGCATCTCGGCGGTCTTGGTCAGACGGTTGGCGATCTGTCCGGCGGAGAGGTCTGGGTACTTCGCCCGGAGCAAGGCAGCAGCAGCTGACGTGTAAGCCGTGGAATCGGACGTTCCGCTGGCCATGCCATATCCGTCGAGGTCACCCGGCTTACCAGCGCTGACAATCTTGTCCCCAGGGGCACTGAGCATGACCTTCGGTCCACGGTTGGACTTCGGCCAATGCGTGCCGTCTTGCTTCACAGCACTGACAGCCAGGACACCTGGATAAGCCGCGGGATAGGCCACCGACGCAGCCTTGTTTCCTGTGCCAGCAACGACGAGGACATCACGCTTCAAGGCGTAGCTGATGGCCTTCGTTTCGCCAGGAGCCGAAGTTTCGCCTCCCTGCGAAATGTTGATGACTGTTGCACCTTGATCAACCGCGTAGCGAATTGCTTGTGCTGACCCCTGCTCGCCCGAACCATCGTCCAGGATCGGGAGGATTTTGGCTTCAGGCGCGAGCCCCATCACCCCGTCTCTGCCCCCGGGCCCGTGGCCGTGTCCTGCGATGAGCGAGGCCACGGAGGTTCCGTGACTGTCTTCAGGGGCGGGCTCTGCGTCTCCGCCCTCGATGAAGTTCTTGCCCTTGAGGACGTTGCCTTTGAGGTCGGGGTGGCTGGAGTTGACGCCGTTGTCGATGACGGCGACGGTCTGTCCTTTGCCCTTGGTGGTCTTCCAGATGGACGATGCTTCCAGGGACTCCAGAGCCCACTGATCGCTTCTGACCTGGTCGGCTGCGGCGTTCGGTGCTGAAGTGAAGACCAGCGCCCCGGTCAGCGCTGCGCTGCTGATGACGCGCAGGGTCCCCTTGATGCCCATCTGTCGAGTCCTCATTCCCAGCGGAGGGGTGCGGCCTTGTGGCCGCACCCCTGAGCTTGCGCGTTACCTCGTAGTGTGCCGGTGGTTCGTCAGCCGATCGAGGGCGGGGCTACGTCCCGCCGCTCGGGCATCCAGGTCTCCTCGTCCTCGACGAGGTAGTCCGGGCGCTCACCCTGGTCGTTCTTGTCCTGCGTACGCCGGGCATTGTTACCAGCGACAGCGCCACGGCCCATGACGCCACCGGCGTTACGGCCACGCTCGCCCGCCATGGCACCGCCGCGGCTCGAGTGGAGACCCTGTCCGCCCTGACGAGCGGCGCCCTTGCCCTGTTCCGGCGTGTCGAGGACGCCACCGCGCGCCTTCGCCAAGGGGCCGCGTCCAGCAGCGTTCTTGCCGCCCCTGTTGCCCACGCCCCCGGCAGCCCCGCCGCGGCCGCCAGCGCCGAGCCCGGCAGGCACTCGCCCACCAGCGCCGCCGCGAGCACCGCCCGCACCGGCTCGCCCGCCGGCGCCGACCCCGGCAACGCCACGCTTGCCGGACGCCTGACCGACGTAGCCCGGTCCGCCCGCAACTCCGCCGGCTCCTACGGGTCCAGTGCCACCGGCAGAAGGACCGCCGGAGACTCCGCCGCTGGGGCCGCTCGTGCTCGGGCCGGGAGTCGGACGAGAGGCAGTTCCCCCAGAGATTCCGTCCACCTTGGTGCCGGTGGCCGACGTTGCGGCCGTGGCAGGCGACGTCGACTTAGGGGTCGTCTTACCGACGGTGCTGCTGGTCCGCGAGGCGGCAGAGACAGCTGCGCCCGGGCTGCCCCCCTCGGATGCCACAGGAACGGGAACAGGGGCTACACCACCGGGATCTCCGGGGTAGTCCCTTTGATCGTGGATCGGCGGACGCGGCTTCCTGTTCCACGACCCCATCGTCTGCGCCTGCGAGGTGTAGGTGAGAGCCAGGGTCTCCATCAGCGCGGCGGCTTTGAGCTGCTCTTCCTTGCCGGCCGAAAGGTTGCCGTCGTGGTTGTCCAGAGCCTGCTGGGCGCCCTGGTTTCCACTGATCTCGCCTTTCCAGTCCTCGTCGCGGCTGAAGCCGTCGCCGAGCTTGTCCATGGCGCTGCCGAAGCCGCTGGGCTTCTCGATCGCGTCGACCTTCGGCTTGATGTCGCTCAGCTGCTGGCCGGCGTTGCGCATCACGGTCGAGGTACGGCTGGCGTACGTGGCGCAGTCGGCGATGGACTGGCTGATCTTCTTGGCCTTCTTGGAGAACTCCTCGGCCGACTCGCCCTCCCAGTGCTGCAGAACGTGCTCGACCGCCTTGTCGAAGTCGCTCTTCACGCTGCCGCCACCACTCACCAAGTGGTCGTGGATGGCCTTCCACGCCTCGGCCACCTCGATGACCTGGTCCGGCTTGGCGCCGGCGAGCATCGCCTTCATCGAGTCGATGCTCTCCGCAGTCGCGAAGGCTGTCTTCACCTCGCCCGCGTAGCACATGTTGCCGGTGTCGGTGAAGTTGCTGAGTCCGTCACCCATGTCGTTCCTCGCCCCCTGACCGTTAGTTCCCGGACCCTGAACGGCCGCCGTCCATACCGTACTTGGCGTCGTGCTCAGCGTTCTGGTAGTTGCCGTGCGCGTTCTTCGTCTTCGTGCCGAAGTCGTCGATGACTTCGTTGAGGTAGTCGATGACGTCTTCCATGTGGCGCTTCATCTTCTCGTGCGCAGAGGTGAGGTCGCTCTCCTCTGCGAAGCCCTTACCGAGCGCGCCGCCGGGGAGGTAGGTGTTGTACTTGCTCTTGGTCACCGACTCACCCATGGCGGTCGTGATACGCCTGAGCTTGCGTACCGTCTCCTCGAGCTCACTGAGATCAACCCGCATCTCACCCACGGCTGCGCCCTCCCCGTTCCTTCTCCGTCATGCTTTCCGCATCCACCCGTGCACACCGACTGCGTACCAGACGCTGTCCAGGCCCGCTCGGCACGACGAGCCGCAGAGACAGCACCGACCCATGGTGCCGTACGACTCTTCATCGCACACCCTAGTAACACCCACTGACACCTGGTCACCACCCCCCGCAGTTTTCGGCCTGCCCTCAGCCGCGGAACCCGGCCCTGGGGACGGTTCCCCCTCCACGCTGCGGGGACTTGCTGGGGGAACGCGTAAGCGGAGTCCGGCCCGTAGGAGCCAGAGGGTACAAATGCCGCCCACCGCACGCCTGTTGGGCGGACCACCGATACCGGATCGTGATGCGGCGTATCGGATGCTGGCCCCCCACCGCGGGCCCAGTCAGACCGGGTGGCTGGATGCTCACCTCACTGGTTGTCCGTCTGCGGCTTGTGTTTGTGATCCCGATAGAGCATGACGACGCCGGCTGCGGCGGCTGATGCGGCGCTTGCAATGAGGAGGGCGACTCCCCAGCCGCCAGCATGAGGCACGGCGTTGAGGGGTGCGGGCAGGACCAGAACGAGGAGCAGCAACAGGAGGACGGCGCGGGGAAGCGTCAGTGGCCATGCGGCCCCGAGATCCACGGCGTTGGCAACGGTCTGGGCGGGGCCGGGAGGCGACGACATCGCCTGTGCAACGCCCTGAGCGGTGAGGTTCTGCAGGGAGTGGGTGGGGACGTTGCCAGGAAGGCGGCGTCCGTCAGGGGCGACGAAGTCGACGGGAGTGGTCGCGAGCAGGTTCTCTTCAGTCGCTTCGGGAAGGTCCACTGGCCACTCCAACTGGCCGCTCTGCCCTGTCAGTACGACTGCGGCGTACTTGGCATTGCAGCCGGGCACCTGGAAGGCAAGGTCCCGGTCACCGCTGTGGATCTTGAGCCCTTGGAAGCCGTCGGGGGACTTGTTCGGGCGGGGTACCGCGTACTCGATGTAGCCGTTGATGCGAGCCGGCGCGGATGCCATCCCGCCCTCGGCACGCTTCATACGCCCCTTCGGGAGCCGGCCGGCGCCGCCACGGATCAACCAGACGACCAGGGCGACAGTGCCACCCGTCCACCCGATGAGGACGGCCACCCACTGACGAAACTCCATGGACCGTCCGGACAACTGCTGCTCGACCTGACTGCGTTCGTCGTCCCCGACCGGCTGAAGCTCAGGATCACTCGGTGCGTACCCGACATACACCGTATCGCCCTTGCTGAGGTTCCGTTCGTTCACGAACTCGACTTGCACACGGCGACCTTCTGGGAGCCGCACGTCATAGCGCGCCCGATAACCCACACGCCCCTCACCCGACTTGCCGAGCGAGTGAACCTCCTCGACCGAAGTGGCTACGACACGTCCGCCAGAGGCAGCGATCCGCTGGCTGTCGTTCGCATTCTCCAGCGCCGAGGAACCCATTCCGAAGAGGAGCGCGACAAACGCCGGAAGTAGGAACCCACCGACAATCAACCGCCACCAGCGACTAAGAGACCCGCGCAACCCGGTCTGCCAGGCACTCCAATACACCGGCGCAGTGTCCGTCACCGGAGAGCCTGCCCTGACGACGAAAACCGTGAACAGACATAGCGCAAGCACAACAGTGCAGCTCCATGCCAGGGCTGTCCGCAACGGTCCTGCGCCCAGAACCAACCATGAGGCGGCGTTCGCGATGAGGGCGAGGGGCGTGACGATGGCGACCGCGCGCCCAATTCTCGCCCCATGGTGCAATGCTGAACTCCCCCCGCCCGACGCCGCTGCCTCCGTCCCTGCGGGCCCTAGAGGGCCGGCACCGGCACCTTGATCACTGAGACTACTCATCCGAAGTCCTCCTGGAGCGTGGTGTTTCCGACGTGGCCCCGAATGAGTTCGGCGAGCCACCGCTCCACCAGGTTCAGCCAGGAGGAACTGGTCGGGGTGGAGTGCAGGTGGAAACGCGGGTGGGCCAGCAGCCATTGCTTGACGGCCGGTGTCTTGTGAGTGGCGTGGTTGTCCAGGATCAGATGCACCTGAAGGTCGGCTGGAACTGCCTTGTCGAGCTTGGCCAGGAACTTCTTGAACTCGGCCTTCGGTGCCGACGATGCAGTGAACCGATCACCCTCCCGATCACCCTCCAGGGCCGCAGAGCCAGCGCCTGCGCCGCCCAGCTCAGCCCCGGGCGGTGCAGGGAAGGTGACGTACCGTCCCTCAGCCCCCCACCGCCGCCTGCGGCCTGATCGGCAGGCGGTTGACCGGGCGGCCCGTGGCCGCGCGGACCGCCGAGGCGACCGCCGCCGGGGAGACGACCACCGGGACGGCGGACGCGGCCTTCGCGCCGAAGGGCGCCACCACGTCCTGTTCCTCGATGAGTTTGACGATGCGGATGTCCGGGGCGTCCAGCGCCGTCGGCAGCGCGTAGCCGGTGAAGTCCGGGCGGCGCACCACGCCGCGTGCGATGCGGAGGTGTTCCGTGAGGGCGGCGCCCACGCCCTGCGTGACGCCGGCCTCGATGCGCGCGCGGAGCTGACGCGGGTTCAGTACGCGCCCCACGTCCTGCGCGACGGCCATCTCGACCACCCGCACCGAGCCGAGCTCGATGTCGACGTCCACCACGGCCCGTACGGCCGCGAAGGCCATCCCGACGAAGGCGTCGCCCTGCCCCGTCTCGTCCAGGGGCTCCGTCGGGTGGGGCCGGCACTGGGCGGTCGCCCAGAGCTCCTTGCCCTCCAGGGCCTCCGCGACGGTGGTGGAGAGGACCCCGTCGTAGGAGGTGATCTTCCCGTCGGCCACGGACAGCAGTTCCGCCGTCATCCCGAACTTCGATGCCAGCGGCTGGAGCAGCTGCGAACGCACCATCTTCGCCGCCCGCTCGACCGCACCGCCCGACACCCATGTGTGCCGGCTGTGCGCGCCCGCGCCCGCCGGGGGCTGGTCGGTGTCGACGGAGGCGACGTGGACCTCGTCGATGCCCAGGGTCTCCTGGACGATCTGACGGGCCAGCGTCGCGAAGCCCTGCCCCGTCTCGACGGCGGCGCACATCACCGTCGCCACAGGGCCGTTGACCTTCACGGTGGCGGTGGAGACCTCGTCGGCGCCCTCCGCCCCGAGCATGTGGACCATCCCGAGTGCGTAGCCGACGCCCCGCCGCACCGCGCCGGGCTCACCCGCGCCCTCGGGGCCGCCCGGCAGGAGCCAGTCCCGTGCGGGGCTGTCCTTGGGCAGCGGCGGCAGCGGTGCTTCCCGTACGGCGCGCAGGAGTTCGGCGACGGGCGCCGGGCAGGTGACGGTCTGCCCGGTGGGCAGCAGGTCCCCCGTCGCCATGACGTTGCGCATCCGCAGCTCGGCGGGGTCGATGCGCAACTGGGCCGCCAGCTTGTCCATTTGGCCCTCGTACGCTGCGCACACCTGCATGGCGCCCTCGCCGCGTACGTGGCCGGAGGGCGGGTTGTTCGTACGTACGGCCCAGCCGTCGACCGACGCGTGCGGAACGACATAGGGACCCGCGGCGAAGGAGACGGCTGCGGCGAGTGCGTCGGCGCTGGTGTCCGCGTACGCGCCGGCGTCCATCAGGATCTGCGCCTCGACCTTGACCAACCGGCCCTCGTTGTCCGCGTGATGGCGGTAGCGCAGCAGGGTGGGATGGCGGTGGGCGTGACCGAGGAAGGACTCCTCGCGGGTGGCCGCGATCTTCACCGGTGAACCGGTCTTCATGGCCAGCAGCCCCAACGGCATCTGCAGGCCGGTGTCTTCGCGGTCGCCCATCGCGCCGGGCACGCCCGTCACGACGATCTTCACCTGTTCCGGGGGCAGACCGAAGCATGCGGCGGCCAGGTCGCGGTCGGTGTGCGGGTCGGTGGAGGCGGTGTAGATCTCCACGCCGCCGTCCGGACGCGGTACGGCCAGTCCCGCCTCGGCGCCGATGGGGGCGGGGTCCTGGCGGCCGATGCGGTACAGACCCTCGACGACGATGTCGCCCGTGACGTCCGGGTCTCCGAAGCGCAGCGGGATGTGGCGGATCAAGTTGCCGTCGGGGTGCAGCGGTTCGGCCTCGAAGGACTTCTCCGGGTCGGTGACCGCCTCGAGCGGCTCGTACTCGACGTCGATCGCGGCGGCGGCCAGTCTCGCGGTGTCGGGGTGGTCGGCGGCGACGGCGGCGACGGGTTCGCCGTAGTAGCGCACGAGATCGCGCGCGAAGGCCGGCTGGTCGGCGACCTTGCGTCCGTGACCGGCGTCGCCCGGCACGTCCTCGTGGGTGACGACGGCGTGCACGCCGGGGAGTGCCGCCGCCTGCGCGGTGTCGATGGAGACGATGCGGGCGTGGGGGTGGGGCGAGCGCAGCACGGCCGCCCACAGCAGGCCCTCCGCCCACAGGTCGGCGGCGTACGGGAACGTGCCTTCCGCCTTGGCGGGTGCGTCGACCGGGGCGAGGGAGGCGCCGATGCCTTTGGTGACGGTGCCCTCGGCGGGGTTGTGCGGCGGAGACGTGCCCTGAGCGGGAGTTGCTGTGACGGCGCCGGGGCCGTCGGCCGTGCTGGTCATGCCGCTGCCTTTCCGCATCGTCCGGCGCGCCGTGCGCGCCGTCCGCGTCCTTCTCCACCTCGAGTGCCGCATGGTGCGGTGGCGTCCGCCGGGTTCCTGCGTACGTCGCCTGCCCTCAACCGCCTTGCAGCGCAGCGCAGTCGAGCAGCGGACGGTCCGGCCGGAGGCACTGCGCGGGGCGCGGGGAAGCCGGGACGCCTCATGCGCCACCCCCGGGTGGGTAGTACGCGCCGCCCGCACCCGGACCTGCCTGGTGCGGGATGCGCGCCTGCTGCGCCTGCATCCGCTCCTGGGCCTCCGCTTCCGCTTCGGCTTCCTCCTCCTCGCGCGCCGCCTGCTCCGCCCGCTCGTTCACGACCGTACGCACGGCCTCGAGCACACCGCGGTAGCCGGAGCAGCGGCAGAGGTTTCCGCAGATGGCCTTGCGGGTCTCCAGCTCGCTGGGGGCGTGGTTGCCCTCCAGCAGGTCGTGCACGGTCATCGCCAGACCCGGCACGCAGAAGCCGCACTGCACGGCGCCCGATTCGGTCAACGCCCGCTGGACGTCGGAGAGTACGCCGTCGACGGCAAGGCCCTCCACCGTACGGATCTCGCTGCCCGCCGATGTCGCCGCGGGCACCAGGCAGGAGGCCACGAGCCGTCCGTCCACCTGCACGGAGCAGGCGCCGCACTCCCCTTGCGAGCAGCCGTCCTTGGCACCGGCCAGGCCGAGCCGCTCACGGAGCACGTACAGCAGCGATTCGCCGATCCATGCGTCGGTGACGGGCCGGTCGGCACCGTTGACGTGCAACACGTAGGAGACGTGGGGGTGTTCACCGCCGAGTTCGGGTGCCAGCTCCACGGGCGGAGCCTCCGAGACCGTCCCGTCGGCGGGCGGCGCACCGGATGCGGAGCCGTGTGCCGGGGGGGCGTGAGAGGCGGGATCCTGCGAGGCGGAGTCGTGGGGACCCGCCGCGTCGGAGGCCTCGTCCTCGGCCGCCCTCTCGCGGGACGCGGATCCGCCGGACGGCGCTTCGCCGGCGGCCGGGGCGCCGGGCCGGCTGCCGTTCGCCTCCGCCGGGTTGTTCCATTCTGCGGTGGCGCCGCCGGCCTGGCCGCTGCCGGAGTCCGGGCCGTCCTGTCCGGTGGGCCCGGTGGGCGACCACTGCCCGCCCGCCGTGACGCCGCTGCCGCTGCCTGCCGACGACGGCGTGAAGGGAAGGCCCGAACGCACCGTGCCCAGGTGCACGTTGCCGCTTCCGGTCCCATCATGGGTGCCGTCGGTGCCGCTGTTGTTGTCGGTGCCGCTGCGGCTGTCACCGGTGCCCGTTCCGTCGCCGGCGGCCGCCCCGCCCGGTCGGGCTGCTCCGTCCGCACCGCCGTGCGGAGCGTCCGCTGCCGGCGTGCCGTTGCTGTCGTGCGGCGCTGCCGCATAGGTGTGCGCCCGGCCCTCCGGCCCCGGAGCTTCCGGTTCCGGCTCGTGGGCCTCCCCCTGCCCCCCGAAGGGCACCTGCCGACGGGCGTGCGCTTGTGCGAACTGCGCTTCCCCGCCCGCGCCCTGCTGATGCCGCCGCTGTTGCTGCTGACGCTCGGCCTGTTCCTGAGCGAAGGACGTGCCCGGTCCTATCGGTTCCGCTTCGTCGCCCGCGCCGCCGCCCGAGCCGAGCGGGCGCCGCAGCGTACGCGCCTCGTGGGAACCCGCGAGTGCCGCGGCGGCCCCCTGCCCCATGGCCGCCGACGCGCTCTCGCCGTCGTACTGCTCCGAGGGCGCCGACGGGAAGGACGACTGCACCCGGTAGTTCTCCTCGTGCGGGCGTTCCTGCCGCTGGGGGTACGCCTGCCCGTACTCCTGCCCGTGTTCCTGTCCGTACTGGGGCATGTGCTGTCCGTACGAAGGACCGCCCCGGCCGTCGCCCGGTCCGCCCGGCGGCTGCTGCCCGAACGGGAGCGCCCAGTTCCCCGTCGCCGCCGGATCGCTCGTCGGAGCGGGCGTGACGGGCGCGGGCGGCTGCCCGGCCACTGCGGACGGGTCGAGGGACGGCGGCGTGTAGCCCCCCTGCCCCGTGCCCGGCGCGGCCAGCGGACCCCAGGCGTCGGCACCGGCCCCGGGCGGGGGCAGCGGGCCGCTCGGCAGCTGGACGAAAGCGGTGGCGTCCGCGTCGTACTCGCCGCCCCAGCCGTCCTGCGGGTACGACTGCGGTGCTCCCTCGCCGTACCCGTACCCGTGCCCGTACGTCCCGTCTCGCTGTGCCTCGCGGCCGGCGTCGTGGTTCGCGTCCGGGTGGGGGCGGGCTGTGGGGTCGCCGTGCGGATTGCCGTTGCTCATGCGAGCGCCCTCCCGAGTCCTCGGCGGGCCAGTGTGGCCACCGTACGCCGCAAGTGGAGTGCCGTGGGCGGAAGTACGGGAGCCTCTCCGCCGTCCTCGGGAGGCGGCGGATCGGGAATGCACGCCATTGCGACATACTCCCCGAAAGCGTTCAGCGCTTCGGGGGCGAGCCCGCGCTCCCCGTCCCAGTCGATGAGCGAGGCGATCCAGCGCTCCGCCTCCAGCGGACGCAGCGGCATCGGCGCGACCGCACCGACCGCACAGCGCACTCCGCGCCGCAGCGGATCGAGCACGACGGCCACGGAGGCCAGCGCGCGGCCGGGACCGGTGCGCCCTGTCGCCTTGAGGAAGGTCTGCGGGGCGTGCAGCAGCGGGACCCGCACGTGCCCGACGACTTCGCTGGGCCGCAGCATCTCCACGTTCGCCAGCAGATGGCTGACCGGGATCTCGCGTCGCGAGCCCTCGGGGCCCGCGACGACGAGGGTGGCCTCCAGCGCGGCGAGCACCGGCAGTGTGTCGCCCGTCGGGGCGGCCCTGACGATGTTGCCGCCGAGAGTGCCCGCGTTGCGGATCTGGGGCGGCCCCGCAGCGCGTGCGCTGGCCGCGAGCGCCGGGATGAGCGCGGAGAAGTCCGGCCGTCCCATCCGGGCGTGGGTCAGGCCGGCGCCGAGCAGTGCGTGTCCGTCGAGGTACTGCCAGCCGCGGATCTCGCTGATGCGGCCGAGTCCGACGAGCGCCGTGGGCCGCAGCTGGCCCGAATTGACGCCTGCCATCAGGTCCGTGCCGCCGGCGACGGGAACGGCCGCGGGCACCGCGGAGAGCGCCGACACGGCCTCGTCGAGAGTGGTCGGCAGCATGACTGACGGCACAGCCTGTGGCGCATGTTGTTCATGCTGTGCGTGCGTGCTCAACCCAGCCGCCCCTTCCCCGGTCCGTCCGGCCGCCGTGCCCGTACGGTACGTGCTCACAGCCCGGACGAGGCAACTCTGGCACATCTCGGCGGACAGTCGGACCGGGGGCCCGGTAAGGGCCGGTCCGGGGTGGTCCGTCTCTGCTCGTCACTCTCGTCCCATGTCCGGTGCGATGGCCCGTAATCCCCTGCTCACACCATCAAGCGGGGAATTGCCACTCTCGGGGCCTGTTGCAGAGATCCGGGCACCTGTGCGGACTTTCGTGCTACGGGCCACGGCACGCCGCAGAGACGGTTCACAAACGCCGTTTACCCACTCGAAGTAGGCGCCCGGCGACCACGGGTAATCGCAATGAGTTGGTGGCCGTATCCCCCGCGGCGATACCGCCGCGGGGGCCATGCCGCGGGGGACGTCACACCGCGGGCGGCGCCCCCTCGACGGGCCGTCCTGCGATGCCGGGACGGCGCTGCCAGGGATGAGGCCCCTGCGGCGGGCGGTAGTCGACCCCCATCGCGTCCAGACGCGCGTAGTGGGCCCGTTCCATGCGCCGCTCGAAATCCGCGAAGTCCCGCTCCTCCGGTGGCGGCAGCCGGGACCACACCACCTCGGCGAACGCGGCGAGGCGCGGGAACGTCTGGTAGTCGACGCGTTGCTGGCTCTCCGTGCACTCCGTCCACATGTTGGCCTGTGCGCCCAGTACGTGCCGCTCGTGGCCCGTGCCCGCCAACTCCGGTGGCACCGGCTCGAATCGGTAGACGTCGTGCAGCGTCCGCACGTACCCGACCGGGACCGGCTCGTCCGCTCCCGCGTCCTGGCGGTGGTCGAGGTACACGTGCTGCTCCGGGCACATCACCACGTCGTGTCCTGCCCGTGCCGCCGCGATGCCGCCGGCGTAGCCGCGCCAGGACGAGACGGCGGCGCCCTCCGCGAGGCCGCCCGAGAGGATCTCGTCCCAGCCGATGAGGCGGCGTCCGCGGGCGGCGAGCCAGCGGGCGAAGTGCTGCACGAACCAGGACTGCAGCGCTTCCTCGGGTACGCCGCGGGCCGTTCCCGGCCCGTCCGCCGGCACCTCCTCCAGCCCCGCCTCCCGTATGCGGGCCTGCGCTGCCGCAGAGGCCCGCCACTGGTCCTTGGGGCACTCGTCGCCGCCGAGGTGCACGAACCGGGACGGGAAGATCTCCAGGACCTCCTCCAGCACGCCTTCGTAGAAGCGCAGAACGGTGTCGCTGGGCGCCAGTACGTGAGGGCTCACGCCCCAGTCCGTCCACACCTGCAGGGAGCCGGTGTCCACCGCGTCGGTGTTGCCCAGCTCCGGATGGGCGGCGATAGCGGCCTGCGAGTGGCCCGGGACGTCGATCTCGGGGACGACGGTGATGTGACGTTCCGCGGCGTAGGCGACGATCTCCCGCAGGTCCTCCTGTGTGTAACGGCCGCCGTGCGCACGCTCGTCCCACATCGGCGGCTCTCCCCGGCCGCTGCGGCCGCCGTGCCCGACGCGGGTACGGGCGCGGGTCGCGCCGACCTCGGTCAGGCGCGGGCGGTGCCTGATCTCGACGCGCCAGCCCTGGTCGTCGGTGAGATGCAGATGCAGCACGTTGAGCTTGTGTGCGGCGAGCAGGTCCAGAGTGCGCAGCACGCCGTCCTTCGGCATGAAGTGACGCGCCACGTCGAGCATGTAGCCGCGCCACGGGAAGCGGGGCGCGTCCTCCACGTACAGTGCCCGAACTCTCCAGCCGCCCTCGGGCGGCCCCGTGTTCGCGCGCCGGCAGGCCGCCGGTCCGAGGAGTTGCCGCAGCGTCTGCGCGCCGTGGAAGACCCCGGCGGGAGATCCGCCCGTGACGGTGATGCGCCGGGCCGCCGACTCCAGCACGTAGCCCTCCGGACCCAACCGGCACTCGACGGACTCGTCCGTGCGGAGCACGACGACGCCGCCGTCCGGGGATCCTTCGCCCGCCGGCGGCGGCAGTTGCAGTCCCGCCACGGCGCCCAGCGTGCTGCGGAGCCAGCGCGCGGTGTCCTCGGTGCCGGGTGCGGCGTCCAGCGCGGTGGCCTGTGTGAAGACGAACGCCGGGGCTGCGGCGGGCACCGACAGCCGGGGCCGGGGGACGAGGTCCGTGTGCGTCACGCCGAACTCCCTTCGGGAAAACACTGGTTGGTGCCGGGCCGGGGCACGCTGCCGGTCGGGTCGCGTGACGGCCTCGGACGCTGCGCCGCGGGTCGCCGCCTCAGTCCTTGACCGCCCCTCCCAGTCCGGAGACCAGACGCCTGTGCACGAGGACGAAGAAGACCAGCACCGGCAGCGTCATCACCGTCGAAGCCGCCATCACACCGCCCCAGTCGGGCGTCTCGGTGTCGAAGAAGACCAGCAGGGCCATGGGCAGAGTCGAGTTCTCCGTCGCGGAGATGATGAAGGACTTGGCGAAGAGGAAGTCGTTCCACGTCGAGATGAAGGAGAAGACGCTCGTCGCCACGAGTCCGGGGAAGACCAGCGGAAAGAGGATCTGCCACAGGAACCGCGCCCGGCTCGCGCCGTCGACCGTCGCCTGTTCCTCCAGGGATTCGGGCACGGCCTTCACGAAACCCCGCAGCATCCAGACCGCGAAGGGAAGCGAGAAGGCCAGGTGCGGAAGTACCAGGGACAGCAGGGAGTTGAGGACGCCGAAGTCCCGCATCAGGAAGAACATCGGAATGGTCAGCGCCTCGACCGGCACCATCTGCGCCACCAGGAACAGGACGAGCAGCGTCGTACGGAACCGGAAACGGAACCGTGTCACAGCCGTCGCGGCCAGAAAGGCGATCAGCGCCGAAGCCACGACGACCGACGCCGCGACCAGCACGCTGTTGACGAAGTACCGCCCGAAGTCCTGCTGTTCGAAGACACGGCGGAATGCGTCCCAGGAGGGGTTCAGCGTCCACGGCACGGGGTCGCCGGAGCTGATTTCGCCGGCCGGTCTGAACGCGGAGAGCACCATCCAGTACAGCGGAAAGGCGACGACGAGAGCGATGAGGAATGCCGAGGTCTCCGCGGCCAGCCGCCACGGCCTCTGCGGTCCCCACCGGCGCCTTGTGCGGCGTCGGTTCCGGGCCGGCTCCGAACCGGGGCCGTACGCGCTCGTCTCCCGGGACGCCGACGGGCGCAGCACCGTCACAGCGCCTCACCCTTCCGCGCCAGCAGCCGCAGATGTACGAGCGTGACGCCGAGCAGGATCAGCAGCATCACCACGCCGATCGCCGAGCCGAGGCTGTACTGCGAGGACGCGAACGCCTTCTGGTAGGCGTACACGTTGAGGACGAGGTTCTGCCCCGCGATGCCGCCGCCCCCCGTCATCACGTATATCTGCGTGAAGACCTTGAAGTCCCAGATGACCGACTGCACGGTCACCACGAGCAGGATCGGCCGGAGCATCGGCGTCAGCACGCTGCGCCAGGTGCGCCATTGGGACGCCCCGTCGAGCGCCGCGGCCTCCAGCACCTCCGCGGGAACGGCTCTGATCCCCGCGTAGACGGTCACCATGACGAGCGGGAACGAGCACCACACCACCTCGAACAGCACCAGTGCGAAGGCGCTCATCCGCCCGTACGTCCAGGAGAAGTCGCCGAGGCCCAGCACCCTGTTGACGGGCCCCGAGTCGGCGTCGAAGAGGAAGACCCAGACGGTGGACCCGGTGACGGCGGGAGTCGCCCACGCACCCAGCGCGGCAAGCATGAGCGTCAGCCGGGGCACGGCCCGTACGCGGGTCAGCAGGACCGCGAGCGCACAGCCCACCGTGAGGGTTCCCGCCACACAGGCGGCGGCGAAGAGGACGGTGGCCAGCAGCACTTCCCGGAACCGGCTGTCGGAGAAGAGCTCGGCGTAATTGCCCAGGCCCTGGAAGGAGGTGGGTTCACCACCGCTGACCTGCGCCTGGGTGTACTCCAGAAAGGAGATCAGACCCAGTTGGTAGACGGGGTAGACCAGCAGTCCGGCGAGCACGGTCAGCGCGGGCGCCAGATAGAGCCAGGGGGTCCAACGTCCTTGCCGTAGAGGCGAATTCACCTGCCGCCGCCCGGAGGGCGACATCCGTGCCGACGCGGTGACGGGAAGCGGGACGCTCACTCCGCGAACGCCTTGTCCATCTTCTCCGCCGCTTCGCCGGCCGCCTCACCGACTCCGCGCTTTCCTCCGGCTATCTGCTGGAGCATCGTCGGAAGGACGAGACCCGCGTCGATCTCGGCCCAGGCTGGCGTCGCGGGGACGAACTCGGTACCTGCGTCGAGGGTCTTCACGAACGGCTCGACGAACGGCTCGTCCTTTGCCGCCTGTTGCCGGGTGTCGGTGAATGTGGGAAGGAATCCCATGGCGTCGAAGAGCTGCTTCTGGGTCCCCTTTCCCGCGAGTTCCCGCATCAGACCGACGGCGAGAGTGCGGTGCGAACTGCTTTTCAGGACACCGATGTTGTTGCCCCCGGCGAAGGCCGGTGCGATGCTGCCGCGTTCGACTCCCGGCAGCGGCACGACGTCGTAGTCGCCCCTCACCTTCCCGGCCTCCACGGCCTGCCGGTTGAAGTCGCCGGCGACGGCCATTCCGGCTCTTCCGGCGGCGAAGGCTTCGACGTTCTCGTTGCCGCCCATCTCGGCGCACTTCGCCGCGGGACAGTTGTCCTCGCCGAACAGCCCGGTGTACGCGGCGATTCCCCTCTTCGCGCGGGCGCTGTCGACCGTCGCGCGATACCTGCCGTCGCGGCCTTTCTCCGCCAGCTGCCCGCCGTGCGCCCAGATGAACGGCATGGCGCCGTAGGTGTACGCACCGCCGACCGCGACCCCGTACATCCCGGGTCGCTCCGCCCGTATTCTCCGTGCGGCGGCGGCGACTTCACCGAGGGTCCGGGGCACTTCGAGGCCGAGGTCGTCGAAGACGTCGGTGCGGTAGTAGAGCGCCCGCACGCCGACGAACAGCGGCGCCCCGTACACCTTGCCGTCGACGGTCACCGACTCCTTCGCGGTGGGGTCGGCGTCGCGGGCCTGCGGCCAGTCCCCGAACTCGTCGGTCACGTCGGCGAGTCCGCCGTTCCTCACGTACCCCGCCGTGTCCGTGTTGCCGTACTCGATCAGATCGGGCGCGGACGAGGGGTCGTTGAAGGCGCCCTTGATCTTCTCCGCCCGGCTGTCGACAGGGATGTACTGCACGTCCACCCGCACCCCGTCGTGCCGCTTCTCGAACCTCCGCACCACGCCGTCGACGACGCGTTCCTTGGGCTTGTTGCCGACCTCCCGGAACAGCCACACCCGCAGCGTGCCGGTCTTCTCGTCCCTCTCCGCCCCGCCACCGGACGTGGACGGTGCGCACCCCGCCAGGAGCGTCCCTGCCATGGCGAGTGCCGCGACCGAGGCGGCTGTTCGTACGGCCAACTTCACGGCGAGTCCCCCAACCCTCTTCAGGCGTTGCAGAATTCGCAACGCAAGTTTCGCGTCGCACAACTCCGCAGGAGGTTACGAGCCGCCGCCGGGACGGGCAATAGGTCTCGACCAATTGGTTCCGGCCGTCTGCGCCGGCCCTCCCGCCCCGGACCCCTCGCACACGAGAACAGCGCGCCCCGCCGGCCCCCGTCGAGGGAGCAGGCGGAGCGCGCTGCGAGCCTTGCGCGTCCGCACCTGGGACCGGGCAGATCACCAGGCCGTACGAGTCGGGCAGTCAGGTTCCGCAGACCCGGCCGGAACACCGGGGACGCCGGGCACCCGGTCGCCCGGCACCCGGTCGCCCGGACTCCGGGGGGACCCCGGGGCGAGCGGAGGACCGGGGACCCGAGGAGCGACTACGGAGCAGCCGGGCAGAAGAGCAGCCGCCGGGGCGTCACTTGCCGTCGCCCTTGCCGCCCTTTCCGTCCTTGCCGCCGCCCTTGCCTCCGTCGGCGCCCATGGTCTCGTAGATCTCCTTGCACATGGGACAGACGGGGTACTTCTTCGGGTCGCGGCCCGGCACCCAGACCTTCCCGCACAGCGCGACGACGGGCGTACCGTCCATCGCGCTCGCCATGATCTTGTCCTTCTGGACGTAATGGGCGAACCGTTCGTGATCGCCGTCTCCGTGCGACGTCTGGGGGGTCGGCTCGACGAGCGTGCCGGTGCCCGTACCGCGCTCAGGCTCAAGAGTGCTCATGCGCACCAAGCCTAATTGAGCGAGGCGTCGTCCGGGTACGTGGCCACCATGGCCAGTTCACTGCGCTGACGTCGCAGCACGGAACGCCACAGCCGCTCGGGCGCCGGGGAGGACACGTCGCCGGGTTCCGACTCGACGACGTACCACGCGCCCTCCGAGAGCTCCTTCTCCAGCTGCCCGGGACCCCAGCCGGCGTAACCGGCGAAGATCCGCAGCGAGCCCAGCTCCGCGGCCAGCAGCTCCGGCGGCGCCTCCAGGTCGACGAGGCCGATGGCGCCGTGCACGCGCCTCCAGCCCAGCGGCCCGTCGCCGTCGTCCTCGCCGCGCGCCGGGCCGCGCGCCGTGCCACGCCCCGCCCCGGGCCCGTCGCGTCCGTCGCGGTCTCCCCCGGCGGGTGCGCGGTTGCCGTGCGCTGTCGGCACCACGGCGACACCCAACGCGGCGTCCAGCGAGACAGGTCCGCCCTGGAAGACGACACCCGGCTCTCCGGCCAGGGCGGCCCAGGGCTCCAGGATGTCGCCCACGTCGACGGGCGTCGGACGGTTGAGCACCACGCCGAGCGATCCCTCGTCGTCGTGGTCGAGCAACAGCACAACCGCGCGGTCGAAGTTCGGGTCGGCCAGCACCGGGGTCGCAACCAGCAGCCGCCCGGTGAGCGAGGACACCTCGGTCATGGGCCAATGATCCCGCACCTGCGCCTCCCGTGGGAGCCAACGGCGGGATCGACCACCTCACATCAGGCATACGCCCAGCTCAAAGCCCCCGCCAGGTCCGCACAGCCAGGCCGGCAGCTCCGCAACTCCGGTCACAAACGGGCGCTATCCCCTCACAGAACGTGAAAACGTCCAACTGGTGACGCTTCACCTCCCTCCCGGCCCTTACGCGCGAGGACGGGCTGGCGATTACGATGACCTTTTGCCCCATGACTGCTGAACCGGGCGACAGATCAACGCGCCCCAGTCCCAAATCGTCTTCAGGAACGCGGAGATCCATGACCGACGACGTCCTGCTTGTTCACGGCGGCACCCCGCTCGACGGCGAGATCCGTGTCCGCGGCGCCAAGAACCTCGTTCCGAAGGCGATGGTCGCCGCGCTGCTGGGCAGCGAGCCCAGCCGGCTTCGCAACGTCCCCGACATCCGCGACGTGCGGGTCGTGCGCGGGCTCCTCCAGCTCCACGGCACCACGGTGACGGCCGGCGAGGAGACGGGCGAGCTGGTGCTCGACCCGTCCCACGTCGAGAGCGCCAACGTCGCCGACATCGACGCCCACGCGGGCTCGTCCCGCATCCCGATCCTCTTCTGCGGCCCGCTGCTGCACCGCCTCGGCCACGCCTTCATCCCCGGCCTGGGCGGCTGCGACATCGGCGGCCGTCCCGTCGACTTCCACTTCGACGTGCTGCGCCAGTTCGGCGCGACGATCGAGAAGCGTGCGGACGGCCAGTACCTGGAAGCCCCGCAGCGGCTGCGCGGCACGAAGATCCGTCTGCCCTATCCGTCCGTCGGCTCCACCGAGCAGGTTCTGCTCACCGCGGTCCTCGCCGAGGGGTCCACGGAGCTGAGCAACGCCGCCGTCGAGCCCGAGATCGAGGACCTCATCTGCGTCCTGCAGAAGATGGGCGCGATCATCTCGATGGACACGGACCGCACCATCCGCATCACCGGCGTCGACAAGCTCGGGGGCTACACGCACCGGGCCCTCCCCGACCGCCTGGAGGCGGCCTCCTGGGCGAGCGCGGCGCTGGCCACGGAGGGCAGCGTCTTCGTCCGGGGCGCCAGCCAGCGCGCGATGATGACGTTCCTCAACACCTTCCGCAAGGTCGGCGGCGCCTTCGAGGTCCTCGACGAGGGCATCAGGTTCTGGCACCCCGGCGGCCCGCTGAAGTCCATCGCCCTCGAGACGGACGTGCACCCGGGTTTCCAGACGGACTGGCAGCAGCCGCTCGTCGTCGCCCTCACGCAGGCGACGGGCCTGTCGATCGTCCACGAGACGGTCTACGAGTCCCGGCTCGGCTTCACATCCGCGCTGAACCAGATGGGCGCCCACATCCAGCTCTACCGCGAGTGCCTGGGCGGCTCGGCCTGCCGGTTCGGGCAGCGCAACTTCCTGCACTCCGCGGTGGTTTCCGGCCCGACGAGGCTCCAGGGATCGGACCTCGTCATCCCCGACCTGCGCGGCGGCTTCTCGTACCTCATCGCGGCACTCGCCGCCCAGGGCACCTCCCGTGTGCACGGCATCGACCTGATCAACCGCGGATACGAGAACTTCATGAACAAGCTCGCGGAGCTCGGCGCGAAGGTGGAACGCCCGTAGGAGCGGCCGAGGCGGGCAGGGCGACCGAGGCCCACGAGGCCGCCCCGAGAACACCGTCGTCCCCGCACGGAACAGGCGTGAGACTGCACACGAAGGGGTGGTCACCCGGTACCGGGTGACCACCCCTCGCCTTACGTGCTCCGGAGCGGCCGACGACCGCTCCACGCTGCTTACTTGCCCTTGGCGGCTTCCTTGAGCTTGGAGCCGGCCGACACCTTCACGCTGTAACCGGCCGGAATCTCGATCGGGTCGCCGGTCTGCGGGTTCCGCGCGGTGCGCGCCGCACGGTGAGTGCGCTCGAAGGTGAGGAAACCGGGGATGGTGACCTTCTCGTCGCCCTTGGAGACGACCTCGCCGACGGTCTCGGCGAGGGCGGCCAGAACGGCGTCGGCGTCCTTACGGGTCACCTCGGCGCGCTCGGACAGAGCGGCCACCAGCTCACTGCGGTTCATAACTCGTTACTCCCGTGTTCTTCTTGCCGATGAGGCGTGAGATCGAAGCCGATGCTGCCAGGGCCCTCGGACAGTCCCCTGACCAGGGTCTGTTTTCAGACCCTCCCGCCCCGTGGGGAACCCCCAGGAAATCCCCGGGGGATGTGTCCCGGAAATGCATCCTGCCCCTACGTGCCGCGGGAAAGCCAATCCGGCACCTGCTGACAGCTGCGGAGTCACACGAGCGGCGGCGATGGCCTCGCTGCGCTGACGCCCCACAGGCTTGTGTCTTCCGCAACCCTAGAGGGGCCGTCGTAGCCCTGCACCTCGCGACGCGCCGTGCTGCCGTGCGGCGGCGGGCCCCGCGAGATCCGCCGGGAACACTCCAGGCGATGAACTCACCGCGCCGTGAGTACCCGGTACGGCCCGCTCGAACCACCGAACGTGGCTCAGTCCCCCGCCGTGGCGGCCGCCGCCGTCGACGTTGCCGGCGCCGCGGCGGTGGTTCCGGCAGCCCGCGCCGCGTCCCGTACGGCCCCGGCGACGGCGCCGGAGACCTTCTCGTTGAAGACGCTCGGAATGATGTAGTTCGGGTTGAGCTCGTCCTCGAGCACCACGTCGGCCAGGGCACGCGCGGCGGCCAGCATCATGTCGTCGTTGACCGAGCGGGACTGCGCGTCCAGCAGACCGCGGAAGACACCGGGGAAGACCAGCACGTTGTTGATCTGGTTCGGGAAGTCGGAGCGGCCCGTCGCGACCACGGCGGCCGTCTCCCGCGCCACGGCGGGGTCGACCTCCGGGTCGGGATTGGCGAGCGCGAAGACGATCGCACCCTCAGCCATCCGGGCCACGTCGGGACCGGCGAGCACGTTCGGCGCGGAGACGCCGATGAAGACGTCCGCGCCGGCGACGGCGTCCTTCAACGTGCCCGTCATGCCCTCGGGGTTGGTGTTGTCCGCGATCCACCGCAGGGGCGAGCCCTCGGCCTCGCCCACGAGGTCGGACCGGCCCTCGTGCACGACGCCGTGGATGTCGGCGACGACGGCGTGCTTGACGCCCGCCTCCAGCAGCAGCTTCAGGATGGCCGTACCGGCGGCTCCCGCACCCGACATGACCACGCGGATGTCCTCGATCCGCTTGTCCACCACGCGCAGCGCGTTGTAGAGCGAGGCGAGCACCACGATCGCCGTGCCGTGCTGGTCGTCGTGGAACACGGGGATGTCGACGGCCTCGCGCAGCCGGGCCTCGATCTCGAAGCAGCGGGGCGCGGAGATGTCCTCGAGGTTGATGCCGGCGAAGCCCGGGGCCAGCGCCCGGACGATCTCCACGATCGCGTCGGTGTCCTGGGTGTCCAGGCAGATCGGCCAGGCGTCGATGCCCGCGAAGCGCTTGAAGAGGGCCGCCTTGCCCTCCATCACCGGCAGGGCGGCCTGCGGGCCGATGTTGCCCAGGCCCAGCACCGCCGAACCGTCCGTGACGACGGCGACGCTGTTGCGCTTGATCGTCAACCGGCGGGCGTCCTCGGGATGTTCGGCGATCTGCGTGCACACGCGGGCGACGCCCGGGGTGTAGATCATGGAGAGGTCGTCGCGATTGCGAATGGGATGCTTGGACGACATCTCGATCTTGCCGCCCAGGTGCATCAGGAACGTACGGTCGGAGACCTTTCCGAGCGTGACGCCCTCGATCTCGCGCAGCTGAGCGACGATCTCGTCCGCGTGCGCCGTCGAGGAAGCGGCGATCGTGACGTCGATCCGCAGCCTTTCGTGACCCGAGGCGGTGACGTCGAGGCCGGTGACCGAGCCGCCCGACGACTCCACGACCGTGGTGATCTGGCTGACCGCGGACCCCCCGGCGGGGACCTCCAACCGGACAGTCATCGAGTAGGAGACGCTTGGCGCCGTCATTGCCGACTTCCCTCTGCTTTCGCTTGTCCCGAGTACCGCGCACGACCCGCAGCGCCGAAGTATCGGCTCCCGGGGGCGGGGCACGTCAACAGATCGTCCCACCTACCCCCCGGTACGCGTTAACGCCGATGGAGTCGGCTCCCGGGGCGCGGAAAGAGCTTTCCACAGTACGAGACGGCCACGATCAGGCGTCTACCGGCCCCGCTCTCGACCCCCGGCGCGAAAATCTGTGTCTACGCCCCAAATCACTTCAAAGCGCCCCATCTCAGCCTAGGATCGCCCCGCAAACGCCATATGCATACAGGGAGACCAGGAATGGCTCAGGGCACCGTCAAGTGGTTCAACGCCGAGAAGGGCTACGGCTTCATCGCCCAGGAGGACGGCGGACCGGACGTCTTCGTCCACTACAGCTCGATCCACGGAGAGGGCTACCGCAGTCTGCAGGACACCCAGCGCGTCGAGTTCGAGATCGCGGAAGGCCGCAAGGGCCCGCAAGCGGAAGGGGTCCGCATCATCGGCTGAAGGCCGGGATGCGAACCCCTGCGCGGGACCTCGAAGAGTCTCGAAGAGAACCGCGTTGCTCGTGAAGTCTTGGTGACACCGACCCGCCAGCTCGCCTCGCGGCAAGTGGTCGCTCGTAGCGACAATGGTTGGGCCCGGGGGCATGGATCGGGCCGGTGCCACATCCAAGGTAACAAACAGCCCCAGGAAGCGATTCCCCTCCCGGACGGCAGATCGGGTCAGTCCCTCAGCAGATGCGGGACATCCGCCGTGTCCGGCAGGTCACCCTCTGCCGAAAGCACCGTCAACCGCTGTGTCGCCCGCGTCAGGGCCACGTACAGCACCCTCAGTCCCGCCGGCGACGCCTCCCCCGGGACGTCGTCCAAGGAAGCGCCCCCACCAGCGGATTCGTTCCCGGTGGGGGGCTCCCCGGCGATCTGCGCAGGAGCGACGACCACTGTCGCGTCGTACTCCAGGCCCTTCGCCTCCAGACTCCCCAGCGGCACGACGCGGTCGCCCAGACCCGACAGCCACTCACGGGCCTCCTCGCGGCGGCGCATCGGGACCACCACGCCCACCGTGCCGTCCACCTCGCTCAGCGCGCGCTCCGCCTCCGCACGCACCGCCGCGCCCAACTCGCCGCTCGCGACGGCGAAACGGGGACGCAGACCCGTCGAACGCACCGCCTTCGGGGGCACCACCCCGGGCATCGCCCGCGCCAGCACCCGGTCCGCGAGTTCGGCGATCTCAGCGGGGTTGCGGTAGTTGACGGTCAGTTCGAAACGGCGGCGGGGGCGGCTGCCCAGGGCTTCGCCGCGCGCCTCGGCCGCTTCCTCCGGATCGGGCCACGAGCTCTGCGCCGGGTCGCCGACGACCGTCCAGGTGGCGTGCCGGCCACGGCGGCCCACCATGCGCCACTGCATGGGCGTCAGATCCTGGGCCTCGTCGACGATGACGTGCGCGTAGTCGGTACGCTCCTCCGCCAGCCGCTCGGCCCGGCCCCGGCGGGGTGCCTCGCGGTCCGCCGCGGTGGTCAGCTCGTCCAGGCCGGTCAACTGCTCGAGAGGGTCTCCGAGCGACAGTTCCGCTTCTCGCCTGCGCGGCTTCGCGACGGTACCGAGCTGTACGCGCAGCTCGTCGAGGAGTGCGACGTCGTGGACGGAGAGCGGGCCCTCGCCGTCGGCGCCGAGCCTGCGCACGGACCGCGCCACCGCGCGCACCTCCGCGGGCGTGAGCAGCTGTCCGCGGCGGGACCGTCCCGCCCTGTTCCTGCCGGTTCTGCCTCTTCCGGCGGCCCCGCCGGACCTGCCCGTGCCGCCCGAACCGCTCGCCGCTCCCGCGAAGAGCGACAGCCGGTCCTCGTCCGCGAGTGAGGCCAGCACCCGGCGCGGGGTCAGCTCCGGCCACCAGGCGTCGAGGAAGTCGGTGAAGTCGTCCTCCGCCGAGACGTCCTCGTCGAACCCCTCGCGTGCCTCCGCCGCCAGGTCCGGGTCCGTGTGGTGACGGCGGGCGCCGCACTTCTCCCAGAGCGCGTCGAGCAGGAACTTGCGGGCACGCGGACGCATGAGGTTGACCGGTGCCGTGCCGCTGAGCACCTGCTGCCGGATGCGCCGCAGTTCCCCTGCGTCGAGTTCGACCCTGTTGCGGAAGGCGACGACGCGAAGCCTCTGCGGCACCTCTCCCGCGTCCAGCGCCCCGCGCGCCGCCCTGTGCAGCACCTTGACCATGCGGGCCGATCCCTTGACGCGGGCGACGCTCTGCTCGTCGTACGTACCCGCCTCGGCACCCTCCACCAGTGAGCCCAGTGCACGGATGGCGACCTGGCCCTCCTCGCCCAGGGACGGCAGCACGCCCTCCGTGTAGGAGACCAGCAGGGGTGTCGGGCTGACGATGAGGATGCCGCCGGCGTACCTGCGCCGGTCCTGGTACAGCAGGTACGCGGCGCGGTGCAGCGCCACAGCCGTCTTGCCGGTGCCGGGGCCGCCCTCGACCTCCGTGACGGAGGCCGCGGGCGCGCGGATGACCAGGTCCTGCTCGGCCTGGATCGAGGAGACGATGTCGCGCATCGTGTGGCTGCGGGCCTGGCCGAGCGCCGCCATCAGGGCGCCGTCCCCGATGACGGGAAGCTCCTCGCCGTCGAGCCGTGCGGTGATCTGCGGACGCAGCAGATCGTCCTCCACGCCGAGCACTCTGCGGCCCTTGCTGCGGATCACGCGGCGCCGTACGACGCGGCCGGGCGCGACGGGCGTCGCGCGGTAGAACGGCGCGGCGGCAGGCGCACGCCAGTCGATGACCAGCGGCGTGTAGCCGGCGTCCAGCACGCCGATGCGGCCGATGTGCAGCGTCTCGGCGATGTCGGCGGCGCCGTCCTCCCGGACGGCGCCCTCGGCGGGTTCCGAGGAGATGTACGCGCCGTCCGGGCCCCGCTCGGCGTCCGCGCCCCGCAGCAGGTCGATACGGCCGAAGAGGAAGTCCTCGAACTCGCTGTTGAGCCGGTTCAGATGGACGCCGGCGCGGAACACCTGCGCGTCCCGCTCCGCGAGCGCTCCGGGGGTGCCCACCTGTGCCCGCTTCGAGGCGTCGTCCATGAGGAACTCGGCCTCATGGATCTTCTCCTCGAGCCTGCGGTAGACGCCGTCCAGGTGCGCCTGCTCCCTGCGGATCTCCCGCTCCCGGGCACTGTCGTGCTGCGCAGCCAACGCCGCGGCCCCCTTCTGCTCGTCAAGGCCCCCTGCCTGCACAGGGCAGCCGTCAACCGTACGCGACCGGCGGCGTGCGGCGCACTCGCCGCGACGGCGGACGGCTCCGCGATCCGCGGCACCGCGCACGGCCGGAGGAGTAACGACCCCGAAGCGGGGCAGGCACTGCCTGCCCACGACAACGGAGCCGAGACGGCGGAGGACGGCCATGACATCGCCCCAGAGCTGGGACCAGGCGCACTACGGGTCGGGCGGGCCCGTCGGCCCGTACGGGACGGGAGGCCCGCAGGGACCTCCGCGCAACGGCATGGGCGTGGCCGCCCTGACGCTGGGTCTGATAGGTGCCGTGCTGTTCTGGACCATGCTCGGCGGCATCGTGCTGGGACTGCTGGCGCTGATCTTCGGCATCGTCGGATTCCGCCGTGGCAAGCGGGGCGAGGCGACGAACGGCACGCTGGCGATCGTCGGCGCGGTCATCGGCGGTCTCGCACTGGTCGGATCGACGGTCGTGCTCACGCTGGCGATCTCCCTGGTCGGCTCCGGGGACTACGGCGAGCTCGAGGACTGCATGCGCGAAGCCGGCACGCAGACCGAACAGCAGCAGTGCGAAGAAGACTTCGTGGAGAGCATCCTCGGCTGAGTGGCACCGTCCCGTCGGGCGGTGCCTGTCTCACTCGGCTCCGGTTGTGCCCTCCGCGTCGTACTTGCTGCCCTCCGGCGCCGGGTCGAGGGAGAGCCGGTAACCGCGTTTGACGACCGTCTGGATCAGCTTCGGCACGCCCAGGGCGACGCGCAGTCGCGCCATCGCCGTCTCCACGGCGTGTTCATCGCTTCCGGTACCCGGCAGGGCGCGCAGCAGGTCCGCCCGGGAGACCACCCAGCCCGGCCGCCGCGCCAGGGCCCGGATCAGGGCCATCCCGGCCGGCTGAACGCTCCGCAGCTCACCGTCGACGACGACTGCCCGGCCCCTGATCTCCACCCGGTGTCCCGCGACGGGCAACGCCCTCGCACGTTGCGGCAGTTCGGTGCAGAGCACTTGCACGAGAGGGCCGAGGCGGAACCTTTCGGGTTGCACTGTCGGGACGTCATGTCCCTCCAGCGGAAGGGCTGTCACCGGGCCGACGCACGCCACGAGGACGTCCTGCCGCATCGCCTGGAGCAGCTCCTCCTGCACGCCGCGCCGTTCCGCACGGGCGAGCAGCGACGCGGCTGCGGGAGCACTGGTGAAGGTCAGGGCGTCGAGCCCGCGCGCGAGCGTCACCTCGATCAGACGGTCGAGGGGTGAGATGTCCTCCGGCGGCATCCACCGGTAGACCGGTACTCCCACCACCTCCGCGCCGGCCGCGCGCAGCGACTCGACGAACCCGGGGAGGGGCTCGCCGTGCAGTTGCAGTGCGATGCGGCGGCCGTCCACGCCCTGCGCCAGCAGCCGGTCCAGCACTTCGGCCATGGACTCCGACGCGGGGGACCAGCTCTCCGTCAGCCCCGCGGCCCGGACAGCGCCACGCACCTTCGGGCCGCGTGCGAGGACCTCCACCTCGCTCAGGCACTTCAGCAGGTCGCTGCCGAAGCCCCAGCCGTCGGCGGCCTCGATCCAGCCGCGGAAGCCGATGGCTGTCGTGGCGATCACGGTGTCCGGGGGGTTCTCGGTCAGTGCCTTGGTGGCGTCGAGGAGCTCGGTGTCGTCGGCCAGCGGGACGATGCGCAGTGCCGGTGCGTGCAGCACCTGGGCACCACGGCGTTCGAGGAGGGTGCCCAGCTCCTCGGCACGGCGTGCGGCCGTCACGCCGACCGTGAAGCCGGACAACGGTTTGACCTGCTGCTCGCCGCGTCGCGCTGCTCCCGCGCGCTCCGCCGTCTCTCGTCCCGCTTGCTCCATGTCCTTCTCGCTCCGCCCGTGCTCGTACGAGGAGCCGAGCCTGTCAACACGGCGTGACGGGCCCGGTTCCCCGGGGTTTCCCCGGTGTTACGCCGCAGGGCGGCGGCGTGCGCTCGTGCCGCTCACACCTCGGCGTACGCCGTGGCCCTGCCCGGCTCCTGTGCCTCTCGGGACGATTCCGTTCCGGCCGTCGTCCCCGGGGAGAGCCTCGTCGCACCCCGCAGGTACACGGTCCATGTCACCGCACAGCACAAACCGTAGAAGACCAGGAAGGTGAGGTACGCCGCCGTCCCCGACCCCACCGTCTCGAACGACTGCCGGAAGGCGAGGTTGATGCCGAGTCCGCCGAGGGCTCCGACGGCCCCGATCAGACCCATGGACGCGCCCGAGAGCCGGCGGGCGGACGAGGCCGCCTCTTCGCCCCGCAGGCCGCTCGCCGCCGCCTTGCCGTGGAAGATCGCCGGAATCATCTTGTACGTCGAGCCGTTGCCGATTCCGCTCAGTACGAACAGCGCGGTGAAGCCCGTCACGAACACCGGCAGGGACTCGTTGAGCGAGGCCGCGACCACCAGCAGCGTCGCGCCGCCCATGGCCGCGAACGTCCACAGAGTGATCCGCGCACCGCCGTACAGGTCGGCCAGCCGCCCGCCCACCGGCCGGATGAGGGAGCCGAGCAGCGGACCGAGGAAGGTGAGGGAGGCGGCCTCCAGGGGCGTACGGGCGAACTGCGTCTGGAGCACCAGCCCGAAGGCGAAGCTGTACCCGATGAAGGAGCCGAACGTGCCGACGTAGAGGAAGGACATGATCCAGGTGTGCGGGTCCCGTGCGGCTTCCTTCGCCGCGCCGGTGTCGTTCCGTACGGGCGCCAGGTTGTCCATCCAGCGGGCCGAGCACGCCGTGGCGAGCACGATGAGCGGGATGTAGACGCCCAGCAGGATGCGCGGATGTCCGGCCCCTGCCGTGCCGATCACCGCGAGGCCGGCCAGTTGCATCACCGGGACTCCGATGTTGCCGCCGCCGGCGTTCACACCGAGGGCCCAGCCCTTGCGGCGCAGCGGGAAGAAGGAGTTGATGTTGGTCATGGACGAGGCGAAGTTGCCGCCGCCGACACCGGTGAAGAGCGCCACCACCATGAACGTCGTGTAGGACGTGCCCGGTTCCATGACCACCCACGCCGCGACCGTCGGCACGAGGAGCGCAGCCGCGCTGACGACCGTCCAGTTGCGGCCCCCGAAGCGGGCGACGGCGAAGGTGTAGGGCACCCGTGCCACCGCGCCGGTCAGCGTCGCCACCGAGATGAGCAGGAACTTCCCGGCCGGATCGATGCCGTACTCCGGTCCCATGAACAGGACCATGACCGACCACAGCGTCCATACCGAGAAGCCGATGTGCTCGGAGAAGACGGACAGCAGGAGGTTGCGGTGCGCGATGTTCGATCCGCGTTCCCGCCAGAACGCCTCGTCCTCCGGGTCCCACTGCTCGATCCAGCGGCCCCTTCCACGTGCGCCTCGTGCGGCGGTCGGAGCAGTCATGGCGTCTCCACAGTTCTCGGGTGTCACGGCTGGGTGTCCACCCGAAGCTAGGGACGTCGCGTTTCAGGGCTGTGGCGTGAGGTGTCCTCCGCGAAACCTTGCTCTCACCGGGGGGCGCGCGGTGCGGTGAGAGCTGTCGGGGGCTCCGCGGGGCCGGTCTCTGCCCCGTCGGCTGCGGTTGTGGACGTGTCCGCTTCCGGGGCTGCGGCCGCGGTGACCTCGTGGGCCGGCCGGCGCGTCCTCGGGGCCGTGCGCGGCCACAGGCGGGGCCTGCGCCGGGCGGCGACGTCCTCGGCCCAGCCGAACGCCGCGATCAGCAGCGCGGCCAGAGGCCACACCGCCAGGAACATCAGCACGGCGTACGAGCTCTCCGCGGCGTCCGACAGCCACGCCGAGTCCGAGACGAGAGGGATGCGCCACAGCAGGTCCAGCAACGGCACAGCCGCGATCAGGGCCGGCTGGTGCCACAGATAGAGCGTGACGGCACGGGAGTTGGCGAGCGTCACGGTCCGCTCCAGACGTGTCACCGGCCGGGGCAGACGCTCCCAGGACGGACTCACGCGCAGCAGCGCCAGGCAGAACCCGAAGGACCACAGCGCCTGTGCGAAGGGGATGCCGTTGAGGTCCCAGCCGTCCTCACCGAGGTGCCCGCTCGCCCACCAGAAGCCGGCGCCGGTCGCCGACACGGCGGTCAGAGCCACGGCCCACGCGGGAAGCCGCCTCAGCAGCCCGTCGTGATGGGCGAAGCCCAGCAGCCAGCAGGAACCGTAGACCGCGAAGTCGACCACGGCTTCTCCTGCCTCTCCCGGGATGCGGACAACTCCCGTGCCCACGACGGCGGTCAGCGCCAGCGGAGCGGCCAGAGTCACCCGGGGAAGGCGGCGGAAGGCGCGCAGCAGGAGCGGTGAGAGCAGCACGAACCACAGGTACGCGCGCAGATACCACAGCGGACCCGCCGCCTCGACGGCCCAGCCCGACTCCAGCAGGCCGCCGTCGCCGCCGATGTTCTCCGGGTACGGGGGGCTGCCGACGGGGAACAGCCAGCACGCCAGTCGCAGCCAGCCGCCCGGGCCGGGCCGCCACCCCTGTACGTACAGGGCCGTCAGCAGTACCGCCCCGTACAGCCAGAGCGGCAGCAGCAGACGCCGCACCCGGCTGCGTACGACGCCGAGGGCGGGCCGTCCGAGCGACCGCGCCATCAGCGATCCGGCGAGCGCGAACATCACCCCCATGGAAGGGAAGAGGAACGTCAGCCAGGCCCAGTTGAAGGTGTGGTAGACGACGACGCGCAGCAGGGCCACCGCGCGCAGGAGGTCCAGATAGCGGTCTCGCCCGGGCGCGGGGCTCTGCGGAGCAGGAGTACGCGCCGCCGCCCGGTGCCGGGTCATGTGGCTGCTCGCTCGCTGTCCGTGGTTCGGTGGTGCGGCTCGGCCCCCGATCCGGCGTGTACGGCGGACGGGCCGTGAGGCGACGTGAGCGGCTCGCCGGGCGGTGTCCCGGAGGGCGCCCCGGCGTACGGGACGGCCGGAGCGCCGGCCGGCGCCGCCCCCAACTGGCCTGTGCGGCGCAGCTTCTGCCACCTGAGCCGTCCGCCCGTCAGCGCCGTGATCCACGACTGCATGAGCACCATGTACATCAACTGCCGGTACCACAGCTGCTGCAGGGGCAGCGTGAGGAGCGGCGTCATGCGCTCCTTGTCCAGGCGGAAGGCGTACGCCGCGCAGAGCCCCTGTACGGCCAGTACCGCCAGCCAGGCCCCTGCCGTACGGAGAGTCGGCCCGAACACCAGCCCGTAGACCAGGAATACGTCGATCAGCGGGGCCAGCAGCGGCGCGAAGACCGTGAACAGCGACAGCAGCGGCAGCCCCACCCGTCCGAAGTGCCCGGACGGGCCGCGCTCCACCACGGCTCGCCGGTGCTTCCAGATGGCCTGCATCGTGCCGTAGCTCCAGCGGTAGCGCTGCGACCACAGCTGGCGCACGTTCTGCGGGGCCTCGGTCCAGGCGCGTGCCCGTTCCGCGTAGACGACCTGCCAGCCGTCGCGGTGGAGCGCCATGGTGACGTCGGTGTCCTCGGCGAGGGTGTCGTCGCTCATTCCGCCGACCCGCCACAGGGCGGACCGCCTGAACGCGCCGACCGCGCCGGGGATGGTGGGCATGCAGCGCAGCACGTCGTACATGCGGCGGTCGAGGTTGAAGCCCATCACGTACTCGATGTGCTGCCATGCGCCCACCAGCCTCTGCCGGTTGCCGACCTTCGCGTTGCCGGCGACGGCGCCGACGCGCGGGTCGGCGAAGGGCTGCACGAGCTCCCGTACGGTCGAGGGTTCGAAGACCGTGTCGCCGTCCATCATCACGATCAGCTCGTGAGAGGCGTGCTGCAGACCGTGGTTGAGGGCCACGGGCTTCCCCGAGTTGGGCTGGCGCAGCACCCGTACGCCCGGCAGGCCGAGGGATTCGACGATGCGGGCGGTGCCGTCCGTCGAGCCGTCGTCGATGACGATGACTTCGAGCGGGTGGTCGCTCGCGGCGAGGGAGTACACCGTGTTCGCTATGCACTCACGCTCGTCGAACGCGGGGACCAGCACCGTGACGGGCTCGGTGACCTGCGGTGGGGCTCCGCCGCTCCCGGTGTCCCGGAACCGTCGTCGTGCCCGTCCGGCGTGCACCGCGGACAGCACGAGCATCAGCGCGAACCGCGCGATGACCAGTCCGCCGGCCAGCACGAGCGCCCAGACGAGCACGCCGGTGACGTTCTCGGAGACGCCGACCGCGGCGACGAAAGCCTTGCTCTTCCACAACTGGGCGCCGTGCACGGCGGAGTGCGGGCCCGGTGCCCCCAACGCCTCTGTCAGACGCGGGAATTCGTACCCCTGAGCCTGCAGTCGGGGGATCATCCGGTCCAGTGCCGCCACGGTCTGCGAACGGTCGCCGCCGGAATCGTGCATGAGGACGATCGCACCCTTGCCCTGCTGGGGCATCGCGCGGCGGACGATCTCGTCGACGCCCGGCCTGGCCCAGTCCTCGCTGTCGGTGTCGATGAACGCGGTGATGTAGCCGCGGCTCGCGACCTCGCGGACGACGGGCCAGGACTCGTCGTCGAGCGCGTCGGCGGTCGAGGAGTACGGCGGCCGGAACAGCGACGTGCGTACGCCTGCGGCGCCCGCCAACGCGAGCTGACTCTGGGCGAGTTCACGCTGGATGCGGCCGGGCGACTGGTAGGAGAGGTCGGGGTGGTTGAAGGTGTGCAGCCCGACCTCGTGGCCCTCGTCGACCATCCGGCGCACCAGTTCCGGGTGGCGGGCGGTCATGGTGCCGGTGACGAAGAAGACGGCATGAGCGTCGTGTCGGGCGAGCTTGTCGAGGATCTTCGGCGTCCACTCCGGATCGGGGCCGTCGTCGAAGGTCAGCACGATCTTGCGGTCGGGCACACGGTGACTGACCGGCTCGGAACCGCGGGCGTCGAGTACGGGTCCTCCGGAGAGGACCTTCGCAGGTACGGCACCCGTGGTGGCCGGCGGCCGCACCCGGTGGTCGGCGAGGAATTCGCTGTGCACGTAGCCGCGCAGCAGCAGCATCACGACCACGACGGCGAGAAGCACGGCCGGGAGCAGGTAACGGAGCGGCAGCCGGGGCCGCTTCGGACGCCGGGAGACCGCGGGTCCGTGCCTCACTCGGCACCTGTCGTGGATGGGCCGTCGCCGCCGCCGAGGATCGGTTCGAGGATCTCTTCCAGCAGGCCGCCGCCGGAGGGGGACTCCGAGGGCGTCGGCTCTCCCGGGCCGTCACCCGGCTCACTCGGGGTGCCGCCGGCCGAGCCGGCCGCTCCCCCGTCGGAGGGCTCGGCGGGCGGGTTCCCCGGTGTGGGGGCGGAGCCGCCCTGGCCGCCCTTCGTCCCCCCGCCGGAGCTCCCCGAGCTGTTGGAGTCGCCGGAGCCTGCCGTGCCACCGGAGACAGACGTCTTCCCGTCCGCCCCGGAGGCGGCTCGGCCTTCGGATGGTTCCTTCTCCGTCGAACTCCCCCGCCCACGAGCCCTGTCGACGCCGGCAGAAGCGGACGACGCGGAGGCGCTCGGTTCCGGCTCGGCAGTCCCCGCTGCCGCCGTCCCGGGCATCCGCTTCTGCGCGTCCTCCCCCTCCTCCGGAACGACGCGCACGGCACCGGACCCGCTGTTGCCCGCCCCCGGAATAAGCACCCCCCAGGGCGCGTCGGAGTTCCCGCCGATCACGCTCACCGCCACGACGAGCGCATAGCCGCCCCCGGCCATCCCCATCGCCATGCCGAGCCGGCGCCAAGTGCGGCGCCGCCCGCCGCTGTTGTCCACGAAGACCGGAGCCGCGCCGCTGCCCGGTTGCCCCTCGGAGTGATCTGCCATGTTCGCTCCGCGCCCTCCCACCCTGGTGAGCGCGCCCCCTCCTGATTGAAGGTGAAAATGTAGCGTAAATGTGAAGGCATAAATGTGACTAGTCAGCTTTTTTGCTCACTCATTGGACAGTGTTGTGACGATGTAGTGACAGGCCCTGCTCAACCCCGCGGCCGGGTCCGGGAGTTGCCACCGGTCGCCCTCCGTGAGGCCGCACCCCGAGGGGCAGTTCGCCGATGCGGAGCGTCACCGGTTGGGATCCGACCTGCAACGCCTCACCAAACGGCTCCCGATCGGCCGAAGGCCCCCGAAGTCGGGGATCGACGCCGCACCGCGAGCGGAGGCAGGCACAGAATCGGGAGAGCCGCTCGCCGCCGCTCACGACTCGGCAGTGGCATTGAGTAACCGGGGCCGGTAACGGAGAGCAGCCCTGGGAAGCGGCGCGCGAAGGGGAATACATGAATCCGGTCGTGTGCCGGGTCACCGGGTCACTGGGTCACCGGGTCGCACGGGACGGTCCGCCCATGGCACGTGCCCCGTCCGGCCGTGCGTACGGCAGGCACCCCCGCTGCACGCGTGCCGCGCACCGGTAAAGACGTCGCCCTCGCCGGCGTACGGCCTTAACCTGCAAGGCCATGAGCACCCTGACGAAGATCCATGACGTCCCCGTACTGATGTGCCCGGCCGAGGGCGAGCTCTTCGGCAGCGAGCGCGATGCCCTGGACTGCATCGGGGACGCCATGTACCAGGGCGCTCAGTGGGTCGTCGTCCCGGCCGGACGGTTCGACGACACGTTCTTCGAGCTGCGCACCCGCCTGGCCGGTGAGATCATCCAGAAGTTCGTCAACTACCGCATGGGGCTTGCCGTCATCGGCGACATCTCCCGGCATACGGAGGCCAGTTCCGCTCTGCGGGACTTCGTCCGCGAGTGCAACGGCGGTCGGCAGACGTGGTTCCTGGGCGACGTCGAAGAACTGCGGCAGCGGCTGAGCAACTGAGCCCTGTTCCCCGTCCTGCTGCCCGGGCGCCGGCAGGAAAAGCATGTGCGGATCGGGAACCCCGTTGTCAGGCTGAGGTCATGACGCGCCAGTACGACGGACTCCCCGGCCCCGGCCCCTCCACGACGCCCCAGTCAGCGGGCTGGATCACCACACCCCTCACGGCGGACCTGGTGCGCGGCGCGCTCGAATTGGAACGCACCGAGCACGGACTGCTGCCTCACCGCCTGCCGGCCCGCGCCCGGGCGCAGTGCGACGACGCGCTGCTGGCCGCGGCGGAGGCCAAGCCCTCCGGTGTACGACTGGCCTTCCGCACCCGGGCGACCGCCGTCGAACTGGACACGCTCCCCACCAAGACGGTCTACCAGGGCGCCCCTCCCAGGCCCGACGGCATGTACGACCTGCTCGTCGACGGCAGTTTCGCGGCGCGGGCGAGCGCACCCGGCGGCAACGTCATGACCGTGGACATCACCACCGGGTCCACGGAGACCCGGCCGGGCCCGGTCGGCACTGTCCGGTTCCCCGGTCTGGCCGGCCGCATGAAGAACGTCGAGATCTGGCTGCCGCACAACGAGACGACTCAGCTCGTCGCACTGCGCACGGACGCTCCCGTCGAACCCGTCCCGCTCGGTGGCCGCAAGGTGTGGCTGCACCACGGCAGTTCGATCAGCCACGGTTCGGACGCCGCCGGCCCCAGCACGACATGGCCCGCCCTGGCCGCCTCCCTCGGCGGCGTGGAACTCGTCAACCTGGGCCTGAGCGGCAGCGCCATGCTGGATGCCTTCACCGCCCGCGTCATGCGGGACACCCCTGCGGACCTGATCAGCGTCAAGATCGGCATCAACCTGGTCAACGGCGACGTGATGCGGCTCCGGGCCTTCACGTCCGCCGTGCACGGCTTCCTCGACACCATCCGGGACGGCCACCCCGAGGTGCCGCTGCTGGTCGTCTCGCCCGTCCTGTGCCCCATGCACGAGGACACACCCGGTCCCGGCGCGTTCGACTTCACCGCCCTCAGTGCCGGGCGGCTGCGGTTCCGGGCCACGGGCGACCCGGCGGAACGCGCCGCCGGGAAACTGACGCTCAACGTCATCCGCGACGAGCTCTCCCGCATCGTGAAACAGCGGGCCGCCGACGACCCCCGGCTGCACCACCTCGACGGGCGCGACCTCTACGGCGAGGCGGACTTCGAGGAGTCGCCCCTGCCCGACGGGCTCCACCCGGACGCCGCGTCGCACCGCCGTATCGGCGAACGCTTCGCGGAACGGGCCTTCGGCACGGGCGGCCCGTTCGCCGCCGCCGGCGCCTGAGAGGACCTGCCCCGCGGCACAGGTCCGGCCGCCGCGCAGCAGCGCTTCCGCCGAACCTGTGCCGCGTCCGCCCGGCGGCCTCGGCACGAGGCGGCTACTGCTCCTTCTCGGCCACTCGCTTCAGCGCATCGGCGGCGGCCTGGTAGGCGGCTTCGAGGTTCGAGCGGTGCTCGGCGAGCACCGCCTCGGCCATCGAACCCTCGAAGGTCTCCTCGTCGACGAATCCGGTGCCCTCGGCTCCCTGAGTGAGCGTGAAGCGGTGGCGCCCGAAGAAGTGCTCGGCGTCGCCGCCTTCCCAGGCGAGCACAGCGGGCGCGGTCATCTCGGTGACGGTCACGTCGAATTCGCGCTCGGCGGGAGTACCGCGATCAGCCCGAAGACGCAGAGCGGTCCCCTGGGTGATCTCCTCGGCGGGCGGACCGTCGACCAGTTCGACGCTGGGGTGCCACTGTTCGTAGCTGCGCAGATCGGTGAGGACCTGCCATACCCGTTCCGCGGATGCGGCGACTGTGGCCGTGGCACGCACGGCGAGCTTATTTTCCTGCATGACCGTTCAGTGTAATGACGGAGCGGTCCGCACGTGCCCCAATAGACTGGATTCATCGCTGGGATCAAGGGACAGGTACAGAAGCGCGGCGAGGAGCGCCGTCGCTCGATCGTCGATGCCGCGACGGAGCTCTTCGGCCGGAACGGCTACCGGGGCACCGGCCTGGCCGTGATCGCGAAGCAGGCCGGCATCACGCCCTCAGCGGTCATTCATCACTTCGGCAGCAAGGAAGGACTGCTCCGGGCAGTTCTCGACGCGCACGACGCCCGCTCCGCAGCACGGCTCTCGCGCCACGTGGGCAAGGGCGTACGCGGACTCGTCGACGCCCTCCTCGACGACGCCGAGGACACTCAGCGCCACATGCACCTCTCCACCCTGCACGCCACCCTGCAGGCCGAACACCTCCCCGCCGGCCCCGGCGACGAGGTACGCAACCGGTTCCTGCAGCGCAGCCGACTCCTGCGGCAGGCCATGGCCGACGTCCTGCGCAGCGGCGTGGACAGCGGCGAGATCACCGACTGCCCCGACCCGGACGCCGCAGCCGCCGAACTGCTCGCGTTCCAGGAAGGCGCACTGATCCTCTGGCGGCTGGACCCCGAGAGCACCGATCTGCGCTCCCTGTACGAAACACACCTGCGGCACCTCATCGCGGAGACCGGCGGCTGACCGCCGCCCCGTAAGCCGGGGGCAGCCCGGGCCCTCGGCACGTGGCCCGAGCCTCGCGAAAACGGGTGGCCGCATGTCCTGCCGGACGGGGAGGCTGGCCCGCATGCCCTGCTCCTCAGCTCTCCGTCGACGCCCGGTGCGGAGCCGGATCGCCCCGTATCAGCGGTTGTTCGCCGGGCCGGGGACGCGTGCCTTCACTGCTGGAAGCATGCTCGCCCGGCTGCCCATGGGGATGCTCACGGTCTCCGCGGTCATCATGATCGCGAGCACCCGTGGTTCGTACGCGCTGGCAGGGGCCGTCAGTGCGGCGGGGCTGGCCGCCACCGGCGTGGTGGGACCGCTGACGGCGCGGCTCGTCGACCGGTACGGGCAGTCACGAATCGCTCTGCCCGCGACGCTGATCGCCGCTGCGGGCGCGGTGTCCCTCGCGGCGTGCGTACGGTTCGGGGCGCCCGACTGGACCTTGTTCGCCTCGTACGCGGCGACCGCGACCACCCCCAACACCGGCGGCATGTCCAGGGCCCGCTGGGCGCACCTCTGCCGCAGCGACCCCACTTCCCGGCACACCGCCAACTCCTTCGAACAGGCCGCCGACGAGCTGTGCTTCATGGCGGGGCCGCCGCTCGCCGCCGTCCTGTGCACGCAACTCTTCCCCGAATCGGGCACGTTGACGGGAGCCGGGCTGCTGCTCCTGGGAATGCTGATCTTCCTGCGGCAGCGCGGCACCGAACCGCCGGTGCAGGCGCGGGCCGTCACCGGTCCGCCTTCGCCTCTCCGACTGCGCGCCCTGCTCCCGCTGTTGGTCACGTTCCTGTGCATCGGAGCGGTGTTCGGTTCGATGGAGGTCGCGACGATCGCCTTCGCCGACGGCCGCGGCCAGCAGGCGGCGGCAGGCGTGGTGCTCGCCTTCCACGCCACGGGCTCGGCGGTGGCGGGGCTTCTCATCGGTACCGTACGGCCGCCGTCGGGCCCGCTCATCCGGCGGTTCGCGCTGTGTGTCTGCGTGATGGCCGTCCTGGCGCTGGTGTCGTTCGCCGCGGCGAGCGCCGGGAGCCTTCCGCTGCTCGCGGGAGCCCTGCTCGTCGCGGGCATGGGGGCGGCCCCGGCGATGGTGACGGGCATGACGCTCATCCAGGAGACGGTCCCTGCGGCGCGTCTGAACGAGGGCATGACCTGGGCCGTCACCGCGCTGCTGAGCGGCATCGCCGGCGGTTCGGCCGCCGCGGGCTGGGCGGCCGAACACCTTCCGGGACAGGCGGCGTTCACGGTACCGCCCGCGGCAGCCGCCCTTGCCGCCGCCGCGGCCTCCTCCGCGGCCCTCCGGTCCAAGTGGTCGGAGCGGCCTGCCCGGCCCTCCCCGGTGCCGTCGCAGCGTTGACCGCCGGACCGCCCTTCCGGCCCGGCGCCCGACAGGGGTTCGGCAGGGGTTCGGCAGACGAAGTCCCGGACTCCCGGAAAGCGACGCGGACTTCGTACGCCCGCCCTCCGCCCGCAGAACAACGGGCAGCCGGGCCACGGGAATACGGGAGCGGCCTACCTTTGGCGGCGCACCGGCCGCACCGACCGCGTCCCCCAACCCGTCGGCGGCACATAGTGCTTGGGCGAGTCCTGTTCGTCCGGGAGCGGTGAGTTCCTTTCCGGGGACTCCACGTGAGGCGCGTCCGCTGCCCGCAGCCCCGCCTCGCGCTCCCAACCCGCCCTGGCCCGCGGGTGATAACGGAACCTGAAGGGCACCAGCCGCCACGCGTGATGCACGACCCGGCCGATACGCCGAAGCCGGCGCTCGTCGCGTACGGTCCACCGGTAGCCGAGCCGCTCCCGCACCGCCGGCGGAAAGAGGCCGACCGTGAACCAGACGGTGAATCGTGCCTGCGGCCCGCGCAGCGCCCGCCACACCACGTGCGGCATCCAGGACAGCGCGGGGGGCCTGGCGATGTGGCGGATGTCGAGCACTTCGCGGGTGGGCCGGTTGTCCTCCAGCACTTCGGACGCCATCCGGTCCCAGTACGCGAGGAAGTCCGGCCAGCTCTCCGGCACCGGTCGCATGCTCATCCCGTACAGCCGCCACCACGTCACGTGTTCGTCGAAGAGCCGGTGCTTCTCGGATTCGCCGAGGCCGGGTCCGAAGCGGTCGGCGACGAGCAGCGTCAGCATGAAGAACGTGGAGTGCGCCCAGTAGAAGGTGTCGGGATCGAGCGCGTGGTACGAACGCCCCCGGTCGTCGACGCCCTTGATCGTGTTGTGGTAGCCGCGTACCTGCCGTGCGGTCTCCGCGGCTCCGGGACCGTCGTAGACGACGCCGCCGATCGGATAGAGCGAACGGAAGAGCCGCTGCCACCGCTCCTCGAAGAAACGCGAGTGTGCGGCGACACCGGCGCCCAGCCCGGGGTGCATGTTCTGCATCGCACCGGCCCAGGGCGCGAGCAGCACCCCGCGCCAGTCGCCGAAGTACTTCCAGGTCAGCGAATCAGGGCCCAGCGGCTCGACGTCGGCGGGACGCGGGGACGGCCGTACGCGGGGCTCGTCGCCCATGCGGCTCCTTCCGCCCGGCGGTCAGTTCTGGCCTGCGGAGATGGCGGCGCCCACCGCGACGGCGGTGGCGATGTCCATGTCGGCCAGCGCCTTCTTCAGCGCAGGGCCGGCCTCTCCGGCGCGTTCCGTCAGCGCCTTGATGCGCTTCTTGTGTTCGCGCCGCTCCTTGCCGGAGGTGACAGTCGGGAACTGGCCGACGGCGGCGAGCGCGGTCAGCGCGGCCTGGCGGGTGCTGTAGTCCTCCACGGGACGCCCGCTCGTCAGCGTCTCGACGACCTCCGCGCGCAGCCGCTTCACGAGGGCCTGGTCCTTCACCACGATCCGGTCGTACCGCCAGGTCCGGCGCTCGATGCCGATGAGGCG
Organism: Streptomyces ovatisporus; assembly: GCF_042653885.1. NCBI lineage: Bacteria > Bacillati > Actinomycetota > Actinomycetes > Kitasatosporales > Streptomycetaceae > Streptomyces > Streptomyces ovatisporus. The sequence continues at coordinate 127,160 of NZ_JBHSFH010000017.1, forward strand.
CCCCCGTTCGAGCTGCTGCTCCACGGCCTGGAACCCCTGCTTGCGGTGCTGCTGCACCTGGGCCTTCCACTTGCGGGGCTTGTCGGCCGATATGCCGCGCAGGGCGTCGTCGAGCACGGGATCGCCGGTACGCCGGTCGCCGACCGTACGGGCCTTGCCGCCGTCGTCGGTGAGGCAGCCGCGGTCGGTCAGTTCGACGAGCACGGCAGCCCGGAGGACGTTCCCGATGACGTCCCGCTTCGTGAGCTTCTCCGTCTCCAGGTCGCAGGCGAGGAGGTAGAGCTCGGCCGGGAGGGTGAGCTGGTTGTTGCTGTCCGTACGTTCCATGTGCCCATCACAGCACGAAAGCCGGAACCACCGAAGAGGAAGTTCCGCCCTTTCCAGGCCGCACGCTGCGACGAACCTCCCGCCTCGGGAGCAACCACCCCCATCGGCACACCAGTTGACCGTTGGATGTGCACAACCCCGCCCGAAATGACGGCAGCGAACGCAGCCCCAAGGCACGACGGATGAAAGCCCCCACCACACGCGGAACCGCAGCCCCAGGAAGCCGCACGAAGAAACAAACCCCAGCCACAACGGGACCGCAGGGGGCGAAGCCCCCGCAGAGAAGCCGCACGAAGAAACAAACCCCCGCCACAACGGGGCCGCAGGGGGCGAAGCCCCCGCAGAGAAGCCGCACGAAGAAACAAACCCCCGCCACAACGGGGCCGCTGGGGGCGAAGCCCCCGCAGGGGGGGGTGCGGGTGGCGAAGCCCCCGCCCCGCGAGGCGAAGCCTCGCAAAACACGAAGAGGGCGACCCGGTCCGCGCTTTCCGCGGACACACGTCGCCCTCGACCTCGTGGAGATGGCGGGAATCGAACCCGCGTCCAACGGAGGGGAAGCAGGGCTTCTCCGAGCGCAGTCCACTTCGATTTTCTCGGCCCCGGAGATCACGTGGACAAGTCTCCGACGGGCCCAGTCACTGTTTGATGTCCCGGCAGGCCCCGTGACCGGGCCTACGCGGTGAGTTCCCTAGCTGATGCCAGGATCCGGGGCGGGAACGCACCCGGGCTGACACTTCACGCTCGCTGCTTAGGCAGCGAGGGCGAAGGAATCGCGCTTCTGATTGGCGATTATTTTTTTGCGGCACATGGTTAACGAGATCATTGCCGCGTTCCTCGGCTCGCTTCACCTACTTCGACATCCGCTGTCGAAACCGATCATCCCCATGTTGAGTTGACAAACTGCGCTGCCTCTCGGGCCGCGCCGCTGACCATGGTACGTGACCCGGCCACGACCGTGCCAACTGTTAGTGCCCGGTCCGTATTCCCGCGAGCGCCCCCAGCGCCGGGATGCGGGGTTCGTGGAGCCGTCGCGACGGCGTACCGCACCGCACCGCACCACGGCCGCCGCAGCCCGGCGTGGTCAGGCCTTCACCCGCTGTCGCCGGCGGGCTGCCGACATCGCCCGGTCCGACTCACGCCGGTCCTGCTTCTCCCGCAGCGTCTGGCGCTTGTCGTACTCCTTCTTGCCCTTCGCGAGGGCGATCTCGACCTTGGCCCGCCCGTTCAGGAAGTACAGCACCAGCGGCACCAGGGTGTGGCCGGTCTCCTGGGTCTTCCCGATCAGCTTGTCGATCTCGTAGCGGTGCAGCAGCAGCTTCCGCTTCCGACGGGCCGTGTGGTTGGTCCACGTGCCCTGGGCGTACTCCGGGATGTGCACGTTGTGCAGCCAGACCTCGCCGCCGTCGATCTGGCCGAAGCCGTCGACGAGCGAGGCCCGGCCCTGCCGCAGCGACTTGACCTCCGTGCCCGTGAGGACGATCCCGCACTCGAAGGTGTCCAGGATGAGGTAGTCGTGCCGCGCCTTCTTGTTCTGCGCGATGAGCTGCCGGCCGTGTGCGTCCTTGGCCTTCTTGCCCTTGCCCTTGTTCTTGTCGTCCTTCTTCGCCATAGCCAGACCATTCTTCCACTACGGACGGGTCTGCAGGCCACTCAATACTGTGCGGGCCCGCTCCGGGGCGTCCCCGGAGGCGTCGACGGACAGATCCGGAGTGATGCCCTCCCCGTCCAGGGTCCGGCCGGAAGGTGTCGCGTAGTGCCCGACCGTCAGCTCGGCGACCGAGCCGTCCGAGAGCTTGCGGGGCATCTGGACCGAGCCCTTGCCGAAGGTGCGCGAGCCGACGACGACAGCCCGCCCCCGGTCCTGGAGTGCCCCCGTGAGCAGCTCCGCCGCGCTCATCGTGCCACCGTCCACCAGCACCACCAGGGGGTGCGCCGACGCTCCGCCCGTCGATACCTGCACGGCGTGGCCATGGCTGCTCGTGTTTCCGTCCGCGTACAGCGCCCGCTGCGTGCCGTTCTCCTCGTACGTGGCGACGAGGCCGCCGTCGAGGAACGCCGAGGCCGCTTCGACCGCCTCGCTGACGAGGCCGCCGGAGTTGCCCCGCAGATCGAGCAGTATGCCGCCGCCGTCGGGCACCCGCTCGGCCACTGCCCGGTGGATCTGCCGCGCGGACCCCTTGGTGAAGGAGGAGACCTTGATCCGCGTCGCGCCGCCGTCCGTGGGCCCGACCGTGACGGCGTCGGCTGTCAGCCGGTCGCGTTTCAGGGTCTCCGTACGGTGCCGCCCGTCGCGGTCGAGTTCGAGCTCGACGGAGCTGCCGGGCGCTGCGGGCTTCGCCGACCGTCCCTGTCCGGCGGAGCCCCGCAGCCGGGCCACGACGTCCGTGACGGGGCGGTCCCCGACGTCCTCGCCGTCGATCGCGACCAGCCGGTCGCCTCGCCGGATGTCCGCGCGGTCGGCCGGGCTTCCGGGCAGCACCCGGGCGACGGCGACGGAGCTCCCCTTCGTGTCGCGCTCGCGCTGAACGGAGAGACCGACGCCGACGTATTCGCCGTCCAGCGTCTGCTTCAGACCTTCGTACTCGCGTGCCGTGTAGGCCGAGGACCAACGGTCGCCGCTGCGGCTCACCAGCTCCTCGGCCTCTTCCGCGTGGCTTCCGCCGGGAGCGCGACCGTCGTCGTGCGCCCCGGCTGCTCTGCCGCGCGCTCCTTGGGGACCTCCGGTGCTGCCGAGGTCCGCGCCTGCGGGAACAGGGCCCGGTGCGCTGTCAGTCGGGCCCGCGAGAGCCCGAACGCCGTCGCCCCAGGCACCGGTTGCCGCTCCCGTCGCGAGGACGCTCGCAAAAACCAGTGCCAGACCCGCCCCTCGGCGCAATTGCCGGGGGCTCCCCCTGCGTTTGTCGGGGGATGGGTTGGAATACCACGAGTCCGACATGATTCGGAGTCTAAGCCAGACAGCGGGCGCCCCACGGGCCGTTGGCCGTAAGGCGCCCGCGTCGTGCGTCACACCTTGAGGTACTTGCGCAGCGTGAAGAACGCTGCAACGGCCGGCATGAGGACACCGACGGCGATGAGCAGCGGCAGCACCTTCAACACCGCGTCCCAGCCGATGAAGTTGATGAGCGCGATCTTGTCGGCGAGCCAGCTGTCGATGAGGAAGAACTTGCCGCCGAGGAGGAGCACGCACGCGAAGCCCGCACCGATCAGGCCCGCGATCGCGGCCTCGAGGATGAACGGCATCTGGATGTAGAAGCTGGACGCCCCGACGAGCCGCATGATCCCCGTCTCCCGCCGCCGGCTGAACGCGGAGACCCTGACCGTGTTGACGATCAGCAGCAGCGCGACGACGAGCATCAGCCCCATCACGAACAGGGCGGCGATGTTCATGCCGTTGAGCAGGTTGAAGAGGTTCTCCAGCAGATTCCGCTGATCCTGGACCTCCTGCACTCCTGGTCTTTCGCTGAACGCGGTCTGCACGACCCGGTACTTGGTGGGGTCCTTGAGCTTGACCCGGTAGGACTCCTGCATCTGGTCGGGGGTGAGTGAGTCCGCCAGCGGGGAGTCCTTGAACTGCTCCTGGTAGTGCTTGAACGCTTCGTCGGCGGACTCGTGGTAGACCTTGTCGACGACCCGCAGCTTCCCCAACTCGGTACGGATCTGCTGCTTCTGCTCGGCGGTGACGGCGCCCTTGGCGCAGTTGGGGTCGGACTCCGCGTCGTTCTCGTTGCAGAGGTAGACCGACACCTGGACCTTGTCGTACCAGTAGCCCTTCATCGTGCTGACCTGCTCGCGGGCGAGCAGGGAACCGCCCGCGAGCGCCAGCGACAAGGCGACCGACACGATCACCGCGAAGGTCATCGTGAGATTGCGGCGGAGACCGACGCTGATCTCCGACAGTACGAACTGGGCGCGCATGGCGTCCTTTCAGTGTGTTGCTGTCTCAACTGCTCAGACTGCTCAGACCGATTGCTCACGGGCGCCGCGGCCGGACCGGGAACCGCCCGTGCGCGGCTCAGTGCTGATAGCCGTAGACGCCACGCGACTGGTCACGCACGAGCCGTCCGCGCTCCAGCTCGATGACGCGCTTGCGCATCTGGTCGACGATCTGCTGGTCGTGCGTGGCCATGACGACCGTCGTGCCGGTCCGGTTGATCCGGTCCAGCAGTTTCATGATTCCGACGGAGGTCTGCGGGTCGAGGTTGCCGGTCGGCTCGTCGGCGATCAGCAGCATCGGACGGTTCGCGAAGGCACGGGCGATGGCCACCCGCTGCTGCTCACCGCCGGAGAGCTCACCGGGCATGCGCTCCTCCTTGCCGCCCAGACCGACCAGGTCGAGAACCTCGGGGACCGTCTTGCGGATCTGGCCGCGGGACTTGCCGATCACTTCGAGCGCGAAGGCGACGTTCTCACCGACCGTCTTGTTGGCGAGCAGCCGGAAGTCCTGGAAGACCGTGCCCAGCTGGCGGCGCATCTGCGGCACCTTCCAGTTGGACAGCCGCGCGAGATCCTTGCCCAGGACGTGCACCTGGCCCTGGCTGGCCCGCTCCTCGCGGAGGATCAGCCTCAGGAAGGTGGACTTGCCGGAACCGGACGAGCCCACCAGGAAGACGAACTCACCGCGCTCGACCTCCAGCGACACGTCGTGGAGGGCCGGGCGGTTCTGCTTGGGGTAGGACTTGGAGACGCTGTCGAATCGGATCACGGATACACCACGTCGGCCTGGGGTAGGGGCAGCGGGAGCCACGGTGCGGCTCCCTGGGGGCACCTCCCAGCGTCAGCTGGGTGGGGGCACCTCCCAGCGTCAGCTGGGTGGGGGCACCTCCCAGCGTTAGCTGGGGGAGTGTGGTGACCTTACGCGAACGGGCGGACGGTGCGCAGCGGGCGTCCGTTGTTGGTGGGTTCGGTCACATTGCCTATAGGTACAAACCTCACAGAGGGGGCGCTCGCTCCGGCCGGGAGCTCTCCGCCCGGAAGCCTCTGCGTCCGAGCGGGGAGCCTGGCACAGTGGAGTGAGGACCCCCGCCGGGGAACCAATGCCTCCGGGGCGTCGTTGGCAGACAGAGGAGGATCTCGCATGACATGCGACCGACTGGTGTGTGCCAACTGCGCAGGCCCCGTGAGCGAGGGGCGCTGCCCCGTCTGCCGTGCGCACCGCGAACGCCTGCACCGGGAGTCCCCCCTCGGCAACCTCTCGCCGGTGACGCTCTTCACCTTGCTTCTCGCCCTGCTCGCAGTGGCGTTTCTCGCACAGCGGGTGGCCGTGGCGTAACGGGACGGCCACGTCCGGTGATGCCGCTGCCTCCGAGGGCGGTGGGAGCCGGGTCCGCAGCCGTCTTCCCGCACTCCCGAACGGACGAGGGGCCCGGAACCGCGCACTGTGCGCTGCGTTCCGGGCCCCTCGCTCTGCTCGCTCTGCCTGCGTGCGCTGATCACGCGCGCCGAGGCGTACCGCTCACATACGGATGTCAGGCAGCCGTACGGCGGTTGATCATGCGCGGCATCACACGGAAGGCGACGCCTCCCGCGATCATCGTCGCGGCACCGACCAGCAGGAAGGCCGTCTCGGAGGAACCGGTGTCTGCCAGCTCCTCCTTCGGGGCCTGCGGCTGCTGCTCGACGGGCTGGCTGTCCGCGCTGTCCGGCTGGGTGTTGCCACCCTCGCAGTCGACGCTGTCGTCGTTCAGGTCGCAGGTGTCGTCGCCGCCGCCGGAACCGCCGATGGTGGCGGGCTCCTCGCCGCCACCGGTGTCGCCACCGGTGTCGCCGCCCGTGTCACCACCGGTGTCGCCGCCGGTGTCACCGCCGGTCACAGTGCTGCCACCGTCGGTCTCACCGCCGGTGTCGCCACCGGTCACGGTGCTGCCACCGTCGGTCTCGCCGCCGTCGGTCTCGCCGCCGGTCACCGTGCCCTCGGTGTCGCCACCGGTGTCGTCGCCGCCGGAGACGGTGCCCTCGGTGTCACCGCCCGTGGTGGTGTCACCGGTCGTACCGCCGTCGGTCTCGCCGCCGCCGCCGCTGTCGCCACCGCCGATCACGCCACCGAGGATTCCGCCGATGAGGCCGTCCTGCTGCTGGGCAGCAGACTCACCGCTGTCCGCGGCCTCCGCGGCGCCCGCGGCCGTGAGCGAGGCGCCGACGGCGAACACTGCGCCGGCAGCAACGCGCGCCACACGCAGCCGCGTCTTCGATTTGATCATTGGCCAACTACCCCCAGTAGTTTCATTTTTCAGTGGAGCAGCTGTGTGACGGGCTGCGGAGCCTCAGTAGGGACACGGACTTGTCCGCTCACCCCCGCACGCGCCCCTGACACAGGCATGCCGAGCGGACAGCTTTCCCAGTTTTCACACCTCCGTCAAGCGAGGACAGTGTGAAATGCCCATGTAGAGCGGCCAGTTCGGCCGATGGGGCTCAAATCGTTACCTGGAAGAGCGGGATTCCGCCTCGACTGCTACTTGTCCTGCTGCTTGCGCCAGCGGATACCCGCCTCGAGAAAGCCGTCGATATCGCCGTCGAGAACGCCCTGGGGATTACCGACTTCATGTTCCGTCCGCAAGTCCTTCACCATTTGATAAGGGTGCAGGACGTACGAACGCATCTGGCTGCCCCACGAGTTGCCGCCGTCGCCCTTGAGCGCGTCCATCTTCGCCTGTTCCTCCTGCCGGCGGTGGGCCAGCAGCCGTGACTGCATGACGCGCATGGCGGCCGCGCGGTTCTGGATCTGCGACTTCTCGTTCTGGCAGGAGACGACGATGCCGGTCGGGATGTGCGTCATACGGACCGCGGAGTCGGTGGTGTTGACCGACTGACCGCCAGGCCCGGAAGAGCGGAACACGTCGATCCGCAATTCGTTCTCGGGGATGTCGATGTGGTCGACCTGCTCCACCACCGGCAGCACCTCGACCCCGGCGAACGAGGTCTGACGGCGCCCCTGGTTGTCGAAGGGGGAGATGCGCACCATGCGGTGGGTGCCCTGCTCGACGGAGAGAGTGCCGTACGCGTACGGCGCCTTCACGGTGAAGGTGGCGGACTTGATGCCCGCCTCCTCCGCGTAGCTGATGTCGAAGACCTCCGTGGGATGGCCCTTGCGTTCGCTCCAGCGCAGGTACATCCGCATCAACTGCTCGGCGAAGTCCGCCGCGTCGACGCCACCGGCCTCCGCGCGCACGCTGACGACCGCCTCACGGGGGTCGTACTCGCCGGACAGCAGGGTGCGGACCTCCATCTCGTCCACAGCCTTGCGCAGCGACTCCAGCTCGGCGTGCGCCTCGGTGCGTGCGTCGGTGTCGTCCTCGCTCTCGGCGAGTTCGAAGAGCACCTCGACGTCGTCGATGCGCGAGCGCAACTCCTCGACCCTGCGCAGCTGTCCCTGCAGATACGACAACCTGCTGGTGACCTGCTGCGCACGCTCCACGTCGTCCCACAGATCGGGGGCCGCCGCCTGGTCCTCGAGCGACGCGATATCTGCCCTCATCCTGTCGAGGTCGATCACTGCCTCGATCGACTCCATGGTGGAGGAGAGGGACTTGAGCTCTTCGGAAAAATCGGGGGCTGCCACACCTCCACCCTAACGGCTGACCGTTCCCCGCGTTCGCCGCCCGGGGCGCCCGGGGACCGCTTTCCCCCGGTATCCGCCCAGTGCACGTCCGGTGCCCGGCCCGGTCACGGCTCCTCAGGCTGCTCGACCGCGGGCGCGGGCTGCGTGGTGTCGCCGTCGTCGCCGGACGTCGCCAGCCAGCTGCCCACCACGGCCGCCACGGCGACCGCGGTCGCCGTCGCACCCAGCTTGATCCTGCGGCGCCGTGCAGCCGCTGCCGAGACGCGGTTACGGGCGGAACCCGCCCGGGGCGTCCCCGCAGCGCGCGGAGCGCGTGCTGTGCCGTGCGCACCGCCCGCCAGCTCGTCCGCTCCAGGCACGCGCATGCTCGTGTGGGTGTCGCGGCTGGAGTCGGGGCCGGCGCCGCCGTGCACCAGTGGCACGGCCCCGCGTTTCCCGCCCGTGGCGGTGCGGCCGTGGCCCGGCGCGTGCGGATACCGCTCGTGGTCGGGCAGCGTCGGCGCGTGACCGCCGGAGGGGGCCTCGGCACCGTCCTCATGGCCGTCGTAGGGCTCGTAGGCCTCCTCCGCCTGCTCGTCGATGTCCAGCGGCGGAAGATCCACGAGGTCCGGCAGCAGCTCGCGCAGCCCGGCCGCCACCTCCTCGGCCCGGAGCCGGGAGGCGGGCGCCTTCGCGAGGCACTGATGGATCAGCTGCCACAGCTCGTCGGGGATGCCGGGCAGCGGCGCCACCGACTCCGTGACGTGCCGGCGCAGCACCGCACCCGGGTGTCCGCCGCCGAACGGCGTGAAGCCGGCGAGGAGTTCGTAGAGCACAGTGGCCAGGGCGTATATGTCCACGGAGGCGCGGGGCGGCAGACCCTCGACGATCTCCGGCGCCAGATAGTCGGGCGTACCGATGATCGACGTCGCCCGGGTCGTGCGGGGTGAGTCGATCAGCTTGGCGACGCCGAAGTCCGTGAGCAGGGCGGGCGGCGCACCGCCCGGACCGGCCGGTGCCAGCGCGTCCAGCAGGACGTTCTCCGGCTTGACGTCCCGGTGCACGATGCCCGCCGCGTGGGCCGCCGCGAGTCCGTCGGCGACGTCGGCGGCGATGGCCGCGGCGGCCTGCGGCGCGAGCCTGCGGTCGTGCTCCAGGCGCGTGCGCAGGTCCGTGCCGCGTACCAACTGCATGACGAGCGCGAGGTCGTTGCCGTCCACGACCAGGTCCCGGACGCCGACCACACGGGGGTGGTCGAGGCAGAGCAGCGCACTGCGCTCCCGGACGAACCGCTCCACCAGGTCCTGATCGGAGGCGAGGTCCTCGCGCAGGAGTTTGACCGCGACA
>NZ_JBHSFH010000017.1:136438-180249 GCF_042653885.1 Streptomyces ovatisporus
GACTGCCGATCTTCCGTGCCATAGCGACAAAACTACGCGGCGGAAGGGCTGTTGAGGGCCAAGGAAGCGCCAACCGTCACTTTCGAGGGGGAATTCCCTCCCGGGAAGTCGACAAATCTCCGAACTCGCTTACAGGAAGGGCTATTTCTGAGCGTTGTCGATCAGAGCGCCGAGCTCGTCGAAGACGTTCTCGACCGACTGCCAGAAATCCTTGCCCGCTTCCCACCACTGGGGAAGCGGAGTGAAGTTCCACACCAGCACCGCGGCCACCACCAGAAGCAGGATCATGAAGAGGCAGCCCTTGAGGCAGCCCAGCCCCGGAATGTGCATGGGGTTGGCGCTGCGCTGCCGTGGCTCGCGCTGCGGACGGGGCTCCCGGGGCGGCGGACGCTGCGGCTCGTACCGGCGCTGCGGCGGCTGCTGTGCGGGACGGCGCTGCGGCTGCGCGTACTGCTGGGGCGGCGGGCCCTGCTGCTGACGCCGGGGCGGGGGCTGCTGCGGCTGGCGCGGCGGGCGCCGCCGGAGCGGGTCCATGCTCGGGTCGAGCGGCTGCACCTGCGTCTGCTCGTTGCGGTCCCGCGCCGCGCGCATCTGGCTCTGCCAGGGGTGCGGGCCGTCGGGCGCGCCCGCGTCCGGCGACTGCTGGGGCCGCGGGGGTCCACCGGGCACGGGCGGCATGACCTGAGTGGGGTCCGAGTTCGGGCCCTGACCTCCCTGCCCCTGCCCGCCGCCGGCCCCCTGACCGGAGCCCGGACCACCGGACTGCGGCAGGTAGCTGGTGGCCGCGTTCGGGTCGTAACCGCCCTGGCCCCGTGCCGACGCCGAGTGCGGCAGGACCTGGGTGGGGTCGGCGTCTCCCGCTCCCCCGCCCCCTGCGGCACCGGGCGCCGCGGCGGTGTCCGGCACCGTGGCCGGTGCCGGGTCGGGTGCCAGCAGCGCGGCGACACCCATGGCGGCCGTCGCCTGCTCAGGGGTGGCCTGCGCCCCTATGCCGTTCGCGACGGTGCGGAGCGCGTTGGCGAGGTTGACCGCACTGGGCCGCTCCTCCGGCCGCTTGCTCAGACACCGCTGCACCACCGTCCACAACGGATCCGGCATGCTCGGCGGACGCTGCGGCTCCTCGGAGAGGTGACGGTGCAGCACTTCGAGCGCGGTGGCGCCCGCGAACGGCGGACGCCCGGTCGCGAGCTCGTAGAGCAGGATGCCCGCGCCGTAGATGTCGACGGCGGAGGTCTGCGGACGGCCCTCGGCGGACTCGGGAGCCACATAGGCGGGCGTCCCCACGAACTCCTGGGTGCGCGTCAGACCGGGCGAATCGGCGAGCCGCGCGATGCCGAAGTCGGTGAGCATGGGGCGCATGCCCTCCGGGCCGTCGGCGAGCAGCACGTTGGCGGGCTTGAGGTCGCGGTGCACGATGCCGTCGGCGTGGCTCGCGGCGAGCGCGTCGGCCACCTGAGCGGTCACCAGAGCCGCGGCCACCGGGGAGAACGGGCCGTTCTCCCGCAGATAGCGGTGCAGGTCCGGTCCGTCGATGAGGTCCATCACAAGGGCGAGCATGTCGCCCTCCACCACGAGGTCCCGGGTACGGACGATGTTGTGGTGCGTGAGACGGAGCAGGACGGAGCGCTCCCGCAGGAAGCGCATGACCACATCGGGGTCGTTGGCCAGCTCCTCCTTGAGGACCTTGATCGCCACCGTCTCGCCGGGCTGGCCGGCCACGGCCGCCTCGGCGCCCGCGGTCTCCCGCTGCCGTGCCCGCCATACGGTGCCAGTGGCGCCGCGGCCCATCGGCTCCTCGAGCAGGTATTTGCTGCCTACAGGCCGCACGTCATGAGCTCCCTGGTGTCGTACTGCAATCCCGCCCACAATAGTGCCGTCTCGCGAACGGTCGAACGGCCGTATGTGAACAGAAGGGCGACTCCTGAGGGAGACGCATGCCGCGACCTGGTCGGTTGCGTCCCAATGACGATCGACAACGACCGACGACGACCGCCGACGACCGCCGACGACCGCCGACGACCGCCGACAAACAGAGAACGGCCTGGACAGATCCGTTGTCGGCCGCGTGCGATCGGATTCGGTCGAACCCGGTCGGATCCGGTGTCAGCTGACGGCGCGGCCGGGCGCGGACTGCCGGCGCGTCCCGACGGAGCGGCGAGAGCCCGACCTGCACATCGGCCGGACGGTGCGGCCACGCCCCCTTGCGCTGCGCCCGTTCCCGTCAAGATCATTGGTCGACGCGAGCGGGACGCTGTGTCAGTGACGGGTGCGAAGATGCATCCGGCATCGGCAGCACTGTGCGTGGCGCGCGAGCGCAAGAGTGTTGTCCGTTGTGACATGTGTGCCGGGCGCAGGGCACGGCGGGGCCGACCATCTCGCCGTACGCCGGACAGGCCGGGCACACCGGTGTTCGGGACCGGGAGGGCCGATGCAGATCCGGCTGACTGTCACCCTCGGGGCGCGCGGAAGCGGCCCGGGTACGGGGGAGACGACGGCGGCGCCGGGAGCGGCTCCGGCGTGCGACGTCGTGGTCAGCGCACCGTCGGGAACACCGCTGTCCGCGGTGACCGGCGCCCTGGTCACGACGGCCGCCTCGGCGGCGGGCGCCCCGGGTGCGGCGCAAGGCGCCGGCCCGGCTGATTCCTCCTCGGACTCCTCCGCCGCGGTGTACGCCGGGACGGAACGGCTCGATCCGCACCGCCAGATGCTCGGCGAGCCCCCGCTCCTGGACGGCGCCGTGGTCTCGCTGCACGGGCCCGCCCCCGTGGCGGCGGTCCCCGCCCTGGCCGCGTACGGCTCGGCGAAGGCGCGTCTGCATGTGACGGCGGGCCCGGACGCGGGCGGCATACACCTCCTGCAGGGCGGCAAGGTCCACCTCGGCCGCGCGGCGGACGTGGACGTGCCGCTCGACGACCCGGACGTCTCGCGGCTGCACTGCGCGATCACCGTCTCCGACGGCGGAGCCGTCACGGTCACCGACCTCGGCTCCACGAACGGCACCTCGCTGGACGGCACGCCGGTCGGCGCACAGCCTGTGCTCTTCCGCCCCGGCTCGACGCTGCGCATCGGGGAATCGGCGCTGCGCCTGGAGACGTCCTCGCCGCAAGAGGCGCAGGGGCACCAGGGTGCCCAGGGGTTCGAGGCTCCGGTCGCGGGGGCGGCCGCCGGACCGCTCCGCACCGTCCCGGACGGCAACGGTCAACTGCGGCTGGTGGACGGCGGGCCCCGGGGCGCCGAGGCGGAGACGCCCGGCCGGGGAGGGACGGCCCGCGGGACCGTGCCGCCGCCTTCCGCCCCTGCCGCCCCTGCCCCGCAGGGTCACCCGGCGGGAGCCCAGGACAGCTCGCACGGCTACGCACACGGCGGCGGCCCCTTCCCCGACGGCACCGGAGGCCCGGGCGACGGCATCACGCACGGCTCGGGCGTCGCCCAGCACACCCGGTACTCCGAGCAGTTCCCCCCGGCCTCGTCCGCGACCCTGCCCGTATCCGCGGAGCCGCAGGCCGGTGTTCCCGCGGCGCGGGAGCCGGAGCGGTCCCGTCCCCGTGGACTGGGCGCCTGGGCGCGCCGCTTCGCGGGCGCCCGCCCCGGCGAGGAGCCGGCTCGCCACGGCCCGGGGGCCGCGGGCCCCGGGGCCGCCGGAGGCCGCGGCACAGCGGCGGCCTACGGCGGAGACGCGGCGACAGCGCCGTGGGGCGGCGAGCGCCGCCCCGATCCGGCCACCGTCCTGCTCACCTCGCTCGGTCCAGGGCCCCGCCTGTGGGAACGCGAGCCGGATCATCCCGACGCGCTGACCGTCCGGATCGGCACCGCGCACCACAGCGGCGGACGCCCTGACGGATTGCTCACCGTCGGCCTGCGCCAGTCCGGCGCGCTCGGGCTGGCCGGTCCCCGGCCGCGGCTGACGGGCCTGGCGCGTTCCGTGGTGGCCCAGCTCGCCGCGCTGCACGGGCCGAGCACGCTGGAGATCGTGCTGCTCTCCGCCGACCGCTCACGCGAGGAAGCAGGGCGCACGGCGGAGTGGTCGTGGCTCGGCTGGCTGCCGCATGTCCGTCCGGTGCACGGGCAGGACTGCCGTCTGCTCATGGCCTTCGACCGGGACCAGGCCGCCGCCCGTACCGCGGAACTGATGCAGCGGCTCGAAGAGGACCGGCACAGGACACCGGCACCCGAGGGCATCACCGGGCAGCACGCCGCTTCCGGGCCGGCCCCGTCCCGGCACGGCGGCCCGTACACGCTGCTCGTCGTGGACGGCGACCCGGGCTCGCCGGAGCTGCGCGGTACGGTCGCCCGGCTCGCCCAGGAAGGCCCGGCGGCGGGGATCCACCTGCTGTGCCTCGCCGAGACCCCGGCCGCCACGCCCTCCTCGCCCCTGTCCGAGACGGTGCAGACCGCGTGCGAGACGTCCGCGGCCTTCCGCGAGTGCGGTGCGCTCGCTCTGCTCAGCGGAGCCGTCGCGACAGCAGTACGGGTGGTGCACCGGCAGCCCGGCTCGCCCACGCAGGGCGCTCCCGGCGCCCTCGGTACGGTCGGCACCGTCGACGCGGTCTCGGCCGCCTGGGCCGAGCGTTTCGCCCGCGCCCTGGCACCCCTCCGGGAACCGGACGGCACCGCCGCCCGTACGGGCACGGCCTCGCGCACTGCCGTGACGCTGCCCAGGTCCTCCCGCCTGCTGGACGAGCTGGGGCTCGCCCGGGCGACTCCCGCCGCGCTGCTCTCGCGCTGGGCGGGTTCGCCGGAGCCGTCCCCCGGTCGCGCCACCCTGGTCTTCGGCGCCGGACCGCGCGGACCGCTGGAGGCCGAACTGACCGGTGCCCGCGGGCACTGCCTCGTCACGGGACCTTCCGGTTCGGGCAAGACGGAGCTGCTCCGCTCCCTCGCCGCCTCGCTCTCCGCGGGAGAACGGCCCGACCGGCTGCACCTGATGCTCCTGGAGGGGGACGGCGCGGCCCGTGAGGATCTGCGCAGCTGTCTCGATCTCCCCCATGTCCGCGGCCACTTGGCGGCCAGCGATCCGGTGCGGATGCGCGAGTTCGCGCAGTCGCTGAGCGGAGAGCTCAAGCGCCGGGCGGAGTTGATCGGACCCCAGGACGATTACGAGAGATTCGCGCGCAAGGCCGGACGCGGCGCTCACCGCGGCGCCCCGTCCCGTCAGCTCTCCGAGCAGGACGCGGCGGGCAGGAGCGGCGGGCGCGCGGGCAGCGACGCCGCTGACGCCGGACGTACGGAATCCCCTGCGGGGACCGAATCGTTCGCGCCGTCCTCTGCCGCACGGACGGGCCGTGAGCCCGCCCCGCGGGAGATGGGCGGCGCCACGGGCGGGGAGGCCGGTGCCGCCCCGGCGACTCTGAGGCTCCGCGTTCCCCGGGCCGAGGTGCTCGACGGCCCCGGGCCCTCCGTGGCGGCGTCCGACTCGTCCGTGGCGGCCGCCTCTTCCGGCTCGGCCGCCTCGTCCGGATCACCCGGATCACCCGGCGCGCCGGGGACGGCGGAGCGGGCGGGACGACCACAGGCCGAGCAGCCCCCCGGACGCCCCCTGCCCTCACCGGACCTGCGTGGCTCGCACGGGCCCACGACCGGCGCTGATGACGCCACGGTCGTTCAACACTTGGAAACATCGACAGGCCCACTGCCCCGACTCGTCGTCCTCGTGGACGACTTCGACACCCTCGTCGACCCGGCGCTCGGCAACCCCGGCCGCCCGGCGGCCGGTTCCGTCGTGCGCGCCCTGGAGGCCGTGGCACGGGACGGGGCGCGGCTCGGGGTGCACGTCGTGGCGGTGAGCGGCCGTCCGGACCGTACGGTCCAGACAGCGGTGGCCCGATCGGCCTCGCTGCGCGTCGAGGTGTCCTGGGCGGGCGGCCTGAGCGGTACGGGCGAGGAGGAGGCGCTTCCAGGGCGGGGAGCCCTTGTGCACGCGGACGGCGGTGTCACGGCCTTCCAGGCCGGCAGGGTCACGGGCCGCATCCCGCGCACCTCGACGCAGCGCCCGACGGTCGTCCCGCTGGAGTGGGCGCGAGCCGGAGACCCCCCGGCGAGGCGCCCCGTGAGGGAACTCGGGAACGGCCCGACCGATCTCGCTCTGCTCGCCAGCGCGGTGGGCAGAGCCGCGCGCTCGCTCGGTGTGGACCCACAGGAATCGGACGCCCCCGCAGCGAACAGATCACGGAGTGGTCAAGATGAGGTTCTTGAAAGCTGACAACGTATTGCGAGCCGTCCGCGTTCAGGCGTAGGACTTTGCGCACGGGACTGTGGGAGTAGAAGTGATGCCCTCATGCCCAGTGACCAAAACGGCGCGGCAGACCGGTCCCCGGGATCCGCGCCTCCGATGGGGACGGCGGGAGCTATGCGTAATACGGTTCGTGCGACTGGTACATCACGTACCAGGAGCAACACCAGCATCTTCAGCAACACCAGGGCGACTGCACGTGGCGCTGTGGCGCTCTGCGCCGTCGCAGCTCTGTCACTGACGGCCGCATGCAGCGGAAGCAGCAGTGACGAGGGGGGAGACAAGGGCGGTTCCTCCCAGACGGAGAAGGAAACCGTCAAACTGCCCAAGCTCAAGGGCGAGAAGATCCAGGTCGCCGCCGTCTGGACGGGCGACGAGGGCAAGAACTTCGAGAAGGTCATCGACGCGTTCAAGGAGCGCACCGGTGCCGAGGTCGAGGTCACGCCCACCGGTGACAACGTCGCCACTTACCTGGGCTCCAAGATCGAGGGCGGCGCGCCGCCGGACGTGGCCATGCTGCCGCAGGTCGGCGTGTTGAACCAGTTCGCGGAGAAGGGCTGGCTCAAGCCCCTCGACGACGCCACCAAGAAGCAGCTCGACAAGAACTTCTCCAAGGGCTGGCAGGAGCTCGGCTCCAACAAGGGCAAGCAGTACGGCGTCTACTTCAAGGCCGCCAGCAAGTCCCTGATCTGGTACAACGCCAAGGCGTACGAGAACGCGGGCGTCAGCGAGGCGAAGTCCTGGAAGGAGTTCCTCACCAACGCGCAGACGATCGCCGACTCCGGTGTGGAGCCGGTCTCCATCGGCGGTGGTGACGGCTGGGTGCTCACGGACTGGTTCGAGAACATCTACCTGTCGCAGGCCGGCCCGGAGATGTACGACAAGCTCGCCAAGCACGAGATCAAGTGGACCGACCCTTCGGTGAAGAAGGCTCTGACCACGCTCGGCCAGCTGTTCGGCAAGAAGGAGCTGCTCGCCGGCGGCAACAAGGGCGCGCTGCAGACCGACTTCCCGACCTCCGTGACGAAGGCGTTCGACGACCCCGAGTCCCCGAGCGCTGCGAGCGTCTTCGAGGGGGACTTCGTCGGCATCAACGTCGCCAACGACACGAAGGCGAAGATCGGCAAGGACGCGAAGGTCTACCCGTTCCCGGCCGTCGGCAGCGACGCCCCGGTCGTCACGGGTGGCGACGCCGCTGTCGCCCTGAAGGACAGCAAGGCCGCCCACGCCCTGCTGACCTTCCTCGCCTCGCCCGAGGCCGCGGCCGTCTGGGCCGAGGAAGGCGGCTTCGTCTCGCCGAACAAGAACCTGGACGGCAAGGCGTACCCGGACGCCGTCCAGCGCGAGATCGCCAAGGCCCTGATCGACGCCGGCGACGACTTCCGCTTCGACATGTCCGACCAGGCCCCGGCCGCCTTCGGCGGTACCAAGGGCAAGGGTGAGTGGAAGGCTCTGCAGGACTTCCTGAAGAACCCGAAGGACGTGGCCGGCGCCCAGAGCGCCCTCGAGGCAGCTGCCACCAAGGCGTACAAGGACTGACGGCCGGCGGCACCACTGCCGGTGCCGGACCCGTCGTATGCGACGGGTCCGGCACCGGCGACGCCGCAAGCTCGACGCCCGGCGACGCCGCGGGCCTCAGCCCTACCTCGCCCTGCACAAACCCGGACCCGGACAAGGGACACCACCGTCATGCCCACCCCCACCCCCACCCCGCCGACAGACGAGCCACCAGGCACGGGCGCTTCCGGCGCCCCTGCCGCCACCTCGACGCAAGGCGGGGCTGCCACCGCTTCCGCCCCCGCAGCGCCGCTGCCGAAGGGGACCGGCGCCTCACTGATGCGCTCCCGCCCCTGGATAGCCTTCTCGTTCCTGCTGCCCGCGCTGGTGCTGCTGGGTGCGCTGGTCGTCTATCCGATCGTCTACTCGATCTTCCGCAGCACCCTCGACGCTTCCGGATCGGGCTTCGTCGGACTCGACAACTACGTCGAGGTCTTCACCGATCAGGACATCCTGACGGCGTTCAAGAACAACATCATCTGGGTCGTCGTCGTCCCGTCCGTGTGTACCGCCCTGGGTCTGATCTTCGCGGTGCTCACCGAACGGGTGCGCTGGGGCACAGCGTTCAAGCTCGTCATCTTCATGCCGATGGCGATCTCCATGCTCGCCTCCGGCATCATCTTCCGGCTCGTGTACGAGGAGAACCCGAAGCAGGGCGTCGCGAACGCCATCTGGGTCGGTGTCCACGACACGTTCGCCGAGTCCTCCGCATGGCCCGGCGCCAACCCGCGGCCCAACTCGGAGCTGGCCAAGTCCGGCGGCGGCGACTACACGACCAAGTCGACGGTCTCCGCGGCCGACCCGGCCAACCTGGCGCTGGTCGGCCTCCCGCCCAAGGAGGTCGCGGACGCCGCTCCGGCCAAGACCGCGTCGCCCGGCAAGGGCGGCGAGATCACCGGCACCGTCTGGCTCGACTTCGCCCCCGGCGGCACCGGCAAGCCGGACGTCGTCGACCAGAAGGAGAAGGCCCTCAGCGGTATCAAGGTCGAGGCGGTGAAGGGCGGCAAGGTCGTCGCCACCGCCGAGACCGGCGCGGACGGTACGTTCTCGCTCCCCAAGTCCGCCGACGGGTCCAAACTCCGCCTGCCCGCCGCGAACTTCGCGGAGCCGTACAACGGCATCGAATGGCTCAGCTCGGCCCTGGTCACGCCCTCCATCATCGGCAGCTACATCTGGATGTGGGCGGGCTTCGCCATGGTGCTGATCGCGGCCGGACTCGCGGGCGTACCCCGTGAGTTGCTGGAGGCCGCGCGGGTCGACGGCGCGAACGAGTGGCAGGTCTTCCGCAAGATCACGGTGCCGGTACTGGCTCCGGTCCTCGGAGTCGTCGTCGTCACGCTGATGATCAACGTGCTGAAGATCTTCGACCTCGTCTACATCATCGCTCCGAGCCAGAGTCAGAGCGATGCCAACGTGCTCGCCCTTCAGCTGTATCTGTCGTCCTTCGGCGCGGGATCGAACCAGGGCGTGGGCAGTGCCATCGCCGTCATCCTGCTGCTGCTCGTCCTGCCGGTGATGGTCGTCAACATCCGTCGCCTGCGAAGGGAGTCACGCCGATGACCGCGGTCAGTGCGGCAAAGCCCGATCCCACCGCCGCTCTCAAGTCGTCGAAGGCTTCGCCTCCCAAGCAGGAGAAGAAGGCCTCGATCGCCTCCCGGCTGGTCACCGTCACCGGCCACTGGGCCGTACGGCTCGGCCTCGTCGTGGTCGCACTCGTGTGGCTCATGCCGACAGCGGGACTGCTGAGTTCGTCACTGCGCAGCCCGGAGGACATCTCCCTCTCCGGCTGGTGGCAGATCTTCGACCTCAACTCCAGCTTCCCGTGGGTGATCGACGCGGGACAGCTCACCGGGGCGAACTACGAGTCGCTGTTCGCCAACGAGTTGGTGACCGGCTCGCTCTTCACCACGATGCTGATCACGGTGCCCTCCACCATGGCCGTCGTCGTCATCGGCGCGCTCGCCGGTTACGCCTTCGCCTGGCTGGAGTTCCCCGGCAAGGACTGGTTCTTCCTGGTCGTCGTCGGGCTGCTGGTGGTGCCCGTCCAGGTGGCCCTCATTCCGGTCGCCAAGCTCTTCAACATCGTGGGGCTCTTCGAGACCACACCGGGCGTGGTCATCTTCCACACGGCCTTCGGTCTGCCGTTCGCGATCTTCCTTCTGCGCAACTTCTTCGCAGAGATCCCCCGCGAACTGCTGGAGGCCGCCCGTCTCGACGGCGCCGGCGAAGTACGGCTCTTCACCCGGGTCGTACTGCCGCTGGGCGGTCCGGCGGTGGCCTCGCTGGGCATCTTCCAGTTCCTGTGGGTCTGGAACGACATGCTGGTCGCTCTGATCTTCTCCGACGCGAGCAGCCCGCCGATCACAGTGGCCCTGCAGCAGCAGGTCCGTCAGTTCGGCAACAACATCGACGTGCTGGCTCCCGGAGCCTTCATGTCGATGGTGATCCCGTTGATCGTCTTCTTCGCGTTCCAGCGCCAGTTCGTCTCCGGCATGATGGCCGGCGCGGTGAAGTAGGCGGCACAGCAGCAGAACAACTGAACAACGGACGACGCGGAGGCGGTCCGCCTCCTCACCGGCCCCGGGCGCGCAGCGCCCGGGCAAGGTGCCGGGCGATCACCGGCGGCAGCACCTCGCGGGCGATCCGCCGGGTGCGGGCCCCGGCCCTGGAACCGGACGCACCGCCCGCCTCCGCGCCGTCCCTCCACCTGTCCCGGGCTCCGGCCCGGGATTTTGCGTGCCGGGACACCGGAAGCCGGGGTGCCGCGGCCTTGCGCGCTCCGATCAGCAGCAGGCGGTGCCCGGCGACGTCCTGCCACTGGAGCCAGCAGTCTCCCCGCTCGCGCAGATGCGCGTGCAGCTCCTCCTGGACGGCTCGGGGATCGCCCCACGTCCCGTAGAACTTCTGACTGCTGACGCAGACAGGCCGCAGTTCGCCCTCCAGCACCGCCTGCCAGGTCGCGCAGGCGACGCCGGGAGTGTGCGACGAGCGGTAGTCGTCCAGTACGACCAGCCCCTCGGGCATGAGGGCCCCGCGCGCGGCGCTGATGTCGGGGTGGACGTGCTCGTACAGGTGAGAGGCGTCGACGTGTACGAAGCGGCAGCTCGCCGGCGTCACCTCTGCCGGGACGACAGAGGTCGGCGCGTGCAGCACGCGGGGCAACTCGTCGTGGAACGAGAGGTAGTTGGCCTCGAAGCCCCGGCGGGTCAGCGTCGCGTACGAGCCTCGCATCTCGCGCTCGTTCCGCTCGGTGGGAGCCTCGGAGCCGAAGAGGTCGCACACCGTGAACGTCTCACCCTCGCGCAGGTACGCACGCAGCATGATGGCGCTCTTGCCGAGGTAGGCGCCCATCTCCAGCAGGTCACCTCGCTGTTCGAGGCGCTGCTGCCGTCGGAGGAACCAGTCGAAGAGGACGACGTCGGTGTTGTAGAACCAACCGGGCACCTCCTGGAAGGAGCGGGGCCGAGGCAACTCCTCGTCCCCTGCTGCCGATGCGTGTGCTCCGGGTGCTCCGGCGGTCGTCGTCGCGGCTTCGTTCGCGGTGCCCTTCATTGCACTTCTCCTCGGGGCGCGGAGACGGAAAGCGTCAGGAAATCAAGTCACCGGGACGGAACGCCCCGAGTCCTGAAGCCCTGTATACGAGCCCCGCACCCCCGCGCGCACGCCCTCACGCCCCCTCCGAGCAGGGCTTCCGCTGACCGACCGCCCCTGTCCACTGGCGGTTCAGCTGCCGTTGGGCGCATGGAATCGCGCACCGGAGACGCCGCCGGGAGAGGGGTGGACGGCGCATCGGCCCACAGAACACGTCGACTTCGAACCCTACTGGCTATTTTCACACGGTATATGGACAATACAGGCGCTACGGTGCAATAGGGATGTCTCTTCGAATAGATCCAGTGAGGAACGGGCCGGATGAAGATCGTCTTTCTGCTGGACAACGCTTACGGGATCGGCGGAACGATCCGCTCGACGGTGAATCTCTCCCGGGCGCTGGCCGATCGTCACACGGTCGAGGTGGTCAGCCTCCGCCGTACCGTGCGGGAGACCGCGCTCCAGTTCGACCCACGCGTCACGATGACCCACCTCCTGGAGCTGCGCCGGGACGCCCGCGGATTCGACGGCGACGATCCCCGCTTCCACCAGCCGAGCATTCGCTTCACCGAAGGCGCCGACCACTTGGAACGCGGCGTCGCCACGCACCTGGGCGATCTGCGCGTCGAGGAGTTCCTGCGGAACACCGACGCCGACGTCGTCATCGCCACCCGCCCCAAGATCAACGACTATCTCGCGGCGTACGGCAGCGACCGTTACCTGCGCATCGGCCAGGAGCACCTGACCCACGCCATGCACAGCGACCACGTCCGTACCCACCAGGACGCGGCCATTCCCCAGCTCGACGCCTTCGTCACCGTCTCCTACGCCGACGCCGCCAACTACCGGGCCGCCATCACCGGCACCGGCACCGCGACAGCCGACGGGGACGCGCTCATCACCTGCATCCCGAACGCCGTACCCGCGGTCGACGTCGAGCCTTCCGACGGTGACAGCAAGCTGATCGTCGCAGCCGGGCGGCTCATCAAGGTCAAGCGGTACGACCGGTTGATCAACGCGTTCGCACTGGTCTCCGAACGCCACCCGGACTGGCGGCTGCGACTGTACGGACGCGGCCGCCAGCAGGCCGCCCTGCGCAAGCGGATCGACAATCTGGGCCTCTACGACCGGGCCTTTCTGATGGGCCCGCACGCCCCGATCGAAGCCGAGTGGGCGAAGGGCGCGATCGCTGCCGTCTCCTCCGACGCCGAGTCGTTCGGCATGACCCTCGTCGAGGCCATGCACTGCGGGGTCCCGGTCGTCAGCACGGACTGCCCCTACGGGCCCGGAGAGATCATCAGCAACGGGCAGGACGGACTGCTCTCACCCCTCGGCCCGACGGAGAAGACGAACGTACGGGCGTACGCCGACGCGCTGATGCAGCTCATCGAGAACCCCGAACTGCGGTACCGGATGAGCCGCGCGGCGCTGCAGAAGGCCGCCCGCTACGCGCCGGAGCGCATCGCCCGCGAGTACGAGCAGCTGATCGAGAAGCTCCAGTCGCAGCGCCGCTCCCGCCCCGTCGCCCGTCCCGAGCAGGTCGCCGCAGCTCGACCCGGCGGGGATGCGGGGACCTCCGGGCCGCTGCCCGCGCATGCCACGGCTCCCGCGCCGCTGACCCCGCCGGCTCCCGCACCGAAGCCCGCGAAGAACGCTGCCTCCGGCACCGAGAAGCCGGTCGCCGCGGACGCCGGTACGGGCAAGGCCACCGCAGGGAAGTCGCCCGCGGCCAAGGCGGGCGGAGCCGCCGCCCCCCGGCGCACGTCCCGCCCGCTGCGCCGCCTGGCGCTGCGCACGCTGGGTCCCGTGCTGCGTCCCGCGCTGCGCATGTGGCGAGCCCACCGCAACCCGGCCGGCCCCGCCGCGAAGCTCCGGCGCCCTCTCGCCCGAGCCCGGGTCGCCACCGACGGTTCGCTGGTGATCCGGCTGCTCGCGAAGCGGCTCCCGAAGACCTCGTCCGTACTCCTCGTGCGGTCCCGGCGTGACAGCGGGGCGCCGCACCGCATCCCGCTCCCGCCCCGCACGGAGGCCGTCGACGGGTGGGTCGAGGTACGGCTGGAGCGCGCCGCGCATC
Source organism: Streptomyces ovatisporus (assembly GCF_042653885.1). Taxonomy (NCBI): domain Bacteria; kingdom Bacillati; phylum Actinomycetota; class Actinomycetes; order Kitasatosporales; family Streptomycetaceae; genus Streptomyces; species Streptomyces ovatisporus. Next base: position 149,890 of record NZ_JBHSFH010000017.1, read on the forward strand.
CGCTTGCCGAGGACCGCTGGGACACGTACGTGGAACGCGTCGCGGACGGCAAGCGGAAGCGCGTCCAGTCCGAACTCGTCGAGACGGCCCGCCTGCTGACGATGCCCCCGCCCCTCGACACCGACGACGTCCTCGCCCCGTGCGTGCCGTACACGACCCTCGACGGCTACCTCGCCGTACGCGCCTGGCACCGCCCGGGCCACGCCGAGGTCACCGCCGTGGACCTCGGCCCGGACAGCGGAACGGTGCGCGCCGAACTGTACGGAGAGGCCGCGCGCGCGGCGAAGGCGGGCGAAGGAGCGGTCGTCGCCGTCTCCCGCACGAAGACGGAGCCGGACTTCGAGCTGCCCTTCGATCTCGTCCCCGGACCGCCGGCCTCCGGGACGTCGGACGGGCCCGCCCGGACGGCCGCCGCCCCTCCGACCGCCGCAGTCTCCGTTCCGGCGCTCTCCTTCGAGCTGCCGTACGAACTCCCGGCGGCGCTGGACTCGGGGAACACGAAGGGCGTCTGGGACCTGTGGTTCCGGCCGGGCCCCCAGGGCACACCCCGCATCCGGTTCGGACGGCTGCTGGGCGACCTCGCCGACCGCAAGAAGACCGACCTGGTGCCGCGCGTCCGGCTCGGTGAGAGCGAGACCGGCCTGTGGTTCTATTTCTCCCTCGCCAACGATCTGGTGCTCGCGCTCCAGCCGCTGCCGCTGGATGAGCCCGCCAAGGTCGCCACGGCGGCCCCGGCAGCCGCGGGCGTACAGGACGCGGGCGCCTCCGCCCCTGCTTCGTCCACTGCGTCGTCCCCTGCGTCGTCGGGTGGTGCGCCTTCCGCGACGTCGGCTCAGAGCGCTTCCTCGTCGCCGGACGCGTCGGCCAGCAGCTGACCGGACGCCGTCGAGGAGGGCGCAGCCCCTTCCGGATGCAGCCGGGGGCCGGGGCCCGCCCCGGCCCCCTCCGCCCCCTCGAACGCGTCCGCGGCCGGTCTCTGCTGGGCGTCGCGACGTGCCCTGTTGGCCACCGCACAGGCCCGCAGCTCCTCCACGGCCCTGCTGAACCGCACCAGTGGCGGCGGCTCGTCCGGACCCAGCAGATGGGCCTTGAGGTCCGCCCGCGCCTCCCGCATGGTGTCCGCGGCCGGGTCCCGTACCGCCTCCAACAGAGCCCGCAGCCCGTCCGCGGCCGGTGAGAGGACCGTGGCGGCCCGTGCGGTCGGGAACGCCGTCCTGAAGCTCTCTCCGGGCAATCCCGTGGTGTTGACGACGGCGTACGGCTTCTCACTGCTGAGGTAGTCCGACACCACGCTGGAGACGTCCGAGATGAGCACGTCGGCCTGGTTGAAGCACGCATAGATGCCCGGGCGCGGCCCTGCGAGGACCAGATGCTCGTCCGGGGCGTGGGCCCGCCAGAAGCACTCCTCCCAGGCGTCGACGGCTTCGAGGACCGCCGCCGCAGGCGGATCCACCGGTGCGCGCTGTCTCAGCATCCGCTCCGCCTCGTCCTCGCCGCGGCGGGCGCTCGTACCGGCGAGGATCCTCAGTTCGGCGGAGCGCCGCTCCAGTTCGGCGGCGGCCGCGGCCACAGACGGCGCCTTCTCTCCCCCCGCCGGGCGGCGGCCGGCGGCCTCGGCGATCATCGCGCGGATGCGGTGGTCGACTTCACCGACGGCCGGGTCCACCGAACCGGTCATCGGATGCGGCTTGTACAGCAGCCGGACCCCCGGCTCGTCGAGGAGCGCGCGGACGATCCGCTCGCCCGCCAGGGGCAGCGAGGTGTTGCCGGGGTCGTCCGTCCAGCCCTCCCACGTCGGGGCGTACAGCACGGTCGTACGGGCGTCCGGGGCCGGCGGCCCGGCGTACGGCCTGATCGGTGCGAGCTGCGGGCGGCCCACCTCCACGACGTCTCCGTCGAGTACGCCGATGTCGGCCAGCCGGTAGCGTTCGCGGGCCGCCGGACCCGCCACCCACACCTCGTCGTACGCCTTGGCGTAAGGGTTGCAGGACGAGAGCTTGTCACTCTCTCCGTGATTGATGAACGCATGCTTGATCGTCGGGATGCGCAGCACCTGGGACGTCTTGCCCGAGTTCGCGGGGTGCAGCAGCACCGGCAGGGACGAGTGCTCCAGACGCATCAGGTGGGCGACCTTGGGGATGCACAGAACCGGTACGTCGGTGACGTCGATCTGCTGCACCATGAACCGCTCCCGCAGCACGATGAGCGGCCGACCCTCCAGCTGTTCCAGCGTGGAGAGCCACATGTTCGCCTGGTACGCGGAGGAGGCTCCTCCGGAGAAGTACATGCCGACGGTCGGCCTGTACGCGGCCAGCCAGCCGTCCAGCCAGGCCAGCGCCTCCTCCTCCCCCGCCGGACGCCGTCCGGGCAGCAGGCGCGCCGCCAGCAGTACGACACCGGCCGCCAGCACGGCCCAGCATCCGAGCGCGGTCACGGCGCCCCATGCCGCGTCGCCCGTCACCGTGGTGGCCGCCAGTCCCGCTGTGACGGCAGCGGAGCAGGTCAGCAGGCGTCCCGCACCGTTGCGACCGAAGATCGCGGGAGGTGCGGGGCCGAGGCGGAGCGGTGACGCGTCGATGTTGCGCGTGACGACCGGCAGCCTCCGGGAACGCCGCACCCGCGCGGCAACCGCCTGGCACACGAAGTGCGTCGCCCAACAGCCCAGCACCGCCACCAGCAGCAACGCGGCCTGCGGTGAAGGGCCGAGCACCTCCAGCCGCGCGAGCCCGCCGAGAAGCAGGGCGTCCCTCAGCAGCTGCCGGACGGGGTGGTACAGCTGTGCCCGGCCCAGACCGCGGGCGAGCGCACGCCATCTGCCCAGCAGCCATGCCTCGGTCAGGATGCCGAGGGCGGCGCCGGCGACGGCGAGAGCCGCCGAGGCGAGCAGGACGCCCAGCAGCTGGAGGACGTAGCCGAAAGCCAGCAGTGCCACCAGTGCCAGGGCAGTCACCGCGCGGCGCGAGAGCCGGCGGCTGAGCGGGGCTGCATTCAACTCGGTTCGCATGAGGCTCCCCTTGACGGTCTCTTCCACTTAAGACCGTCGAAGGGCCCGCAGCGCCCTGGACAGAGCCGAACGCGTGCCCCGGGCGCCGGGAGGGCGGGCGTGCCGGGCCGGAAACACGTCCGGCGGCCCACGTACGGGTGACCGCACGGGACCGCCGGGCCGCGAACCTCCGGGCTCCCGGCCGCCGGACCTCGAACCGCCGGGCCGCCCGCGGGCGTCAGCGGTTGCTGCGCAGCAGCGTGCGCATCGTCCTCATCGCCACCGAGAGGTTGGCCAGGTCGAAGGTCTCCGACGACTGGATCTCGTCGAGCGTGGCCCGCGCACGCGTCAGGATCGTGTGGTTCTTCGCCTCCCACTTCTCGTACCGCTGCTCGGGAGTCGCCTTGCCGTCACCTTCCGAGAGGACGTCCGCGGCGATCAGCTGATGCGCCGCGTAGAGGTCCTCCCGGATGGCCGCCCGTGCCATCGACTGCCAGCGGTCGGCGCGCGGCAGCTCGCTCACGCGCTCCTGGAGCTGAGTGATGCCCAGCCGGTCCGCCAGGTCGTAGTAGACGGCTGCGACGTCCAGGAGCTGCACGCCGGTGCGGTCCGTCACGGCGACCACGTCCAGCGCGGAGAAGGCCGCGGAGAACCCGGCCACCCGCACGGCCAGGCCGGAGGGCACCCCGGCTTCGTCCAGCCGGTCCAGGATCGTCTGGTGCCAGTCGCGGTCGTCGCCCTTGAGCAGCTTGGGCAGCTCCTCCCAGACCTCCGCGACCCGTTCCCTGAACAGGTCGATGGTCTCGGCGATCAGCAGCGGCTGGGGGCGGTTGTTGAGCAGCCAGCGGGTGCCGCGCTCGACCAGCCGCCGCGACTGGAGCCGGATGCTGGTGAGGACGTCCGCGCTGACGATGTTGTCCAGCGCTTCGGCCTCGTCCCAGATCTCCCCGAGCCGGAAGATGGCGCGGGCGGCGGTGTGCGCCCTCACGATCTCCTCCGCCGAGGCGCCGGTCTCCTCCTTCATGCGGTGCACGAGGGTCGAACCGCCCGTGTTGACCGTGTCGTTGACCAGCAGCGTCGTGACGATCTCACGGCGCAGCGCGTGCTGGTCGATCTCCTCGGGGAACCGCTCGCGCAGGGCCTTCGGGAAGTACTCGTAGGCCAGCCGCTGCAGGTGCGGGTCGTCCGGCAGCTCGGTGTCGAACAGCTCGTCCGTCACCGTGATCTTGGTGTATGCGAGGAGGACGGCCAGCTCGGGCTGCGAAAGTCCGTGGCCGGCCGCGAGCCGGTCGCGGATCTGCTTGTCGCTGGGCAGGAACTCCAGGCCGCGGTCCAGTCGCCCCTCCTTGCCCAGGCTGCGCATGTAGCGGTGGTGGGCCTGGAGCAGACTGGCCGCGCCCTCGATGGCGTTGGCGAGTGCGGTGTTCTGCGCATAGTTGTTGCGCAGGACCAGTTCGCCGACCTCGTCCGTCATCTCGGCCAGCAGGCTGTTGCGCTGTTTGAGCGTCAGATCGCCGCCCGCGACGACCGCGTTGAGCAGGATCTTGATGTTCACCTCGTGGTCGGAGGTGTCGACGCCCGCGCTGTTGTCGATCGCGTCGGTGTTGACCCGGCCGCCGTTCAGCGCGAACTCGATCCGGCCGAGCTGCGTCAGTCCGAGGTTGCCGCCCTCGCCGACGACCTTCACCCGCAGGTCCTCGCCGTTGACGCGGATCGCGTCGTTCGCCTTGTCCCCGACTTCGGCGTCGGTCTCGGTCGACGCCTTCACGTACGTGCCGATCCCGCCGTTCCACAGCAGGTCGACCGGCGCACTGAGGATCGCCCGCATCAGCTCCGCGGGAGTCATCTTCGTGGCCTTCGACTCGATGCCGAGCGCCTCCCGTACCTGCGGGGTCACGGGCACGGACTTCGCACTGCGCGGATAGACACCGCCGCCCGCGGAGATCAGCGAGGTGTCGTAGTCCTCCCAGGAGGAGCGCGGCAGTTCGAACAGCCGGCGCCGTTCCGCGTACGACGTCGCCGCGTCCGGCCGGGGGTCGAGGAAGATGTGCCGGTGGTCGAAGGCGGCCACGAGACGGATGTGCTCGGAGAGGAGCATGCCGTTGCCGAAGACGTCTCCCGACATGTCGCCGACGCCCACGACGGTGAAGTCCTGCGTCTGGGTGTCGTGGCGCAGTTCGCGGAAGTGCCGCTTGACCGACTCCCAGGCGCCGCGGGCCGTGATGCCCATGCCCTTGTGGTCGTAGCCGGCGGAACCGCCGGAGGCGAAGGCGTCACCGAGCCAGAAGCCGTACGCCTCCGCCACCTCGTTGGCGATGTCGGAGAACGTGGCCGTGCCCTTGTCCGCGGCGACGACGAGATACGTGTCGTCGTCGTCGTGACGGACCACGTCCCGGGGATGGACGACCTCGCCGCCCACCAGGTTGTCGGTGATGTCGAGCAGCCCGGAGATGAACGTCTTGTAGCAGGCGACGCCCTCGGCCAGCCAGGCGTCCCGGTCGGCAGCCGGATCGGGCAGCTGCTTGCACACGAAGCCGCCCTTGGCGCCGACCGGCACGATGACGGTGTTCTTCACCTCCTGCGCCTTCACCAGTCCGAGGATCTCCGTACGGAAGTCCTCGCGCCGGTCCGACCAGCGCAGGCCACCGCGCGCGACCTTGCCGAAGCGCAGGTGCACGCCTTCGACGCGCGGCGAGTAGACCCAGATCTCGTACTCGGGACGGGGCGCGGGCAGGTCGGGGATCGCCTGCGGATCGAGCTTGATCGAGAGGTATTCGTGCGGTTCCGCCGACCGGTCGTCCACCCCGCCGTTCCTGCCGCCCGCGTCGGCGCTCTGGAAGTAGTTGGTGCGCAGAGTCGCCTTGATGACGGTGAGGAAGGAGCGCAGGATGCGGTCCTCGTCCAGGCTGGCGACCTGGTCGAGGGCACCGTCCAGCTCCTCCAGCAGCCCGTCCGTCAGTTCGTGCCCTGCCTGCGAACGGCCGGGGTCGAGGCGCGCCTCGAAGAGGTTCACCAGCAGCCGCGTGGTGTGCACGTTGTGGCCGAGGGTGTCCTCCATGTAGGTGGGGCTGAAGGTCGCCCCGGCCTGCCGCAGGTACTTCGCGTACGCCCGCAGCACCATCGCCTGCCGCCACGTCAGGCCGGCGGACAGCACGAGGGAGTTGAGCGCGTCGTTCTCGGCGCGGCCCGTCCACACGGCGGCGAACGCGTCCTGGAAGCGCTCCCGCGCGTCCTCGCCCAGCCCGTGGACGTGCGAACCGGGGAGCCGAAGGCCGAAATCGTAGATCCACGCCTTCGTGCGGTCGCTGCAGCGCAGTTCGTACGGACGCTCGTCGACGACCTCCACGCCCATCGCCTGCAGCGCCGGAAGCACCGCCGAGAGGGAGACCGGCCGGCCGATCCGGAAGATCTTGAAGCGGCGCTCGCCGGGGCTCGCCCCGACCGGCTCGTACAGGCTGAGTGAGAAGTCCCTCGTGCCGTTCTCACCGCGGGCGAGCCGGTTGAGATGCTGCAGGTCGGCGACGGCGGCACGCGGCGGGAAGTCGGCCTTGTACCCCTCGGGGAAGGCGTTGGCGCTGTACTGGTGACCCAGTTCCGCGGCCTGCTCCTCGCCGAACTCCGCGGTCAGTGCCTCCGAGTAGCCGTCCGCCCAGTTGCGGGCAGCCTCGGTGAGGCGTGCCTCGATGCGGTCCGCCTCGGCGTCCGTCAGCTCGGGCAGCTGCGTCCCGGGTTTGAGGCGGATGACGAAGTGCAGCCTGGTGAGCACCGATTCGGTGTTCCAGACGCTGAAGTCCACATTGCTGCCACCCAGTTCCTCGGTGAGGATATCCGTCAGACGCAGCCGCACCGTGGTGGTGTAGCGGTCCCGCGGGAGGTAGACGAGCGCCGAGTAGTAGCGCCCGTACTCGTCCCTGCGCAGATACAGCCGGAGTTTGCGGCGCTCCTGCAGATAGAGCACAGAGGTCGCGATCGAACGCAGCTGGTCGACGGGGATCTGGAACAGCTCGTCCCGGGGATAGGTTTCGAGGATCTGCAGCAGGTCACGGCCCGCATGGCTGTCCGGAGCGAAACCGGCGGAGCTGAGCACCTCGGAGACCTTGCGGCGGATCACGGGGACGCGCCGCACCGACTCGGTGTAGGCGGCCGAGGAGAACAGCCCGAGGAAGCGCCGCTCCCCCACGACGTTGCCCTCGGCGTCGAACTTCTTCACGCCCACGTAGTCGAGGTAGGAGGAACGGTGCACCGTGGCGCGGCTGTTGGCCTTGGTCAGCACCAGCAACTGGTGCTCACGGGCCTTCGCACGCGCGTCCGCCGGCAGCCGGCTGAAGGAAGGCGAGGCGGGATGCCCGTCGTCCCCCGTGCTGTGCTGCGGGTCCGAGCGGAGGATGCCCAGGCCGGTGCCGGGAAGAGACGTGAGCGTCAACTCCTCGTCCCCGTCCGCGGCTTCGTCGGAGAGTTCGTACTCGCGGTACCCGAGGAAGGTGAAGTGGTCGTCGGCGAGCCAGCGCAGCAGCTCCCGCGACTCCTCGACCTCCACCTTCCGTACGTCCTCCGCGACGGGCTCGGACTCCAGCTCGTCGGCGATGCTCAGCGCGGCGTCACGCATCTTCCGCCAGTCCTCGACCGCTTCGCGCACGTCGGACAGGACGCGCAGCAGGTCACTCGTGATCTGCTTCAGGTCCTCGCGTTCGGTCTCACGGTCGATCTCGACGTGGATCCAGGACTCGGTGACGGCGTCGTGCGGAAGTTCCCGCTTCTCTTCTGCGGACACCCCGCCGGGGCCGGGGACGAGCTTGTCCCGGCCCGCGTCGAGCACCTCCAGCAGCTTCCCCGTCACGTCGCGGCGGACGATCATCTGAGGGTGGATCACCAGGTGGATTCCGCGGTGCTCACGCGAGAGCTGGTTGGTGACCGAGTCGACGAGGAAGGGCATGTCGTCGTTGACCACTTCCACGACGGTATGGGTGCACGTCCACCCGTTCTCGTCGACGGACGGAGTGTGGACCCGCACATTGGCCGTGCCCTGGGGGCGGTTCTGCGCCAGCCGGTACTGGGAGAACGCCGCCCCGAGGATGTCCACGGGGTCGCGGTCGGTGAGGTCCTCCGGAGCCGTGTGCAGGTAGTAGCGCTGGAGGAACGCCCGCAGTGCGCCGTTCTCGAGACCCCGCGCCGGATGCTCTCCCCCGGCGGGGCTCTCTTCAGCTACCCGGGCGGCTTCTTCCAGCCGCTCGGCCTTTGCTTCATCCAGCTTGGTCTGCATGTCCTGGCTCCTGTCGCGCGCCGTTGCGTGACGTCGGTATGGCGGAGACGCGGCATCGGAACACGGGATGTCCGTTCAGGCTCGACGCGCGCCGTGAGAGACGACCAGCGGAGGCCCTGGCGCTGTCACGCGAAGGGCACAGGGCGGGGGCGACGATGCCCGCGCGGGATATAGCGCTGATCACGTGCGTAGGCTATCGCCCCCGCACCTGGGGCCGTCATGGACCTTATGTGTACAAAATCGAAGCTCGCTCTTGGACGAAGTGGACAGCAGGTACCGGCTGCCGCCTCATCTGCTCTCGTTGGCGGCCCAGTCGGCGGCCTCGATCGCCTCTTCGAGAGTGTCCACAACCGGCACTCCGGCTGTCTCCAGACTGGCCCGGCTGTGCGAACCGCCCGTGTAGAGCACCGCACGTGCACCCACATGCGCGGCAGCCACAGCGTCGTCGACGGCGTCCCCGATGACGACGGTGTTCTCCGCCTCGACCTTTTCCAGCGCGAGCAGGTGACGTGCCATCTGCTCGCCCTTGACGCCCCCCGAGGGACCGGTCGCACCGTCGACGCGGACGAAGTGGTCGGCGATCCCATGCGTCTTGACGAGCGGAACGAGCCGGTCGTGCGGCGCGAGCGAACACAGCGACTGGGTACGCCCCTCGGCCTTCTGCGCCGCCAGCAGCTCCGCAGCACCCTCGACGAGATCGGCGTCCCGTGCCCGCAGCCAGTAGTGACGGTGGAAGGACTCGTCCATGACCTCCCACTCCCGCTCGCTCGGCAGCCGCCCTATGAGCCGCTCGTAGAACCGGGGCACCGGAACGCAGTACAGCTCGCGGTAGCGCTCGAGCGTGATGGGCGGAAGACCGAGCTCTGCGAAAGCGGCGTTCGTCGCGGCTATCACGGCATGGATGTCGTGCAGCAGCGTGCCGTTCCAGTCCCACACGATGTGTGCGGTGCGCCTGCCCGAATGTCCCGGATTCATGGTGAAGACCGTACGTCGGGGGTCTGACAGCGCGACACCGGATTCCCGGACCGACGAGCGCCGCGCCGGCCCTGCCGCTCCCCGGCGCCGCACGGCTCCCCGGAGCGGAGCCGGGGAACGGCGTCAGCCGTCAGCCGCCGAAGACATGCGGGATCTCCTGCATGGCGTACCAGAGCAGTTCGTGGTCCTCGGCGCCGTCCACCGTGAAACGGGCGTCCTCGTCACCCATGTCGGCCGCTCCCAGCGCGTCCGCAGCAGCGGTGACATCCGGTTCCGCGTCGTCCGCGTCGACATGGACGGCTGCCGCCTCCGACAGCCGTACGGACGCCCCGATCCGCACCTGCCCGAGGGATTCGCGGTCCAGAACCTGATCCGGGTCGAAGCTCACCTCGCCGTCCGGGATGTCGACGGCGAGAACGACCCGGCGGCGCGGCGCGTCGGGACGGGCCGCCAGCAGCCGCAGGGACGCCTGCGCGGCGCGGTTGAGGGCGGCGTACTCCAACTCCTCGCTGTCGTCGGAGACATACCACTCGCGCAGTCCGGGCGTGACGGCGTAGGCGAGGATCGCTCCGGGCTCCGGCGCCAGCTCCCCGGCGGCGTGCGCGTCCTGGAGGGCGGGCAGAGTCAGAGGCACATAGACACGCATCGATGCCGCTTTCGTGTATCGCCGGACGGTCTGTCAGGCCAGGATACGGCGCGAGCAGCGGCCGTTCCCTGTACGGGCGTTGAACGAAACCCGCAGGTGGAGAACGGCATCCGTCATCTTCACTCCACGCCGCCCCACTGATAGGTGAATCGCTTTCCGGCGCCGACCCACCCACGGTCACACATTGCGACCGCACGATCGCGGTCGGTACAACCGTCAGCGAAAGCTACTGCCGGGTACTGACTGGTTTCCGGCCTCTCTGACACACCACTCATCGGGGGACCCCATGAACGCCGTGCCCAATCCACCCGCGCGGTCCGACAGCACCTCGGGCCTCGCCCCGCACGCCGCCCGGCACGCCACGTCGCACGCCGCCCGGCACACCGGCCCGGACACCGCTCCGGGCGCCCCGGGGACCGTCACGGGCGCCGGCCCCGGCGCCGCCGCGCCTCCTCAGGGCCGCCCGGCGACAGCCCCTCCCCACGCGCGCAGCCACCAGCCCTCCGTGCGCAAGGCGCCACCCGGCCGCCGCGACTCCCGCCGCCCCGGAACACCCGCGACGGGGCGCCCTGGAGCCGCCCCGGGCCGTCCCTCGGCCTCCGCCCTGCGGGCCGCGGCCGCCAGGGAACGCGAACGCCAGCCGCCCTACTGGTTCGCCAGCCGGCTCGTCCTCGTACTCAGCGGGCAGCGTCCCGTCCACACCCTCCTGCAGCACACCCGGGGAACGGCGTACGAGGAGCTGTCCGGGCTCGCCTCGCACGCCCCGCTGCGGCCCCGCGGAGCGGACCGTACAAGCCCGGAAGTGCTCGACGCCCGCGGCAGCCGGCCCCGTGACGGAGTGATCGAGGCGTTCGCCCGCATCGTCACGGGGGACCGGCAACGCGCCATCGCGTTCCGGCTGGAGCTGTGCCCCGACCGCCGCTGGCGGTGCGCAGCCGTCGAACTCGACGGCCAGTCCACGGGCCGCGGCCGGCCGTGAGCCGTCCGGTCCGGCAGCAGCTCGTGCCCCGTCCAACGCGTCCGCACAGTGCTACGGGCTGGTGCCCGCCACCCCGTCGGGGCGACGGGCACCAGCCCGTACACGTCAACGCGCGAAGGTCACTTCTTGCGGCGCTTGCCCTTCTGGGCCTTGCGCCGCTCCGCCCGCGTCAGACCGTCCGCCGCCGAGCGAACAGGCTCTCCGGCGGAAGCGCCGGTCTCCAGCTCGCCCTCCTCCACGCCGCCCTCTGCGGTCGGCGCGGAGTAGTGCAGCCGGTCGGGGCGCTGCGGGGCGTCCAGGCCCTTGGCACGGATGGCCGGTGCGGCCCCCATCGCCGCGCCCGCGGGCACCGCTTCCTGCGGCTCCTTCTCCAGCGAAGCCTTGACCTCGGGCTTCTCCTCCACGGGGACCTCTTCGACCTGCTGCTCGACCTGGACCTCCAGGTTGAACAGATAGCCGACGGACTCCTCCTTGATGCCGTCCATCATGGCCTGGAACATGTCGTAGCCCTCCCGCTGGTACTCGACCAGCGGGTCCTTCTGGGCCATGGCACGCAGGCCGATGCCCTCCTGGAGGTAGTCCATCTCGTAGAGGTGCTCACGCCACTTCCGGTCGAGCACCGAGAGCACCACACGCCGCTCCAGCTCACGCATGATCTCGCTGCCGAGCTCCGCCTCACGGGCGTCGTACTGCTCGTGGACGTCGTCCTTGATGGACTCGACGATGAACTCGGCCGTGATGCCTTCGCGCTCCCCGGCGGCCTCTTCGAGCTCCTCCACGGTCACCTTCACCGGATAGAGCTGCTTGAAGGCGCTCCACAGCCGGTCCAGGTCCCACTCCTCGGCGAAGCCCTCGACGGTCTCCGCCTGCACGTACGCCTCGATGGTGTCGTCCATGAAGTGCCGCACCTGCTCGTGCAGGTCCTCGCCCTCCAGGACGCGGCGGCGCTCGCCGTAGATGACCTCGCGCTGCCGGTTGAGGACCTCGTCGTACTTCAGGACGTTCTTGCGGATCTCGAAGTTCTGCTGCTCGACCTGGGACTGGGCGGAGGCGATGGCCCGCGTCACCATCTTGTTCTCGATGGGGACGTCGTCCGGCACGTTCGCCATGGACATCACACGCTCGACCATCTGCGCCTTGAACAGCCGCATCAGGTCGTCGCCGAGCGACAGGTAGAAGCGGGACTCGCCCGGGTCGCCCTGCCGGCCCGAACGGCCGCGCAGCTGGTTGTCGATGCGGCGTGACTCGTGACGCTCGGTGCCCAGCACGTAGAGCCCGCCGAGCTCCTTGACCTCGTCGACCGCGTCCTTGACCGTCCGCTCGGCCTTCTCCAGAGCGGCAGGCAGCGCCGCGCTCCACTCCTCGGAGTTCTCCACGGGGTCGAGCCCCATCCCGCGGAGCTCCTTCTCGGCGAGGCCCTCGGCGTTGCCGCCGAGTTTGATGTCGGTGCCGCGGCCGGCCATGTTCGTCGCGACCGTGACGGAGCCCTTGCGGCCCGCCTCGGCGACGATCGCCGCCTCACGCTCGTGGTTCTTCGCGTTGAGCACCTCGTGGCGGACGCCGCGCTTGTTGAGCTGCTCCGAGAGGTACTCGGACTTCTCGACGGACGTCGTGCCGACCAGCACCGGCTGGCCCTTCTCGTACTTCTCTGCGATGTCGTCGACGACGGCGGAGAACTTGGCGACCTCGGTGCGGTAGATCAGGTCGGCCTGGTCCTTGCGTGCCAGCGACCGGTGCGTCGGGATCGGGACGACGCCGAGCTTGTAGATCTGGTGGAACTCGGCGGCCTCGGTCATGGCCGTACCGGTCATGCCCGAGAGCTTGTCGTAGAGCCGGAAGAAGTTCTGCAGGGTGATCGTGGCGAGCGTCTGGTTCTCGTCCTTGATCTCGACGCCTTCCTTGGCCTCGATCGCCTGGTGCATTCCCTCGTTGTAGCGGCGGCCGGCGAGGATACGTCCGGTGTGCTCGTCCACGATCATGACTTCGCCGTCGAGGACGACGTAGTCCTTGTCCTTGTGGTAGAGCTCCTTGGCCTTGATGGCGTTGTTGAGGTAGCCGACGAGGGGCGTGTTCACCGACTCGTAGAGGTTGTCGATGCCCAGCCAGTCCTCGACCTTGACGACGCCGGCCTCGTGGATGCCGACCGTCCGCTTCTTCTCGTCGACCTCGTAGTCCCCGGACTCCGGCTTCTGCGTCCGCGGGTCGCCGGGCTCGCCCTTCTCCAGGCGCTTCACCAGCTTGGAGAAGTCGCTGTACCACTTGGTGGCCTGGTCGGCCGGGCCGGAGATGATCAGCGGGGTACGGGCCTCGTCGATGAGGATCGAGTCGACCTCGTCGACGATGGCGAAGTTGTGGCCGCGCTGCACCAGTTCGTCCTTCGACCACGCCATGTTGTCGCGGAGGTAGTCGAATCCGAACTCGTTGTTGGTGCCGTAGGTGATGTCGCAGCCGTACTGCTCGCGCCGCTGCGCCGGCGTCATGTGCGCCACGATGCAGCCGACCGTCAGGCCGAGGAAGCGGTGGACACGGCCCATCCACTCGGAGTCACGCTGCGCGAGGTAGTCGTTGACCGTGATGATGTGGACGCCGTCACCGGAGATCGCGTTCAGGTACGCGGGGAGCGTGCCGACGAGGGTCTTGCCCTCACCGGTCTTCATCTCCGCGACGTAACCGAGGTGCAGTGCCGCACCACCCATGATCTGCACGTCGTAATGCCGCTCACCGAGCACTCGCTTGGCGGCCTCACGCACGGTGGCGAAGGCCTCGGGCATCAGGTCGTCGAGGCTCTCACCATCCGCGTACCGCTCCTTGTACTCGTCCGTGAGGGCGCGGAGCTCGGCATCGGACAGGTCCACGAAGTCCTCTTCGATGGAATTCACCTGCCGCGCAATGCGGTCCAGCTTGCGCAGGATCTTCCCTTCACCTGCGCGCATGAGCTTGCCGAAGACGGACACTTAGGGTGGCTCCTTGCCGGTCGAACCTGGCACGGTCAGTGCGCGGACGCGACGATACGGTCTTCGCCGCACCGGCCATCGTATGCGAGGGACGTACGCCCCTGTACCCCTAACGGTTCGGAGCGGTGGATGGTGCCGGAGGCCGCCCGGCCCTCCCGGGCACAATCGGTTCATGGAGCCCACCACTCTCACCACGGCGCGTCTGATCCTGCGTCCCTTCGCCGAGCAGGACGTGGAGGCGCTGGAGACCGCCTGCCAGGACCCGGACATCGCACGCTGGATACCGGTCCCCGACCCCTACACCCGCAAGGACGCCGAGGAGTTCGCGCTCAAGGTGAGTCCGGACGGCTGGCGCGAGGACACGATGTACAACTTCGGCGTCTTCACGAAATCAGGTGTCCTGGTGGGGTCGATGGGTCTCGTCCGGCTCGCTCTGCTGCCGACTCCCGAACGTCAGGCCGAGCTCGGCTTCTGGACGGCCGCTCCGCAGCGTCGCAAGGGCTACACGGTGGAGGCGGGCCGCGCGGTGTCCCGCTGGGCGTTCACGGCGCTGGGGACGGAGCGGCTGGAGTGGGTGGCGGAGGTCGGGAACGAAGGGTCGCGACAAGTGGCCCGGCGGCTCGGCTTCGTCATGGAGGGCACGCAGCGGGCCAGGATCGTGCACCGCGGGACCAGACGCGACGCATGGATCGCGGCGCTCCTCCCGTCGGATCTGGGGCTGGGGGCGGAGAAGCCCTACCTGCCGGCACGGTGAGCAGGGCAGCCGCGGAGAACTGCGCGGCGCAGGCGCCGGGCACGCCCCGGTCTGCACCGGCGGGCACTGGCGGGCACCGGCGCGGGCCCCAGACCTCGGCCGGGGCCCGTTGTCGGCGGTGCCGCTTATCGTGTGCCGCATGAAATCCGCCGAGATCTCACTCTCCGCAGACGAGGCACGGAGGCTGGCCCTGCGAGCCCAGGGGTTGCTGGGCGCGCCGGACCGCCGCACCGGGGTGCGGGGAATGCTGCGCCGGCTCGGCGCGGTCCAGCTCGACACCATCTCGGTGCTGGCCCGCTCCCACGAGCTCGTGCCGTACGCGCGGTTGGGCGCGGTCGGCCGGCGAGCGGTGGAGTCGGCGTACTGGAGCGGCGGCCACAGCTTCGAGTACTGGTCTCACGCCGCGTGCATCCTCCCCGTCGAAGAGTGGCCGCACTTCGCGTTCCGGCGCCGTGAGCGGCGGGCCCGCGGCCACCGGTGGCACGTGCTCGAGGACAAGGACCGCGCCTGCGCGCTCGTCCGGGACAGGCTGAAGGCGGACGGCCCGCTGACGACCACCGAACTGGGCGGCGGCAAGAACGGCGGCGAGTGGTTCGACTGGTCGGAGACGAAGATCGCGGTCGAGTGGCTGCTCGACACCGGTGAGGTCGTCTGCACAGAGCGTCGCGGCTGGAAAAGGGTCTACGACCTCGCCGAACGAGCGATCCCCGACGACCTGCTGCACGACGACATCGACGACCACGAGTGCGTGCGCCGCCTGGTCGCCCAGGCAGGCACGGCGATGGGGGTCGCGACGCGAGCGGATCTGGCGGATTACCACCGGCTCAAGGGCGACCAGGTGGACGCCGCGCTGCCCGAGACCGGCCTCGTACCGGTCTCCGTGGAGGGATGGGGGAAGCCTGCGTGGGCGGATCCCGCCGCGCTCGCCGCCTCGCCGCGGGGCCGGCACCGTACGACGCTGCTCTCGCCCTTCGACTCCTTGGTGTGGGACAGGCCCCGCACCCAGCGGATGTTCGACTTCACGCACAGGCTGGAGGCCTACGTCCCCAAGCCGAAGCGGATACACGGCTACTTCGCCATGCCGCTGCTCGCGGGCGGCAAGCTGCTCGGCCGGGTCGATCCGGGGCGTGAGAAGTCGGCTCTGGTGGCGCGACAAGTCTCCCTGGCGGGCCGGAAGGCGGTCGCGCCCATGGCCAAGGCGCTCTGGGAGGCGGCGAGTTGGGTGGGATGCGAAGAGGTACGGGTGGGGCGTTGCGACGACGCCGAACTGCGCACTGCGCTGGTGAAGGCCTTGGCAGAGGGCCCCGCGGGTACAGCCGGCTGACCGGGACCGGGCTTCCGCGATCCAGTCCGTCCGGCCCCGGGCGACCGGCACCGCGGGTCTGACGGATGTCCGGTCAACGCCGCACCGCTGCGAGTGGCGCGCGACTCGTCTCCCACGGCTCTGCGTCACGCGGCCTCGCGGCTTCTGTGGCGTCCCGCAGCGAGTGCTTTCGGCCCCGACTCAGCGGATTTCCAGGATCTTCTCCCGCATCGCGTAGACCACGGCCTCCATGCGCGAGTGGAGCTGCAGCTTCTCCAGGATGTTCCGCACGTGGTTCTTCACCGTGTTCTCGCTGATGAAGAGCTCCTTGGCGATGTCCCGGTTGTTCATCCCCGTGGCGACCAGCTTGAGAACCTCGAGCTCGCGCTCGGTCAGCTTCGGCGCCGGCACGAGCTTGCTCTCGTCGGTCCGCTGGATCATCGATTTGAACTCGGTGAGCAGTTTCGCCGCCATCGAAGGGCTGATCTGGGACTGGCCGTCGGCGACCGCACGGATCGCCGCCGAGACCTCGTCGGTGGAGATCTCCTTGAGGAGGTAACCGGTGGCTCCTGCCTTGATCGCGTCGTAGAGGTCGGCTTCCTCGTCACTGATCGTCAACATGATGATCTTCGCGCTCGGAGCCACCTCCTTGATGGAGGTGCACGCCTCGATGCCGCCGCGTCTGGGCATCCGCACGTCCATCAGCACGATGTCGGGCAGCAGGTCCGCCGCCTTCTCCACCGCTTCGGCGCCGTCCCCCGCCTCGCCGATGACCTGGATGTCCTCTTCCTGGGCGAGAACGATCTCCAACCCGCGCCGGAAAAGCTCATGGTCGTCCACCACCAGCACGCGGATGGGCTCGGGCGGCTGCCGTTCGCGCAGGTCGCCGTCGTCCATCGCCACCCGCACCGGGTGCGCGTCGGGCATGGGCATCGCTGGCCCGAAGCTGTCCGCCATCGTTCCTCCCCCTGCAGGCTATGCCGCGCCAACCGTGCTGCGCAGCACAGCGGTTGGCGAATGAGGCCGTGAATGAGGCCATGATTCCACGCCCGCGCCCCCGGTCGGATTCTCGACCCGGCCGGGGGCGCGATCACGTCTGGTCAGTTCGAACAGTCAGCCGCCGAGCGAGCCACCGGCTTCCGGAGGCGGATCCACAGCGAACGGGTCCGGATCCAGGTGGATCACGCCGTAGTCGTAGCCGTGCCGACGATAGACGACACTCGGCTGCTTGGTTTCGGAGTCCACGAAGAGGTAGAAGTCGTGGCCGATCAGCTCCATTTCGTAGAGAGCCTGGTCGAGAGTCATGGGCGCCGCGGCGTGCGTCTTCTCCCGGACGACGAGGGGCCCCTCCCCCTGCACCTCCAGCGGCCCCACCTTGGTGGTCATCGGCGGCTCTTCGACCTTGGTGGGCGCGGGCGCCGCTGCGGCGTCCAGCTGTCCGTTGAGCTCTGCCGCGAGGTGTGCTGTGGCCGCCGCGACACTGATCGGCGTGCGGCCGCCCCGGTGAACCCGGCGCTTGTCGTGCTGCTTACGGAGTCGTGCTTCAAGTTTCGCCGCTGCCAGATCCAGCGCGGCGTAGGTATCGGAGGCGGCAGCCTCCGCGCGAATGACCGGTCCACGAGTGACCAGGGTGATCTCCACCCTGTCGGAACGGTCGGCCTGCCGGGGATTGTGTTCCTTGCACACCTCGACATCCAGGCTGATCACCTTTCCGTCGAGCTTTTGGATCTTCGCCAGCTTTTCGGCCACGTGCTTGCGGAACCTCTCGGGCACCTCGGTCTTGCGGCCCTTGACGACGATGTCCACGCAGAACTCCGTTCCCGGAGCGCCCCGCTGCGATAGAGCGGAGCACCTCCTTTGTGCACTGACACCGGAGGCTCAGGGCGTTTTGCCGCCAGCCTCCGGAACTCGGCTTGCGACTTTCACCTCCTTCTTCCCAACGGGAAGATCGCCACCTCATCTCGAACGTACCTCCACTGGAGGACGCGCGGCACCCCCTACTGGCACGTACCTACGTTCAGGTATCAATTCACGACAACCGGCAGCAACGATGTGCGATCTCTGCTAGCTGTCCGCTACATCCGAGTGCTGCCCACCGCCCGGCCTGGGCCGGAAGGCCACGACGGCTGCGGCCGTCACCTCCGGGCCCCGGATACGGACAGCGCGCCCCGCCTCGGCAAGCGACGCGCCTGTAGTCATGAGGTCGTCCACGAGTACCGTCTCCCCTTCCCACAAAAGCCGTTCGCCATCCGGCACCATCTCGAGCGCACCGTCGAGATTCGCCAGCCGCTGCCGTGCCGTGAGACCCGCCTGGTCCGCCACTGCCCGTCCGTGCCGCAGCACGGCGAGCACCCGGGCAGGCACCCCCGCACGCCGCAGTTCGCGTGCGGCCGCCAGCGCCATGCGGCGCACAGGGTCGTGACCCCGGCCGGCCACCGTTCGCCGCGCGGACGGCACCGGCACCAGCGTGAGCGGTGCTCCCGGCGAGCCTGATGCCCCCGCCCGCGAGCCCGCCCCTGGAAGGGGCCTCGTCCCGGCTGCCGCTCCGGACGGTCCCCGCGTACGGGCGTACGCCGTGCGGACAACAGCGGCGAGCAGCCTTCCGAGGGGAGCCGCCAGTCGCAGCGCACCGCGTTCCTTGTGGGCGAGCAGTACGGTCCGTACCTCACCGGTGTACGGCAGCGCTGCGTACACCCGTGGCAGTCCGGGCGGCGCGGGCCGGGGATCCACGCGCCGGGGCACCGCACGCCGCAACGCGTTGCCGCACGTACGGCACAGCTCCTCACGCACCCGCGGCAGGCCGCACCCGGCGCACGCCGAGGGCAGCACCAGACCTGCGAGTTCGTCTCCGAGTTCCCGCCACCACTCCCCCATGGCGTTCACTTTCGCAGCGACGTGCGGGACGCAACAGCCCTGTGGATAACCGCCCCTGTGCCCGGGGCGCAGCGTGACGCAGCCGCTCCCGGCCGCCGTTTCGCGCCGTCGCGTCAGCCCGGGTAGGCGGGACTCGTACCGCTGTCCGTGAGCGTCTTCCAGTTGGCGTCGGGAGGCAGCCGGAGGATGCCGTCCTCCGAGTCCGCAAGCAGCGGCTTGCTCTCGTCCTCCGAAGCCGCCACACCCGTCACGTCGTTGATGCCGGGCAGAGTCGGCTGGTTGGCGGCGGACCCGTCGGTCTCCGTGTACTGGATCTGCTGCACGCTTCCCGACTCCCGCCCCACGACGACCAGTCGGCTGCCTCCCGCCCACGACGCAGCCGCGACGTCCTCGAACTGCGGCGCCAGGGGCCGCAGCTCCGCCACGGTCACCTCCGGCCTCTCCGCCGTCCCGGCCCGCTGGACGCGGCCCAGCTTCAGCGTCCGCTTGCCGTCGTCCTGCCGTATTCGCAGCGCCATCCGTACACCGTCGGACGCGATCCGCAGCGACTCGATCCGCTCGTCCTCGCCCAGACCGGGAACGGCGACCTCTTCGGGTTTCTCCTTGCCGCCGCGCAGACGCAGCAGCTTCGGGTCGTCCGGGTCCCGGTCGGCGATCCACAGATCGCCCAGACCGTCCCAACTGGGCGCCGTGAGCCGGTCCTTCTCGCTCTTCGCCTTGCTGGTGAGGACCGGTTCGCCCAGCTTGCTGTCCTCGGCGAGCCGGGCCACGTAGAGAGCACGACCGGCCCGGGAGACGGCCGCCCCCTCCTGCTCGGCCCGGTTCACCGCGACAGCGCCCAGCTCCGTCTCGCCCCGGCCGAGCGCACCCTGGACCGGCCGCGGTTCGTCGCTGTTTCCGTCGAAGGCGGCCACGCGGTGGTCCTCGTCGACGAAGTACTGCCTGGACGCTCGCCCGTTGAGCCGTCCCGGCTCATAGTCCTCGGCCTGCTCCCGCGTTCGTTCGCACAGCGTCCGCCCGTCGGGTCCCGCGAGCCGAACCTTGCTCACCTTGGCCGACGCCTGCCCCTGGACGGTGTGCAGCACCTGGGATGCCATCCGGGCACATCTCGCGCTGCCTGCCTCGGCCCCCTGCGCGTTCAGCCGCACGCTCAGCGCCCCGGAATCGTCCAGCGACAGCCGTTCCCCGCGCGCCAGGCGCGTTCCGCGCGGGAACGAGGAGGTGACCACTGGATCGAACCACCGGGTCGGCCCGGACAGCAGCGCCTTCACCGTCGACGTGACGGGATCGATTCGTCGCCGCAGATAGACCGGATCCGCCACGAGCACGTTCTTGCCACCCGCGATCGACTCCGCGTCAGTGCCGAGGCGGGCGTAGTAGTAGTTGTTTATCGGACGGTAGATGCGCTGGAAGTCGGACTCCCCGAGCGCGAGGCCGTCCGGGAGCTGGTCGATACGCCACTCCCCGCGCACCTTGGTCAGGTGGAAGTTCTCGCGGTAGTCGCCCTCACGCGGCGAATAGGCGTGCTTGTCGTCGACCTCGGCCATCCTGCTGCCCGACACCTCGACGGTGTAGCCGCGCCGTCCGCCGGAGTCCTTCCGTGCCTTTCCGGGACTGGGGCCGTCGGAGAGCACGCTCGTACTCACGAACGGCTCCCACTCCTGCGCCTTGCGCTCGGTCAGGTACTTCTTCGCCGTGGAGAAGGTCGCCTCGTCACTTGTCGTCGCCTCCAGGAAGCCACGCACGATCTGTTGCGGCCGTTCCCCCTTCTGCGGGCTGACGCCGAAGACGCGCACCTGCGAGTCCGGGTCGGCGCGGTGGGAGGAGTCGACCCGGTCGACGCCGCCCTCGTCCGGCATGGAGGCACAGCCGGACAGCAGCAGCCCCACCGCGAGCAGTTGCACTGCGGCCCCACGACTGCGACCGGTGGGACGGCTACGCCGCTCAGTGCTCACCACTGTGCTCCTCCCGTACGGACTCGCGGGCCGGAACCGCGACCGCTGAGGCGGGCGCGGACGCCGAGGCGGAAGCGGAAGCGGAAGCAGAACCCGAGACCGAAGCAGAACCGCCCGGCCCCGGTTCCGGACCGGACCCCGAGGACGCCCGCACTGTGTCCGTCCTGCCGGAGGCTTCCGCCGGGTCCTTCCCGTCCTGTCCCGGAACAGCGCCTTCCAGCCGCCGCGCACGCCGGCTGTCAGCCGGCTCCAGCGGGAGCGGCGACGAGCGCAGGGCCTCCCCGGCGGCGCACGGCAGCGTGAGCCGGAACTGGGAGCCTCCACCCGGTTCGCCCCACACCTGCAGCCAGCCGCCGTGCAGCCGGGCGTCCTCGAGCGCGATCGACAGCCCGAGACCCGTTCCCCCTGTCGTACGGGCGCGCGCCGGGTCGGCCCGCCAGAAGCGGTTGAAGACGTGCTCCGCTTCCCGCCGGGTCAGCCCGACGCCGTAGTCCCGCACCGCCACGGCCACGGCTCCGCCGCGCGAGGCCATGCTGACCACCACGTCGTGTCCCTCACCGTGCTCTATGGCGTTGTCGACCAGATTGCGCAGCACCCGCTCGATGCGCCGCCCGTCCGCCTCCGCGACGACCGGCTTCTCGGAGCCGCGCACGACCACACGGCTGCCTTTGCGGTCGGCCAGCGGCTCGCAGCCGTCCACGACGCGGTGCACCACGTCGCGCAGGTCGATCGGTGCCGCGTCGAGGTTGGCGGCGCCCGCGTCGAAACGGCTGATCTCCAGCAGGTCGCCGAGGAGCGACTCGAACCGGTCCAGCTGTCCGAGAAGCAACTCCGCAGAGCGGGCGGTGGCCGGGTCGAAGTCCTCCCGGGCCTCGTGGATCACGTCGGCTGCCATCCGGACCGTGGTGAGCGGCGTGCGCAGCTCGTGCGACACGTCGGAGACGAAGCGGCGCTGCATCCTGGAGAGCTCCTCCAGCTGCTGGATCTTCAGCTGCAGATTCTGGGCCATCTTGTTGAAGGATTCACCGAGCCTGGCGATGTCGTCCTCGCCCGTGACCTTCATCCGCTCCTGCAGTCTGCCCGCAGCCAGCCGTTCGGAGATTCCGGCTGCCATCCGTACGGGGGTGACGACCTGCCGTACGACCAGCCACGCGATGGCGCCGAGCAGCACGACCACGAAGACCCCGGCCGTCGCCAGCGTGCCCTTGACCAAGTTCAGCGACTCCTCCTCCAGCGTGAAGGGGAAGACGTAGTACATCTGGTACGGCGCTCCGCCGGCATCGTTGAGCCGCTTGCCCACGATCAGCCCTGCCGTGCTGCCGCCGCTCTGCCGGTAGACCTTCGCGTACCGCTGGTGCGTGCCCGGCTGCTCGTCGAGGGCCTTGCGCAGGTCGGCGGGGATGCTCTCCTCAGGCCGGATGTCGCCGGAGGCGCGGGGGCCGCGGGTGGTGGAGCGGCCGTTGCCGAGGAAGGGCGAATCGTCGTTCTGCGAGCCGAGGGCGACTACGGAGTAGACGCCCTGGCCACCGCTGGCGAGCTGCTCCACCAGGTTGTTCAGCCAGGTGCCGGTGTTCTGCGAACTCCGGCCGCCGGTCCCCGGGCCGCCCGGGCCCTGGCCACTGCGCCCGCTGCTCGCGCTGTCGGCCATCTCCTGGGCGGCCGCGAACCCGCCCGCCGCCTGGCTCTGGGCGGTCTTCTCCTTGGCGTCGAGCAGTCCGTTGCGTACCTGTCCGATGACGACGATGCCGAGCAGCAGCACCACGCCGAGCGACATCAGCAGAGTGGCCGCCACCACCCTCAGCTGGATGTTCCGGCGCCACAGCCGGAGCACCGGCAGCAGTGGGCGTCGAACCCACCGGATGAAGAACCGGACAGCGGGATGGGCCCGCGGTCCGGTCGTGCCTTCTGGAAGCAAACCTTCCGAGAAGAGCGCCCCACTGCGCCACAAACGCCTGAACTTGGACATTTCAGACTCTTGCGGTGCGGCTCCGTCCCCACTGGGGCGGTGCTGGACGGAGCCGTTCCGGGTCATTTCAGCCAGGCCCCGCCTTGTAGCCGACGCCCCGGACCGTCACCACGATCTCCGGCCGCTCCGGGTCCTGCTCGACCTTCGAACGCAGGCGCTGCACATGCACGTTGACCAGTCGCGTATCGGCAGCGTGCCGATAGCCCCAGACCTGTTCCAGCAGCACCTCGCGGGTGAAGACCTGCCAGGGCTTACGTGCCAGCGCCACCAGGAGGTCGAACTCCAGCGGCGTCAGCGCGATGGACACCCCGTCACGCTTCACGGAGTGCCCGGCCACGTCGATCACCAGGTCGCCGATGGTCAACTGCTCCGGCGCGGGGTCGTCCGACCGCCGGAGCCTCGCTCGGATTCTCGCTACCAGCTCCTTCGGCTTGAACGGTTTGACGATGTAGTCGTCGGCCCCCGACTCCAGGCCCACCACCACATCCACCGTGTCGCTCTTAGCGGTCAGCATGACCACCGGCACCCCGGACTCGGCGCGGATCAGGCGGCAGACCTCGATGCCGTCCTTCCCGGGCAGCATCAGGTCGAGGAGTACAAGATCCGGTTTGGTCTCGCGGAAGGCGGCGAGCGCCTTGTCGCCGTCCGACACGAACGACGGTTCAAAGCCTTCGCCGCGCAGCACGATGCCGAGCATCTCTGCCAGTGCGGTGTCGTCGTCGACGACAAGGACGCGTCCCTTCATGCGTTCATCATCCCATTACCCCATCGTGACGTTCTCGTTCGTGACGGGGAACACAGCCCCGCGACAGTCTCCCTGGTCACAGGCGAAACGACACCGCGCTCGGTGACGACCGCCGTCACCAGGTCCGGCGGAGTCACATCGAAGGCCGGGTTGTACGCCTCTGCCCCCTTAGGAGCCAGCTGGACGCCCTCCTCGCCCGCCGTGCCGGAGGCCGACCGGTACGGGAATGAGATCTGCGTCACTTCCTCCGCAGGCCGTTGCTCCACCACGATGTCGGCACCCCGTTCCGTTGCGGCGTCCACCGTGGTGACCGGCGCGACGACCACGAACGGGACCCCGTGGTGCCGCGCCAGCACGGCCAGCGGGTAGCTCCCCACCTTGTTGGCCACGGATCCGTCGGCAGCGATCCTGTCGGCTCCGATCAGCACCGCGTCGACCTCCCCGGCAGCGAACAACGAACCGGCGGCACTGTCCGCCAGCACGCTGTAGGGCATCCGTTCCCGTACGGCCTCGTACGCGGTGAGCCGCGCCCCCTGCAGCAGCGGCCGGGTCTCATCGACCCAGAGCTGCTGGAGGTCACCGGCGTCATGAACCGCCGAGACCACCGCGAAAGCAGTGCCCTTCCCTCCCGAGACCAAGGTCCCCGTGTTGCAGTGCGTGAGCAGGCGGAGTCGCCGCCCCGGCACCAGCTCACCGAGCAGCTCCCTCCCCAGCCGCGCCATGCGCGCGCTCGCTTCGGCGTCCTCCTCGTGCAGAGCTCTCGCCTCCGCCAGCGCGGCAGCCGCGGCCCCGTCTTCACCGGCTCCACCGTCGGTGGCCGCCTTGTACGCGCGCTCGACCCGGCGCACCCCCGCAGCAAGGTTCACCGCAGTCGGACGGGCGGACGCCAGCCGGTCAGCCGCCTGTGCCACATCGCCGCCCAGGGCTGCAGCGAGCGCGACACCGTAACCACCCGCCACACCCAGCAGCGGAGCGCCCCGCACTGACAGGGCACCGATCGCCGCCACCAGGTCGGGCACGTCCTTGCACGCCAGCTCGACTTCCTCGGCCGGCAGCCTCGTCTGGTCGAGGAGTACCAGCTTCGGCGGCCGCTCAGCGGACTCCTCCCAGCGCAGCACCGGGACACCATGATCTGCCATCCGCACAGTCTGCCCTCACCTGCGGCAGCTTCTGAAGGGAAGTTGAGACCTCGGTGCCCGGTCTGCGGCCGCGCCGCCCATGGGACGATGGCTGACAGCCAGGCGATGCAGCGACCCACACCACGAGGTGACCACACGTGAACGACTCTCCGGGCTGGGCCTCGCCCGGATCCTCCCCCTCCGACGGTTCACCAGAGGACAAGCCTCTGCAATCTCCCGGCAGCTCGCCCCCGGGGCGGCCCGCGGACGAGCCGCCCAAGAACTGGTCGGCCCAGCAGCCTCCCGCTCACGGGGGCGCGGGTTGGGGCACGCCGCCCGAGTCGCCCGGCTGGGGAAAGTGGGACAACGGCTGGAACCACCAGCCACCCGCCGCCAAGCCCGGCGTCATCCCCCTGCGGCCACTGGGTGTCGGCGAGATACTGGACGGCGCTGTCGCCACCATGCGAGCGCACTGGCGGACAGTGCTCGGTATCTCCCTCGTCGTGGCTGTCGTGGTCCAGCTCGTCGGGACCCTGATCACCGGCTTCTGGCTGAGGGACTCCGCCGACCTGACAGCGCTCAGCAAGAACCCCGAGCCGACCGCCGGACAACTGATGGACGCCATGAGCGGGACGCTCAGCAGCTCCGGCATCGCCGTTCTGGTCAACACCCTGGGCACTGTCATCGCCACGGCCATGCTGATGGTCGTGGTCAGCCGAGCCGTGCTGGGACGCACAGTCGACGCCGGCGAGGCCTGGCGGGACTCGCGCCCTCAACTCCTTCGTCTGCTCGGCCTCCTCGTGCTCGTGCCCCTCCTCGTCTCCCTCTCCATGGCCGCGGGCGCCGCGCCCGGAGTCGCCCTCCTGGCGGCAGGACTCGACGCCCTGGGGGTGGCCGTCATGATCGTCGGCCTGGTGGCAGGACTGGTCGGCGCGATCTGGATCTGGGTCCGCTTCAGCTTGGCCGCGCCCGCACTGATGCTGGAGAAGCAGGGCGTCCTCACCGCGATGCGCCGCTCCGCCAAGCTCGTCCGAGGCAGCTGGTGGCGGGTGTTCGGCGTGCAGATCCTGGCCGCCATCCTCGTCTTCATCGTCGCCTCGATCATCCAGATGCCGGCGACGCTCATCGGGGCACTGGTCAGCGGCCAGGGCGCCGCCGCACTCACCGACCCGGCAGCGAGCACGAGCTGGTCCTCTCTCATCGCCACCGGCATCGGTGCGGTCATCGCTTCGACGATCACCTTCCCTATCCGGGCGGGCGTCACCGCTCTGATCTATCTCGATCAGCGCATCCGCCGCGAGGCCCTCGATCTTGAACTCGCGCGTGCCGCAGGCATCTCCGGCTACGGCGACCAGCAGGCCGACCGGCCGGCCGCCGGGGGCTGAGGAGATGCCGGGGGGCGTGGCCATCGCCGGGCTGCACTTCGACATCGGCGTGCCCACCGGGAGAACCGGTCTCGACGACGACGGTGTTCCCGTCACCACGCCCCGTGCCCCCGCCCGCGAGGCGGCCGAGCGCGAACTCTCCAAAGGTGAGTACCACCAGGACGACCCCGGCCTCTTCCAGCGCATCCTCGACTGGCTGTGGGAGCACATCGCCTCCCTGCTCGACTCGGCGGCGAAGGCGACACCCGGGGGCTGGACAGGACTCACGGTGATCGCATGCCTTCTGGTCCTGTTGCTCGTCGCCCTGCGGCTCAGACTGGGCAGAATCCTGCCCGGACCAGCCACGACCGAGGGGTCGCTCTTCAACAGTCGCCCCCGGACCGCCGCCGAGCACCGCGCCACCGCTGAGACGCACGCTGCCGCAGAGCGATGGACCGAAGCCGTCAAGGAACGGATGCGTGCCGTCTTCCGCTCGCTCGAAGAGCGGGCCCTTCTCGACCGTCGCCCAGGCCGGACCGCCGACGAGGCAGCCTTCGAAGCCGGCCTGGCCCTGCCGGACCACGCCGAAACGCTGCGCTCCGCTGCCCGATCGTTCGACGAGGTGACGTACGCGAACCGGAAGTCCGACGCAGCCACATACAGCACCGTCCGAGACCTCGACACCGCCATCCAACGTGCTACGCCTCGACTGCCCGGGACCAGCACGTTGCACGATCTCGACACCGCAGATACGAGGGAAGGCAGGGAGACCCCGGCCGACTCACTGGAGGGAGGCGGCCGTTGAGCACCGGCTCCGGCACATCCCTGTCTCCCACTGCCATCCAGCTCTGGCGCCGGGCTCGCGGCCTGCTGCTCGCCGCGGCAGTACTCGCAGTGGCCGGAGTCGCCATCGCCGCGATCCGTTCCGGACCCGAGTACGGGCTTCTCGATCCCCGGTCCACCGACGATCACGGAAGCAGAGCGGCTGCCGAGCTCCTGAGGGAACGCGGCATCGAAATCGAGATGGTCAGCACCTCGACCGAAGCGAAAAAAGCTGTCGGTCCGCATACGACGCTGCTGGTCAGCGACCCGGACGCGCTCTCCCGACGGCAAAGCTCCGATCTGCGAACAGCACCCCGGAGCGGCGGACGGACCGTCCTCGTCGCCCCCGGCCCCGCAGCCACCAGAGCACTCACCCGAGGCGTGCGGGCATCGGCCCCCACCTCGGTCGAGCTGACACCGCCGGACTGCGACTTCCCGCCCGCCGAACGCGCCGGAGACGCCGAACTCGGCGGAGTGCGCTACACGGTCACCACGGACCAGGCAGACACCTGCTACTTGCACCGGAGCCTGCCGTCGCTCGTGCGGTTGCCGGCAGACAGCGACAACGGCAGCCGGGCCGGCGCGGACGGCGGCGACACCGTACTGCTCGGGGCACCCGACCCGCTCTACAACCAACGGCTCGCCCATCGCGGCAACGCCTCCCTGATGCTTCAACTGCTCGGCTCCCGCCCTCATCTCGTCTGGTACGTCCCGTCACCGGCCGGCTCCTCCACCGACGGCGACGGCGAACGCGGCCTCCTCGAACTGCTGCCTGACGGCTGGTCCTGGGCCTTGCTGCAACTTTCCTTCGCTGCGGTTCTCGCCGCTCTGTGGCGCGCACGCCGCCTCGGCCCGCTCGTGTCCGAGCAGCTCCCCGTCTCGGTACGGGCCTCCGAGACCACCGAAGGCAGAGCCCGCCTCTACCGCAGGGCCGATGCCCGTGACAGCGCATCGGAAGCGCTGCGTTCCGCAACCCGCGCTCGGCTTGCCGGCCTTCTCGGACTGAGCGCAGCGGAGGCCCACTCACCGCAAGCACTCACTACCGCCGTCGCAGCGAGTTCCTCCGCTGACAGCGCCCCCGGGCCGGGCACCACCACGCAGCCACCCAGCGACGCGACACAGCTGTACAACCTCCTCTTCGGCTCAGCGCCCCCGAACGATGCGGACCTCGTCCGTCTGGCCGACGAACTCGACGCACTCGAACGTCGCCTCTCCCACTCCACTTCCACGACAAGCCGACCCACAGACAAGGAACGCACCCCGTGAGCGTCCCCTCAGCAGAGAGCGCCCGCAGCGCCCTGGAAGCATTGCGACTGGAGATCTCGAAAGCAGTGGTCGGCCAGGACGCCGCCGTCACCGGCCT
The DNA here is from genome assembly GCF_042653885.1 of Streptomyces ovatisporus. NCBI lineage: Bacteria > Bacillati > Actinomycetota > Actinomycetes > Kitasatosporales > Streptomycetaceae > Streptomyces > Streptomyces ovatisporus. The sequence continues at coordinate 177,951 of NZ_JBHSFH010000017.1, forward strand.
CGTCGTCGCTCTGCTCTGCCGCGGCCACGTACTTCTCGAAGGCGTCCCCGGCGTCGCCAAGACTCTGCTTGTACGCACCCTCGCTGCCACGCTCGAAGTCGAGACGAAACGCCTTCAGTTCACCCCCGACCTGATGCCCAGCGACGTCACCGGTTCTCTGATCTACGACGCACGCACCGCGGAGTTCTCCTTCCAGCCCGGCCCGGTATTCACGAACCTCCTCCTCGCGGACGAGATCAACCGGACACCCCCCAAGACACAGGCATCACTGCTCGAAGCAATGGAAGAACGACAGGTGTCGGTCGACGGCACCCCGCGCAAGCTGCCCGACCCGTTCCTGGTGGCAGCCACTCAGAACCCGATCGAGTACGAGGGCACCTATCCCCTTCCCGAGGCCCAGCTCGACCGCTTCCTGCTGAAGCTGAACCTGCCGCTCCCGACCCGCGACGACGAAATCAGCGTCCTCACCCGCCATGCAGAGGGCTTCGACCCCCGGGACCTGGCCGCGGCGGGCGTCCGCGCCGTGGCAGGACCGGATGATCTCGAAGCTGCCCGCGCTGCCGTCGCCGCCACCTCCGTCACGCCCGAAGTCACCGGCTACGTGGTCGATATCTGCCGTGCCACTCGCGACTCCCCCTCGTTCACGCTCGGCGTGTCCCCTCGCGGGGCCACCGCACTACTGGCCAGCGCACGCGCTTGGGCCTGGCTCACCGGCCGCGACTATGTGATCCCCGACGACATCAAGTCCTTTGCCCTGCCCACTCTGCGGCACCGTGTACAGCTCCGTCCGGAAGCAGAAATGGAAGGCGTCACCCCCGACAGCGTGATCAACTCGATCCTCGCCCATGTCCCCGTCCCCCGTTGAACTCAGTCAGCTGATTGGGGAGTCTGCTTCATGGCGTTCACCGGCCGCACAGCCCTCGCCGCCGCACTCGGGGCCCTTCTGGTCGGCTTCGTACTGCCCAGCTGGACCGGCATGCTCACAGTCGAACTCCCCTTGCTGCTTGCAATTCTTTACGACCTCGCGCTTGCGGCGCCAGTGAATCAGCTGGGGTTCACGCGTTCCGGTGACACTTCAGTTCGGCTCGGCGAACGTGCGTACGTGAGCGCCCTCGTCACCAACCCATCCCCCCGCCTCGCACGCCTCCGTATCCGCGACGCATGGCCTCCCAGCAGCTGGCAGGAAGAGCCTGGAGCGGCGACGGGCCGCCACACACTGCGCATCCCCCCGGCAGAACGGCAGCAGTTCACGACTCCCCTTCACCCGTCCCGCCGCGGCGACCGCAAGGCGGACCGGATCACGGTGCGTTCTTTCGGCCCTCTCGGCCTCGCAGCCCGTCAGGGAAGCCATTCGGTGCCCTGGACCGTGCGTGTCCTCCCTGCCTTCACCAGCCGGAAACACCTCCCCGCCAAACTGGCGCGGCTCCGGGAACTCGATGGCCGCACAAGCATCCTGACGCGGGGAGAGGGCACGGAATTCGACAGCCTCCGCGAGTACATCCCCGGTGACGACACCCGTTCAATCGACTGGCGCGCGACCGCCCGACACTCAGCGGTCGCCGTCCGCACCTGGCGTCCCGAACGGGACAGGCGCCTCCTCATCGTCCTCGACACCGGCCGAACCTCCGCGGGCCGCGTCGGAGACGCGCCACGCCTGGACGCGGCCATGGACGCCGCCCTTCTCCTCGCATCCCTCGCCTCTCGCGCCGGCGACCATGTCGACCTACTCGCCTACGACCGTGGACCTCGGGCAACCGTCAAGGGACGGACAGCACATGACGTCCTCCCCGCATTCGTTTCGGCGATGGCACCCCTTGAACCTGCACTGGTCGAGTCCGACACCCGCGGGCTGGCATCCACCGCTCTGCGCATGGCTCAGCACCAGTCCCTCATCGTTCTTCTCACCGGCCTGGAGGCATCACCCGTCGAGGAGGGTCTTCTTCCAGTTCTTTCGATGCTCACCCAGCGCCATACCGTCCTGGTCGCCTCGATCTCCGACCCGCGCATTGCCGAAATGGCCGCCTCGCGAGGCACAACAGACGCGGTATACGCAGCGGCAGCAGCAGCCCGCGCCCAGTCGGAACGCAACCAGACAGCCGACCATCTCCGCCGCCGGGGCGTCGTTGTCGTCGACGCCCTGCCCGACGACCTTGCGCCCGCGGTCGCGGACGCCTATCTCTCACTCAAAGCAACCGGCCGACTGTGACCGCCGGACTTCCACGGCGGGCAACTGTACGTGGGCATGAGAAAAGCCCCGTTGACGTGGTATCCCGTCAACGGGGCTTTCTCCAATGATAGT
>NZ_JBHSFH010000018.1:0-190471 GCF_042653885.1 Streptomyces ovatisporus
GCACCCGGATCACGCACCACCTGACCCTCGAACAGCTCATGCACCGTCTCCGACACCACCGAAGGCGTGACGGCACCGCTTGTGACCAGGGCGCGTTCTGTTTCGTCGAGGATGTCGATGCGGGAGACGGGAGCAGTCTCGTCCTCGACGGCCCGCTCGAGGAGGCGCAGGAAGTGCCCCGCCATGCGCTCCACCGTGGCCCGCTCGAAGAGCGGCTCGGCGTAGACGAACTGGCCGTGCAGGGAGCCGTCGGGGGCGGAGTTGACCTGAAGCTCCAGGTCGCACTTGGCCACCCGTCCCGTCGCCTCGTACGGCTCGACGTTCAGACCCGCCAGTTCGAAACTCTCGCTGCCGCGCTCGTGAAGGGTGAACGCCACCTGGTAGAGCGGCGTACGGGACATGTCCCGCTCGGGCTGGAGTTCGTCGACCAGCCGGGCGAAGGGGACGGACTGGTGCTCGTACGCCTCGATCAGCGTGTTCCGAGCCTGGTCGACGAGCTCCGCGAAGGCGGTCCCGTCTCGCCAAGTGCCCCGCATCACCAGGTTGTTGATGCCGTACCCGATGAGCCCCTGCAGCTCGGGCCTGGTACGTCCGGAGGCCACGATGCCGACGGGCACATCCGTGCTGCCCGTGTAACGCGCCACCAGTGCCTGGAAGGCGGGCAGCAGCACGGCGAACGGGGTCGCGTTGTGACGGGCGGCCAGGTCGTGGATCTTCCCGGAGAGCCCGTCGGGGAGTGCGAAGGCGACGTCGGCGCCCTGGTGGCTGCGGTAGGCGGGACGCGGCCGGTCGGTCGGCAGGTCGACGGGGGTCACCCCGTCGAGCCGGGTGCGCCAGTACTCCAGGTGCTCGGTGAGGGCTCCGCCGGCCTCCTCCTGGCGCTGCCAGGCGGCGTAGTCCGCGTACTGCAGCGGGAGCGGCGGGAGTGCGGGGAGCCCGCCGGAGGCGAACGCGTCGTAGAGGGCGCCCAGTTCGGACGCCACCACGCGCGTCGACCAGGCGTCGAAGGCGATGTGGTGGAAGACGAGGCTGAGGAGGTGCTCGTCCTGTGCGAGCCTCAGCAGCCGCGCCCGCACCGGCCAGTCCTGCTCCAGGTCGAAGGGTGTGGACAGCGCTCGCGCGATGAGCCCGGCGGCGTAGTCGTCGCGCTCGTCGTGCGGAACGTGTGCCGCTTCTTCCACCGGCAGTGTCACGGGCCGCGGCGGGTCGACGACCTGAGCGGGCTCGCCGCCGTCCAACTCGTAGCGTGTGCGCAGGATTTCGTGGCGCTCGACAAGCGCCGACCAGGCACGTTCCAGAGCGCCGGTGTCGAGCGCCCCCCGGAGGCGGAAGGTCAGCGGCACAAGGTACTCGGCGCTCTCCGGCTCCAGCCGGTTGAGGAACCACATCTGCTGCTGGCCGAAAGACAGCCGCAGCGGACCGGAACGGTCGGCGGGGCCGATGGCAGGGCGGCGACCGCGGGACCCCCGTCCGCCGCCCCCGAGCCGGCGGCGGAGGAGTTCGTCCTGAAGGGCGTCGACGTCCTGCTGCTTCTTCTTCCCGACGCTCATGTGTTCCAGTCCTCCTGCTGCCGCCGCTTGTGGTTGGTCGACTCGGGGCCCCGGATTCCATCCGGGGCCTTCGTGCTGTGCGCCGGGACGGCGAGCTCTTACTTCGCCGCTTCCTTCTCCATGCGGCGGCGCAGGCTCAGCGGCCGCATATCCGTCCACACTTCACCGATGTGGGAAAGGCATTCCGACCGCTTTCCCTCGGTGCCTTCCGCACGCCAACCCGCGGGCAGATCCCGGTCGGCCCACCAAATGGAGTACTGTTCCTCGTCGTTGACCACGACACGGTAGATCTGGCCGTCGTCCTGTTCGTCCGCCATGAGAATCCAAATCCCTCGTCGAGAAGAAACTTCGCTGGAATTCGCCAGTCTGCGGGTGCAGTTTTCTTCCCGACCCGATACTCCGTCTATACCGGAGCTATCCGGCGAGAAGCCCCCCGGCCGGGCCCGGATGAAACCGGGTTCCCTGGCCGGGGGGGCTCACGACGCGGTGCGCGGCGGGAGTCTCGCGCCGCGGACGGTCACCGCTGGTGCACGGTCTCCTTCGTGCGGGAGACCCCGGATGCGGGGGCAGGGGAGTCCGGCGCCCCGCCTGATGCCGCGTCGGCGGGCGCGGCAGGCGCGGACCGCCGCTCCTCGCCCTTGCCGGGCAGCCGGTTCAGCCGGCCCGGCAACTCCCAGGCCCGCTTGCCCAGCAGCGCGACAGCCGCGGGCAGCAGCACGCCGCGGACGATGGTGGCGTCGATGAGGATGGCCACCGCCATGCCGACCCCCATCATCTTGTTCTCGATGGCGGACAGCGTGATGAAGACGGTGAACACCGCCGTCATGATGAAGGCCGCGCTGCTGACGACTCCCGCGCTGGCGGAGATCCCGGAGACGACCGCTTCCCGCGGCTCCGCACCCGCCAGCCAGCGCTCCCTGATCCGGCTGAGGATGAAGATGTGGTAGTCCATGCTCAGCCCGAAGAGCACCACGAACATGAACAGCGGCAGCCAGCTCGCCACACCTCCGTACGGGGTGAAGCCGAGCAGGGAGCTGAGGTTGCCCCCCTGGAAGACCCAGGTCAGCACTCCGTAGGCCGCGCCCATCGACAGCAGATTGAGCACGATGGAGACCACAGGGACGGCCAGAGAGCGAAAGACGACGAGCAGCAGCCCGAAGGCCAGCACCAGTACGAACCCGATGACGATCAGCGTCCGGTCGGTCACCTGGTCGGCGAAGTCGTAGGCGAACGCCGTCCTTCCGCCGACCGCGAAGTCGACCCCCTCGACCTCGCCCAGCGTCTTCGGCAGTACGTCCTCGCGCAGCTTCTCCAGCGCCTTGCCGGACGTCTCGTCGGTGCCCGAGCCCGCCAGCGGCACCCTGACCATCAGTACGTCGTCGATCTGGACGGTCGAGACCGGCCCCGCCAGCAGGCTTTCCTCACCGGCGACTTCACCGCGCAGTTCGTCGACGGCCGCTCGCACCTCGGCCGTGTCGGACCGTCCCCCGCCGACGCCCCACACCGCGACCCGGGCAGGAGCGGGCGCACCGGGGAACGCCTCCTGCATCCGGATCGCCGCATCCACCGTAGGTGCGCTACGGGGCAGGCTGTTGACGACGGCGGCGTCCTGCAGGCGCATGTCTGCCATCGGCAGCGCCAGTACGACCAGCGCGAGCACCGCGCCACCGCCCCACAGCAACGGCCGCTTCACGACCGCCGTCGCCAGCTTCAGCCAGCCACGGGACTCCAGCACCTGCGTGCGGCGCTTCCCGAGCCACGGCAGACGGCCCTTGTCGACACGGTGCCCCAGGGTGGCCAGCAGCGCCGGCAGCACCGTGACCGAAGCGACCATCGCGAGGCCCACCACGAGGGCCGTGCCGAGTGTCAGGCCCCGGAAGACGTCGATCCCTGTGAAGAGGAGACCGCCGACGCAGAGGATGACGGTCACACCCGAGACGGCCACCACGTGACCGGAGGTGCGCGAGGCGATCCGCAGGGACGCGTCCACGCTGCGGCCCGCCGCCCGCTCCTCGCGCTCGCGCCGGAGATAGAACAGCGAGTAGTCGACGCTGACGGCGACCCCGATCAGCAGGATCATGGACGAGACGGCGCTGTTGACCGCGACCCACTGGCCGAGCACCCCGATGAGCCCGAATGTGGCCGCGACCGTCGTCGCGGCGAGCAGCAACGGGATCGACGCCGCGACGAGCGCACCGAAGACGACCAGCAGGATCAGCAGCGTGATCGGCAGCGAGGTCCTCTCCGCACCCGCGAAGTCCTTCTTCACGGCGTCGTCCACGGCGTGGGAGAGGCTGACGTCGCCGGCCTGTGCGACGCGCACGCCGGGGTTCCTGTCGGCCACCGCCTCGACGGCCTTCTCCGCGGTGTCGAAGTGCGCGTCCATCTTCTCGTTCGGGCCCGCGACGAAGAAGCTGACGAGACCCGAACGTCCGTCGTCCGAGATCTGCTTCTCGCCCCGGGGGTTCAAGGGCGTGCGAAGTCCCGTGACCACGCCCGGAGTTCTCTGCAGTTCGGCCGCGAGGTCCCTGGTCGCCTTCACCAGCGCCGGGTCGTCCTCGAAATTCCTGCCGCTGTCGGTGCGGGGCTGGACGAGCACGTTCTCCAGCACCGGTTCGTAGTGCTTCTGGGCGTTGACGGCTTTCTTCACGTCGCCGGACTCCCCCGGGTCGACGGTGTCCGCACCGGGGCCGGAGACCAGCGAGGCGGCCAGTACGGCCACGACGACGAGCGCCAGCCAGCCGCCGATCGCCGATAAGCGATGCCGGATCGACCAGGCCGCGATGCGCTCGACGACCGCGCCGCGCGCCATGCGCTCCGGGAGGTCCTCCGCGGTTTCGCGGCTTTCACCCGTCTTCGGTGACTGTGCGTCAGCGTCCGTGCCGGTGGCCGGCTGCCGCGGCGTCCTGCTTTTGTGCAGCATGAACTAAGGTCCTTCCTGAGGGAGTCGACCGCTTCGAAACTCGCCGGAAGGCGAGGTGTTGCTCCTTCTCACGGGCCGTCGAGTTGCCGCTCGACGGCCCGGTCACCGGGTGTACAGCCCGGCGGCGTGGCCTTGCGATGGCGCGTGGGGGCCGCGCTACTCGATCTCCTTGAGGATCCGCTCGACCGAGTGCATACGGGTTTCCACCTCTGCCAGACGGCCGTTGATCCCGGCGAGGCTCTCCCGGATGACCGCCTGGTCGTTCACCGCCTTTTCGGCGAGCGTCCGGTATTCGTAGTCGCGCGCCAGGATGGCCCTGGCCCGCCAGGTGGCGGCCATGTTCCATACGACGATCGTGACCACCACCACGGCCATTCCGAAGATGCCGACGACGCCGACTATTTCCTGCCATCCGCGGTTGGTCATGACGGATTTCCTTTCTCGCCGTCCGGCCGGACGGCGACGTGTGGGCTGAGTGTCGGCACCGCAGCCGCTATGGATTCCGGTGACAGGTGGATCGCGAAGGGAGTGACTTCGTAGAACTTCATCGCCTTTCCGTCACGCGAGACCTCCAGTTGGGCGGTCACCAGGCCGGCCGACTCCAGCTTTCTGAGATGGGCCTGCAACAGGGGGCGGCTGATGCCCAGTTCACGGGCCAGCTGGCTCACGTAGTTGCGCTTGGAGGACAGCGCGGCCACCACCCGCAGCCGGTGCGGGTTGGCCAGCGTGGCCAGCACGTCGACCAGGTCGTTCCCGTCGCGGGGGACTGTCACTTCGCATCACCGCTCGGTTCCCGGGAGTCCGGCGGGTGCCCGGATGCGGTGCCGGCTCCGCCGGTCCGGCGCATTGCCCACCAACCCCTTCCAGTGCACGGCCGTCGACCTGCCGACCGCATTTCCGCTGCAGCATCAGGACCGTCCCCGCGACGAGCAGCGACACCGCCGGGCCGATGACGAAGGGCGCAGCTCCGTCCGTTGCCAGGCGGCCCCCGACGTAGCCGAGCCCGACGGTGTACGAGACGAATATCGCCTCGGCGACGGCCGCCCCGAGGAGGAAGCTGCGGACCGGAAAACCGACCACGCCCGCCGTGAGCCCGCCCACGCCACGGCCGGTGGGCACGAACCGGACGGCGATGACCGACGGCACGCCGTACCGGTCCAGCAGGCCGGAGAGCCGCTCCATCGTCGACAGGCGCCGCGGGTCGCGGGAGAGCCAGGTCATCGAGGGGCCGCGTGCTCTGCGCCCCAGCGAGAAGACCGCGAGATCCCCGAGGGTCGCGCCCACCAGGGGCAGGCATAACAGGAGCGGCACGCTGAGGCCGCCGCCCGAGGCGGCCAGAGCACCGGCCCCGGCCAGCAGCGCGGAGTTCGGCACCATCGGCGGCACGGTGACGAGCACGAGCACCGCGTAGATCCAGTACCCGCCGTCCATGCCGACCAGCTCCTCCGTGTCAACCCGCGTCATCACCTGCATACCCAAGCTGGCAGGTGCCACGTCGAAGAGCAACAGGCCACCGGGGAAGCCAGGGGAACCTGCGAGCTGTCCCCTAGGGGGCCTGCCGGGAGACCCCGACGCCCCCTGGGGGAAGGACCCCGGAGACCCCGGACGGGTCGCTGCCCGGACGCCCTGACCACCGGTGCGACGAGGGCACTTGGAGCAGGGCGCCGGCCACGGCGGACAGCAGCTGCGGAAGCGAGTCCTCGAAGTAGAAGTGACCCCCTTCGAGTACGTGCACCTCGGCTCCGCCGATCGCGTACTCCTTCCACAGCGCGATGTCGGCGGGCGTGACCGTACGGTCCTGGGCGCCGCCGAACGCGATCAGAGGGCACGTGAGGGGGGCGCCGGGGGTGTAGCGGTAGCTCTCGGTGAGGCGCAGATCGGCTTCTATCACCGGAGCGGCGACCTCCCACAGCTCTTCGTCCTGCTGAAGAGCGAGGGCGGCGGAACCCCCGAGGTCCACGATGTACTCCCTCAACTGCTCCTTCCCGAAGTCCAGGCCCTTGGGGGTGCGTTCGGCCGGCGCCTTGCAGGCGGAGGCGAACAGGGCGGCCAGCGGGGAGGGGAAGCGGGGCTGGAGCCGGCGGGCGGCTTCGAACGCCACCAGGGCTCCCATGCTGTGCCCGAAGAAGGCGGTGGGCCGCCGGAAGGGTGTCGTGATGCTCCCGGCGACCGTCTCCGCGAGCTCCGGGATCGAGGCGGGCATCTTGTCGCCGAAGCGGTCCTGCCGCCCCGGGTACTGAACCGCGATCAGCTCGACGGTCTCCGGCAGCAGCTCCGCCCAGCCGTGGAAGGCGCTGGAGGCACCCCCGGCGTGCGGGAAGCACACCACCGCGGCCTCCGCCCGGGGCCTGGGCAGAAAACGGCGGAACAACCTGCGGTCGGTGGTCATACGGCGACGGCTCCGTTCTCGGTTCTGGTCACGGGACGCAGCACCACGGGCCCGCATCGGCCCTCCTCCCGGGCGAGTGCCGCGAACAGGCCGTCGCCCAGTGCCAGTTCGTCCACGAGCCAGGTCCGGGGGCGGTCGCCCCGTACGGCTTCGGCGTTCTCGACCCGTACGGTCCCCCTCTGCGCCGGACGCACTTCGAGGGCCCGCATGCCGGCGACGATTCCGGTTCCGGCGGCCTTCAGGACGGCCTCCTTCCTCGTCCACGCACGGAGGAAGAACTCCCGCCGCCCGGCCGCGTGTTCGACAGCTCTCAGCCGGGCGAGCTCACCGTCCGACAGCGCGACCTCGGCGGCACCGTCCACGGCCCGGCCCGCACCGCACTCGATGTCGATGCCGACCCGCTCCCCCGCCGTGACGGCCAGTGCCCAGTGCGGACCTGTGCGGGACAGGCTGAACTCCAGTCCGGTGACGGGGGACGAGATCCGCGGTCTCCCGTGCGAGGGATCGCCGCACCGCGGGCAGACGTGCCGGCCGAACGTGATCGCGGAGGGCGGTCCGCCCAGGTAGTGGTCGGCGAGCACGCGGCGCACGGCCGCGTGAGCACTCCCGTAGTGGGCGTCCAGGGGAGGCCGTCTGCTGCGCACCAAGCGGAGTTCGCCGTCGTCCAGATGCGTCAGATCGACCTTGCCGAGCTCGTCCGCTCCACGTCCGTACCAGACGTGGACGGCGCGCGTCGCGGCGAAGCGACCGCCCTCCGGCCTCTGCTCGGGCATCGGAATTCCTCCGTGGACGGGGGCGGGCTGATGGGCGCTGCCGACGGCGTCCAGAGCCTCGTCCCCGCGGCTATACCCGGGCTATACGGTGCCCCTCACCTCGCGGGCCCCTCACCTCGCGCTCATCTCGCGGCCGCTCGTCGCGGCCCCTCGTCGCGGCCCCTCACTTCGCGCCGCAGGACGTCGCCCTGTAGTCCTCGAATTCGGAGTCGGACGGCTTGTACTGCTGCTCGAAGTCCCCCTCGGCCAGGTCCGGGAAGTGCTGCTGGAAGGTCATCCGCCAGCGGGTGTCGAGGAACTTCTTCAGCGCGGCGTTCAGTCTGCGGCAGTCCGCGCCGTGCCCTTCGCGTATGCCGATCCCGTAGTACTGCTGCTTGTCGATCTCGATGTCCTCGACGACCTTCACGTCGCTCTCGTACGGCTTCTGGTGCGCGAAGCCCTCCAGGACGAGCTTGTCCGTCCACACCGCGTCGAAGTTGCCCTTGGCCAGCTCCTTGACGCACGTCTTGTAATCCTTGCGGAACCCCGGTCTGACGTGCGTGCCCAGTGCCTCGCTGATGGACTTCTGGGCCTTCTCCCCCTCCACGCTGCCGGGGTCGGACGTCGAACCGGACGCGCTGCACACGCGCTTGCCGTCGAGGTCCTGCAGCTTCTCGATCTCCGAATCGTCCTTCTGGACGAGAACGCCCTGATAGGTCTTCATGTACGGGGCCGTGAAGTCGATCTTCTCGTCGCGCGCGTCGGTGATGGTGTACGTGGCGATGACCAGGTCGGCACCCTGGTCGAGGAGAATGTCCTCGCGCCGCAGGGACGGAATGTCGTGGGTGTACTTCTTGAACCCGACGCCGTCCGCAAGGGCGTTGAGCAGATCCGTCTCGAAGCCCGCGTACTCGTACTCCTCGCCGCTGCGGGTGTTGAACCCCGGCTGCCCCTTCTTCACCGCGACCGTCACCGACGGCTTCTCGAAGATCGAGGAAGCGGACTGGGAGGGAGACGCCGAGCCCCCGGAAGGGCCGTCGGACCCGCCCCTGTCACAGGCGGCGGAGACCGGGGCCAGCGCCGCGATGCATAAGACCGCGGCGGGCAGACGTCGGGCGGCAGCGGACATTCGGATTCTCCTTCTGGTCACTTGTAGCGGGTCTGTTTGCCGACGAGCGTCACCTGGCAGCCGTCGTCGGCGCGGAGAGTGACTCCTACGGATACGCCCGGCCCCGCGGCGTCCAGCGGGAGGGTCGTCGTCAGTTCTCCGGCCAGCTGGACGGTGACGGGCGCCGCGAGGTCCTCGCCTGCGAACTCCAGGCGGCTGCCGGGAAGACAGGAGGTCGCGCCCGCCGCCTCGTCCCGGGCAGCCAGCGTGACGCTCAGCTCGTCGTGACCGCGTGGCTCCGCGTCCACCGTCAACTGTGCCGTCCCGCCGGGGTGCAGACCTTCGCCGCCCTTCAACTCCGTGCTGTCCGTGACGTCCACGGGGAGAGCGCCCACGGCGAACCACGCGACGGCGGCCAGCAGCACGGCCGTCGCGAACGCCCTGAGAAACGTCTCCCTGTGCTGCGTGGTGTCGTGCCGCTCGTCCCGCTTGGCGACGACCTCGACTGTCGGCACGAGCAGGAAGACGGCGCCCAGGGCGGTCACGGCGGTGGCGAAGTCGCGCTCGACGCGCTGGGCCCACACGGCCACGCAGAAGGCAGTTGCCAGCAGCGTCACGTGGACGGCGAAGAGGGTGCGCAGATAGCGCTTGGCCCCGTCGGGATCCTGCCGGGGCCCTTCCCCCGGATTCTGCGGCTGCTCCTCGCCGCCGCCCGAGGGCGACGTGGCTCGCGCGTCCATACGACACCCCCCGGCGCGAAATGTGCGTGACAGACAAGGATGCCATGCGTGAAGCGCATGGAACGGCCAAGTGCCATGCAGTTGGGCGTAGTTGAGCCAACCGGTCGGCGTGGGGCCACACGTCCGGGAGGCGGACGGACACAGGCGGAGCGGGCCGGACCCGCGGTGACGCGCGTCCGGCCCGCTCCCTGCGGAGAGCCCGTCAGCACATGGTCGGCCGCATGACCTCGTATGCGCTTGCCCAGTTCGCACAGCCCGGGTCGGAGTGCCCGTACCAGTTGTGGCCGAACTCGTGGGCGGCGAGCAGACCGAAGTCGCTCACGATCGTGGACAGCATGATCCGCTGTCCCTGCCCCCAGTTGCATCCGACGACGTTGCCGGCGCCGCCGCAGCCCTCGATGTAGCCGCCGGTGCACTCCACCGGCGTTCCGCTGCCGGACGTCTCGGTGCCGCTGCCCCAGAAGTTGGCGCCCTGGCGTATCGCGCCCTCGTAACCGGCGCACGACGCGGTGATGTGGTAGCTCCAGGCCGGGACCCGGGCGTCGCGCTCCTTGGCATCGGGCGCGGGAGCGTCCGTGAGGTCACCGGTCTTGAAGCCCTCCGACGGCGTGGGGTCGCCCGGGACCTGAAGGGCCTGGGCGGCGGCCGGACGGGCCACGTCGCCGGCCTCGGCGGCACTGGCCGACACCGGGAACGCGAAGACCAGGGCGAAGACCACAGCCGCGCCACCGGCCAGTCTTCGGAAGATCGTGGTCATGACAAGTATCTCCTCTGTGGGGGGCGACGTGTGCCCTCGCCGGGCCGACCCGTCGTGGAGCACCGCCGCGATACCTCGGGCTCGAACCGCAAGCCCTTACGACCGAACGCGAGGACGGTACTCGCGGATTCGTGGCACGTCCATACGGGTCCGCCGATTTACGGATACTCAAGGAACCCCCGTCAGGGCGGACATGACCCATTGACCTGCCGACAGGCGTACACCGCGCACGACACCTTGCACGGCCCGGCAGCGGGAACGGCTCAACTGCGCCGCGGAACCGCCTGGTTGACGGCCATGGAAGGCTGCCGCACAGAACCACTTCACACACGGAGGCACTCATGGGACCAGGTTGCTGCGGACCGTCGTGCGAGGCACTTCGCGGCCTGATCCACTGGGAGATCCCGCTGGAAGAGGCGATCCGGGCGGCAGGACAGTGCGACGAACAGCCGGGCCCTCCCGTGGTCTTCGACGCCTCCACGGCCAGAAGTGTTCTGGAGCGGTGCATCGCCGGGGATCTGCCCGTCTGCGACCTGCCCCGCTGGGCCGGCGCCGTGCACACGCTGGAGCGCGTCGAACTCGCCGACCGGGAAAGGGACTTGCTGGCCCAGTTCCTGTTCGAGATCGACACACCCGAGCTGTTCGACCCGGTCACGGCGTCACTGTGCCGGAAGTGGAAGGCCCGCCTGGCCTGAGCGGGCCACGGGAGAGAGCGACCGCCCGCGGCAGGCGGGCCGGGGCCGGGGCCGGGGCCGGGGCCGGGCTGGACCCCCCGTCAACTCGGCGCGGGGAACCACCCGGAAGCAGTGCTTTCCAGCCGAGATGTGACGGCCGGGAAATTCGCCGGGCGACGTCCCCGCAGGTCACGACGTTGTTTTCAGTTGTACAACCCGCATTTCATCCACATGCTGGACATGTCCCAGATGCCCGGACACCACTCCTGAGCTGCCCCGACAGGCAATCGGCCACGCACCGCCACGGGTTCGACGACCGGAAGTGATCGTTCGGTGTGCGTCTGCGCACAACTTGCGCAAGAGTCCAGGCCGTCCGATATTCGTGAACTCGATCCAAGGAGTGTTCGAAATGCGGTTCACCGTCAAGGCTCTCGGAGCATCCGCCGCGCTGGCCCTCGGCTGCGTGGCAGGCGTCGGAAGCGGTGTCGCACACGCCGACTCCGTCGGGACGAAGAGCCTTTACTCCCCCTCAGCGCTGGTTCTGACCGTCGGCAAGGGCAGCGACGTGGCAACTGCGGCAGTCCAGCGGGCCGTTGTGCTCAGCTGCGCGCCGACGCCCGGCGGCACCCACCCGGCGAGCGCGCGCGCCTGCGACGAAGTACGGGCGGTGAACGGGGAGTTGCAGCAGCTCGTGGAAACCGGCTCGGCCGCGCCGGTGTGCACGCGGATCTGGGACCCGGTCGTCGTCACCGCGGACGGCGTGTGGGAGGGCGAGCGGGTCTCCTGGAAGCACACGTTCTCCAACCCCTGCATGCGGAACGAGGCCGGCCGGAGCCTCTTCGCCTTCTGACGAACGCCCGACGGCAGGCCCTGAAGGTCAGGCCCCGAGACGGGGAACCCGGCCGAACTTTTGCCCGGCGACACCCGGAAGGGGTGCCCCGGGACGCCGGAAACACAGACGTCACCCCCCGCAGGACTGGCCCGGCACAGTTTCGCGAGCCAGCATGAGGGGGGACCACCTTCGGCGGAGAAGAAGGGCAGTGGAGGGATGGGCATGGCCGGGCCGCTGAGACGTCTCCGGTCCCTGTCCCGCGGGGAGCACGCCGACCGCGCCGCCCGTCCTCACCGAGCCGGTCTCCGCCCGGGCCGCGACGCACGTCGCGGCCCGGCACGGAGCTCGCCGGGACGGAGCTCGCAGGGACGGCACCGGTGGTCGCCGCTGAGCGAAGGAAGCGTCGCCAAGCAGGTGTTCGTCCTCCAGTTGGCCGTGATCCTGCTGCTCGTCCTGGCAGCCGTGGGCGCCCTGTTGCTGCAGGCCCGCACGCACGGCACCGAGGCCGCCCGGGAGCGGTCGATCGCCGTCGCCGAAGGATTCGCGGACTCCCCCGGGCTCGTCCGCGCCCTCCGCTCCCCCGACCCGACCGCGGTGCTCCAGCCGCGCGCCGAGGCGGCCCGCAAGGGGTCGGGCGTCGACTTCGTCGTCGTGACGGACACCAAGGGGATCCGCTACACCCACCCGATCAGGAACAGGATCGGCAAGAAGTTCGTGGGCACCATCGCGCCCTCGCTCCGCGGAGAGGTCCACACCGAGACCGTCGAGGGAACCATCGGGCGGATCGTCCAGGTGGTCGTCCCCGTGACCGACGACGACGGCTCGGTCGTGGGACTCGTCTCGGCCGGGATCAAGGTGGAGAAGGTCAGCGGCATCGTGGACCGGCAGCTTCCGCTGCTCCTGGGTGTGGCCGCGGCGGCTCTCCTCCTCGCCACGGGAGGGACGGCGCTGGTGAGCAGGCGGCTGCGCCGTCAGACCCACGGCCTGGGGCCGCTCGAGATGACCCGCATGTACGAGCACCACGACGCGGTCCTCCACGCCGTCCACGAGGGCGTGGTCATCGTCGACGGCGACGGACGGCTGCTGCTCGCCAATGACGAAGCGGCGCGTCTTCTCGGCCTGCCGCCCGACGCGCAGGGCCGTCCGGTCGGCGGTCTCGGACTGGAACCGCGTACGGCCGAACTGCTGGCCTCGGGACGAGTCGCCACCGACGAGGTGCTGCCCGCCGGGGACAGGCTGCTGGCCGTGAACAGCCGCCCGACGGACCGCGGCGGCGGGCCGCCCGGCTGGGTCGCGACGTTCCGGGACTTCACCGAGCTGCGCCTTCTCTCCCGCCGGGTCGACCTGGTCCGCAAGCGCCTTCAGCTGCTGTACGACGCCAGTGGAGGCATCGGCACCACCCTCGACGTGACCCGCACCGCGGAAGAGGTCGCGCAGGTGGCCGTCCCGCACTTCGCCGACTTCGTCACCGTGGACCTGGACGAACTCGTACTGCGCGGCGACGAACCGCACCCGCGCGGCAGCGACGGCGACGGTGGCCTAGGCGGCGGGGGCAGCACACGGATGCGCCGCACCGCCTTCAGCGGAATCCGCGCCGACCCGCCCCTCTTTCCGGTCGACGACGTCATCACATTCGTCCCGTCCTCGCCCCAGGCACGCAGCTTCAGCAGCGGGCGGGCAGTGCTCGAACCCCGGCTGGACGAGTCCCCGGGATGGCAGGCCGTGGCCCCCGTGCGTGCCGCCCGGGTCATCGACTACGGCATCCACTCGCTCATCGCGGCGCCGCTGCGTGCACGGGGCGTCCTGCTGGGCGTGGTCACGTTCTGGCGGTCGGAGAAGCCCGAGCCGTTCGAGGACGACGACCTCTCCCTCGCCGCCGAACTGGCCGCCCGCGCCGCGGTGTCCATCGACAACGCACGCCGCTACACGCGGGAGCACAGCATGGCCGTCGCCCTTCAGCGGAGCCTGCTGCCGCGGGCGCTGCCCGAGCAGACCGCCGTCGAGGTCGCCTCCCGCTACCTGCCGGCGCAGGCGGGGGTCGGCGGCGACTGGTTCGACGTCATCCCGCTGCCGGGCGCCCGCGTCGCGCTGGTCATGGGCGACGTCGTCGGGCACGGACTGCACGCGGCCGCCACCATGGGACGCCTCCGCACCGCGGTGCACAACTTCTCCACCCTCGACCTGCCGCCCGAGGAACTGCTGGCCCACCTCGACGAGTTGGTCGTCCGCATCGACCAGGACGCCGTCGCCGCCGGTGACGAGGACACCGTCACCGGCGCCACGTGTCTGTACGTGATCTACGACCCCGTCTCACGCGACTGCGTCATCGGCAGCGCGGGCCACCCGCCGCCGGCGCTGGTACGCCCCGACGGCACGGTGGTCTTCGCCGACGTCCCGCCCGGCCTCCCCCTCGGCATCGGCGGCCGGCCGTACGAATCGGCGGAGCTGCGACTGCCCGAGGGCAGCAGGCTCGTCCTCTTCACCGACGGCCTCGTCGAGCGCCGCGGCCAGGACATCGACACCGGCCTCCGGCACCTGAGCGAGGCCCTGTCCCACGCGCAGCAGTCGCCCGAGGAGGCCTGCGACGCGATTCTCGACGCCCTGCGTCCCGACCGCCAGAGCGACGACATCGCCCTGCTCGTGGCCCGTACGCGCGTGCTGGAGGCCGGCCGCATCGCCGAGTGGGAGGTGCCGTCCGATCCCGCCGCCGTGGCCGGCGTGCGCGCCGCAGTGACCGGGCAGCTCGACGAGTGGGGACTGGAGGACGTCGCCTTCGTCACGGAGCTGATCCTCAGCGAACTGATCACCAACGCCATCCGCTACGCGACCGGGCCGATCCGCGTCCGTCTGCTGCGCGACCGCACCCTGATCTGCGAGGTCTCCGACACCAGCAGCACCTCTCCCCATCTGCGCTACGCGGCCACGACGGACGAGGGCGGACGGGGCCTGTTCCTCGTCGCCCAGTTCGCCGAGCGCTGGGGCACCCGCTACACGGGGGACGGCAAGGTGATCTGGTGCGAACAGGCGCTGCCGCCCCAGGTGTGAGCAGGCGCCGGTACCCGGTGACCGGACAGGCGCGGACGGACGGTCAGTTGAGGCTGACCGGCAGGGAACGCAGGGAACGGAACTCCAGGTTCGAGTTCCATACGGGTTCGCCCGCCAGCCGGAGCCCGGGGAAGCGTGCGAACAACGCGGCGAAGAACCATTTGAGTTCGAGGCCCGCGATCTGCTTCCCGAGGCAGGAGTGCAGCCCCGCGCCGAAGGAGAGGTGCTTGCCGCTGTTCGCACGGTCGAGTTCGAAGGCGTCGGGCCGCTCGAACATCCTCGGGTCCCGGTTCGCGGCGCCGAGGAACAGGGCGACGCTCTGTCCCTCCTCGATGCGCACTCCGCCGACGTCGATCGCACTCGACGCGACGCGCCACGTGAACTGGTTCGACGCGTTGTAGCGGACCACCTCGTTGGCGGCGTTGCCGGCGCACTCGCGGTCCGACAGGAACCGTTCGATCTGCGAGGGGTTCGAGGCGAACGAGAGCATGCCGCTGCTCGCGGAGCCCGGGGTGGTGGGTGCGAACAACGCGATGAGCAGCAGCACGAGTTGATGGACCGTCTGCTGCGGCGTGCAGTCCGGGCTGTCCTGCGCGCTCTCCGCGAGACGCGCGATCACCGTGTCCGGCGGTACCCGGCCCCGCCCTCCCCGCAGAAGCTCCTCGGCGAAGGCGTGCAGGCCGTCCAGGACCTCCAGCAGCCGGTCGAGCTCGACCGGCTGTTCCTGCGGACCCGACCAGTACGTCATGACCGTGTCCACGCGCGGCATGACGAACTCCAGGGCCTCCTCCGGCACTCCGAAGGCCCGCACGGCGGCCCGCACGGGGAGCTCGGCGGCCAGCGCGGGAACGGCGTCGATCTCCGTCGTCCCGCTCGGGACCGCGGCGACCAGCTCGGACGCCACGCTTTCGATGATCCGGCTGTAATGCTCGTGGGCGGCACGCGTGAATGCCGGGAGCGTGGATTTCTTCAGTACGTCGTGGAGCGGCGGATCCGTGTACATCATGACGTTCTTGGTGAAGCGGTGGTAGATGCTGTCCGGCGGAAGCGACCGCCCCGGATATTTGACCCCCAGGACGCTTTCCATGCGCTCCGCCTTGAGACGGGAATCCGTCAGCGCGGCGGCGCAGTCGGCGTGTCTCAGCAGGGCCCAGGCGCCCAACTCCTCGCACCAGTGCACCGGTTCGCGCTCCGAGAGATCGGCATAAACCGGATACGGGTCGGACACGATACCCGGATCCGACAACGGCGACGGTTCACGCGGTTCAACCATGAAAAACCCCTTCGACTCCCCCCGGCGGAATTACGGATTCCCCGCCGGGGCGGGTGCGGCCGCAATTCCCTTTTCCCTCGCAGGCTATAAGCGGCCACCGGTCACGGCGTGGGCGGACGTGGTTTTCCAGCACACGCCGCGCAAGTTCTGCGGGGCTTCCGCGGCCGGCGCACGCGCGGCGGCCGCGGCCCCCTGGCCCCGTCCCGTGCCGTCCCCCCAGCTCCGGGGTTGTATCCGCTTTGTATGCCCGCCTCCTTCAATCAGCCGGTCACCAGCCGAGAAGGAGAGAACATGCAGAAGCGAACGCGCCGCACGCTGGCCGCTGTCGGCGTGGCAGCCGCCGTGGTGGTCACGGCTCCGCTCGCCGTCGCACAGGCGGGGGAGACCACATCTTCGGAAGAGACGCTGGCGGCACGGCCGGCCTTCAAGATGCCGTTCAAGTGCGGCCAGAGATGGCGCGGCGCCAACTGGGACGGGCACAGCCCGGGGCACTCCATCGACTGGAACCACTACAACTCCGCGGGCACCCCGGACGACCTGGGCCGCAAGGTGCTCGCGAGCGCCGGCGGCAAGGTCCTCGACTCCTACTACTCCACGAGCACCGGCTACGGCAACACGATCGTGATCGGGCACGGGGACGGCTGGCAGACGCGCTACGCCCATCTGAAGACACGGGCCGTCAGCAAGGGCGCCACCGTCAAGGCCGGCCAGCTCATCGGCCAGGTCGGCAAGACCTCCGCGAAGTACGAACTCTCACCGCACCTGCACTACGAGCAGATACACGGCGGGAGCACCGTCGTCTCGGTGATCCAGGGCGTGAGCTACAAGGACTTCACGACGCGCTTCCAGGTCAGCAAGAACGGGTGCTGACGTCCCGCGACATCTGACGGGCCCGCCGCCGCGCCGCGCGGCGGACGGGCAGGCGGGGAGCCGGCGGTGCGGGCACGGCCGGCGAGCCGTGCCCGCACCGCACGTCGCTCCTGGAACCCGTCAGCGCAGCGACCGCAGCTTCGCGTCCACCAACTCAGCCTGGTCGCGGGCGTCGAGGCGACGCCACGTCGACAGGGAGCGGTGGAAGTAGCGCCGGGCGGTCTGGTCCCGTCCGGTCGCGTGGTGCAACTCGCCCAGCAGGCAGGCCACACGGGCCTCCGCGCGCCGGTCACCGAGCTGCTGCTGCACCGCGAGCGCGCCGGTCAGCAGCGCCGACGCCTCCCTCGCGTTGCCCTGACGGAGGCACAGCTCCCCGATGCTCTGCTGCACGTAGGCAGCGCAGTGGGTGTCGGCCAGGTCGTCGAAGATGCCCAGCGCGCGCTCCAGTTCGGCCTGCGCCACGTCCGGTTCACCCCGCAGCTCGTGCAGTTCGGCGATCCGCCGGCGCACCTGCGCCTCGCGGTGCCGGTCACCGACCTCACGGGAGAGTTCCAGCGCACCGTCGAGCCAGCCGGCCGCAGCCTCGGGGTCCTTGCGCTCCAGCCACACCGAGGCGATCGCGTTGTGGGCCACCGCCTCGCCGTGCCTGTCGCCCGCCTTGCCGAAGGCGCGCAGCGCGTCGACGAACGCGTCGAGCGCGGCGTCCAGATCGTCGACGACCCGGTGGACCGATCCGACGCCTGCCGCCGCCACCGCCTCACCGGGCAGATGCCCCAGCCCCGCGAAGATCTCGCGCGACCGGTCGAAGCACGCCAGCGCCTCGGCGTACCGGTCCTGGTAGAGGTGGAGCTGGCCGATGTTGCGCAGCAGGGCCGCCGCACGCACGCAGGACTGCTCGGGCATCGCTTCGAGGACGAGCTGGTGCGTGCTGCGCCAGTCGCCGTAGTAGCCGCGCATGTCGAAGAAGCTCGCCATCTCGATCGCGAGGTCGGCGGCCCGGCCGGTCTCGCCGAGCCGGACCGCGGCGCCCACGGCGCCGACGAGAAGGCGGCGTTCGCTCTCGAACCATTCGACGGGGCGCGCGCGTACGGTCTCCGCCAGTGCGGCCTCCGGTCCGGTCAGAGGCACGGGCTCGCCGAGCACTCCGAGGAATCGGTTGGGCATCGCCGAGTTCGCGGTACGGGCGAGGCCGATCAGCGCGTCGGTGACGAGCAGCTGCTGCCGGTTCCGCTCCTCGCGGCCGTCCGCCTCGGCCAGCTCCCGGGCGTAGCAGCGCAGCAGGTTGTGCATGCGGTAGCGCTGGAGTCCGACGCGGTCCGTCCCCACCAGTTCGACCAGGTGCTCGTCGAGCAGCGTCTCCAGAGCGGCGGACGCCTCGTCGGTGCGGCCCGTCACCACCGCCGCCGTCCAGCCCGCCACGGCGACGTCTGCGAGCTGCCCGAAGGCCCGGAAGACCCTCATGGCGGGTTCGGGCAACTGCCGGTAGCTCAGCTCGGCGCTCGCCCGTACCTCCATCTCGCCCGCCTGCAGCCGGTCCAGACGTCCCCGTTCGTCGTGCAGGGAGTCGGCCAGCGCGCCGACGGTCCAGCCGGGACGGTTCGCCAGCCGGGCACCCGCGATCCGGACGGCCAGCGGCAGCGAGCCGCAGGCGGCGATCACCCGGTCGACGTCCGCTCCTCCGCGCCGCAGCCGGTCCGCTCCGACGATCGCGCCGAAGAGAGCACGGGCGTCGTCGCGGTCCATCACCCCCAGGGGCGAGTGGTGCGCCGGCAGGCCCGGCATCCGGCGGCGGGAACTGACGAGCACCGCGGACCCACCGGTGCCGGGCAGCAGGGGGCGTACCTGCGAGCTGACGGCGGCGTCGTCGAGGACGATCAGGAACCGCCGCTGTGCCAGACGCGAGCGCAGGAGCGCGGCCCGTTCGCCCATCTCGGCGGGGATGGTGCTGTCGATGACTCCGAGTCCGCGCAGCATCTCGGCCAGCACGTCCGCGGGTTCGCGCGGATGCTCGCTGGTCCCGCCCAGATCGACGAAGAGCTGGCCGTCGGGAAACGACTCGCGCACCCGATGCGCCACGTGCACCGCCAGCGTGGACTTCCCGGACCCCGGGGGGCCCGAGACGACCGCGACGACGGGCTGCCGGCCGGCTGCCGACAACAGCCTCTCCAGTAGGGCGATCTCGTCGGCGCGACCGGTGAAGTCCGGTACGTCCATGGGTAGTTGACACACCGAACCGGGCCCGGCAGTACGGCGTCTGCCGGCGTACCCGTTGACCTCTTCCCCCATGGCGCGCAGGGGCGCGCTCGGTTCGATCCCGAGCTCCGCGGCGATGATCCGCTCCGCCTCGGCGTACGCGGACCGGGCCTCGGTGGTGCGGCCCGAGTCGTGCAGGGCCTGTACGACCATCCGCCACAGGTCCTCCCGCAGCGGATCCTCGGTCAGCCGGGACCGCAGATCGGCCACGAGTGAGGCGTAGTCGCCCAGCCGCAGCCGGACCTCCAGGCACTCGTCGACCGCGACCGACCGCAGCCCTTCGATCCTCGCGATCGCCGGATCCCACACGACGCTCGACGGCACGTCCTGGAGAACGCTGCCGCGCCAGAGGCCGAGCGCCGACTCGTAACAGCGCAGCGCGGCGGCGTCGTCGCCCTCCTCGCGCTCAGCACGGGCGCGCTCCAGACGCTCCTCGAAGAGCAGCAGGTCGAGGTCGCCGGGCCCGACATCGAACGCGTAGCCGGACGCCTCGGTCCGCAGCCCGTCGGTGACGACTCCCGCCGCGGACAGCGCCTGCCTCAGGGTGCGTACGTAGGTCCGGACGTTGGCCACCGCGGACCGCGGCGCACCACCCGGCCACAGCACTTCCGTCAGCAGGTCGAGCGAGACGAACCCGCCCGGCTGCAGCAGCAGCGTGGCCAGGACCGCTCTCGGCTTGGGCCCGCCGATGCGGACCGGGGCGCCGTCGACCCGCACCCTGAGCGCCCCCAGGACTCCGAATGCCGGCTCCCCCATACCGCACGCCTCCGCGATGCTCCGCAACTGCGGCGCAGCGTACCGGTGTACGACGGATACCGAACAGGGTTCCGGGCGATGACACCGGCCCGTTGTGATCAGCGGGCACCGGAAGCCGCCGCTGGCAGAGTCCGCCGGAGCGGCCGTGCGGAACGGCCGTGCGGAGCGGCCGTGCGGAGCGGCCGTGCGGAACGGCCGTGCGGAACGGCCGTGCGGAACGGCCCGGAGAGCGGGGCCCGGACCTCGTTTGACAGGGGCGCCGCACGCGCCCCTAGCCTCGAACGGCATGACAACTATGTTCAGGAAGGCGCTCAACGCGCTCCCCCGGCTCGGAGTTCAGGTAGTCGACCTCGGCCCCGGCGCGGCCGTGATCTCGCGGCGCGGCCGCTACAGCGCCACGAAGGTGAGCGCGGACGCGTGGATGGTCGGGGGCGGCCGGAGGAGCACTCGCGCACCCGCCGAGGGGTGGGGTCTGCGGAAGGCCGCGGCGAGCAGCCTGTGTGCCCGGCACGTCGCCGACTTCCTGGCCAACTACGAAGTGAACTGCGTCTTCGACGTCGGGGCCAACCGCGGGCAGTACGGCAGGCAGCTCCGCGAGTCGGGTTACCGGGGCAGGATCGTCTCCTTCGAGCCTGTTCCCGACGCCCTGGCCCGGCTGCGGAAGGCCGCCGAGCGGGACCCGGACTGGTGGGTCCGCCCCGTCGCACTGGGACGCAGCGAATCCGTACAGAGCATGCACCTGGGCTGGAAGACCATGAACTCGCTGCTGGAGCCGAGCGCGTACGGACAGCAGCGCTACAAGCGGTTCGCCGACACCCGTACGACGCAGGTGCAGGTGCGGCGCCTGGACAAGGTCATGGACGAGGCGCTGCACGGGATAGCGAATCCGCGGCCGTTCCTGAAGATGGACACCCAGGGTTTCGACATGGAGGTCTTCGCCGGCGCCGGTGAACGGCTCGACGAGTACGTCGGCATGCAATCCGAAGTGGCCGCCCTGCAGTTGTACGAAGGGAGCCCGCACATGACCGAGGCCCTCGCCGCGTACGAGGAGGCGGGTTTCGGGATCACCGGTCTGTACCCGGTCACGCGCGAGGAAACCACTGGGCGGGTGGTCGAGTTCGACTGCGTTCTGGCTCGCGTGTCCTCGGTGCCGGGCTCCGCCGCCGGGGTGCGGCCCTGACAGCGGTGAGACATCCCACAGCTTCCTCGACGGCGAGGCGTGGCACCCGGGAAGTACGCGGGCGGACAGTCCACCAGGGGGCACGGACACGGCGCTGACACGGCACAGACCAGGCACGGCACGGCATGTACAGCGCGGCCGTTCACGACGCCCCTTCTGACCGGTTGCATGCCGTTAACCTTCGCTTTGTAACGTGCGGTCAGGCATACAAGTAAGACGCATCTCATGGAAAGGCCCCCTTGCGTACATCGCAGCCCACCGAGTGCCGGGCACCGCTCAAGGTCAGCGTCGTCGTTCCCACCCACAACAGCGGCGAGACGGTCCTGACCGGACTGCGCTCGTTCCTCGCTCAGACTCTGCCGCGCACGGACTTCGAGGTCGTCTACGTCGACGACGGCTCCACCGACGGCACACCCGCGATGCTGGAGTCCGAAGCAGCCCGCCGGGGAGCCGGACGGACGGTACGCGTGATCCGCACCCCGAACTCCGGCTGGCCGGGCAGGCCGCGCAACATCGGCATGGACGCCGCCCGGGGCGAGTTCGTCTTCTTCGTCGATGACGACGACTGGCTGGCCCCCGAGGCCCTGGAGCGGACCTGCGAGCGCGCGCGGGAGACCGGGGCGGACATCGTGATCGGCCGCATCGCCGGACACGGACGCCGCGCTCCCCGGGCCCTCTTCGAAGAGCCGCTCAGCCACGCGGACTTGCGGTCGGACGTCGCGCTGCTCGCTTCGATGACCGTGCACAAGCTGTTCCGCCGCGACTTCCTCCAGAGGAACGAGCTGCGTTTCGAGGAGGGCCGAGTACGGCTCGAGGACCACATGTTCACCCTGCGCGCCTACCTCCTCACCGACCGCGTGGCCACAGTGCACGACTACACCTGCTACCACTGGGTGAAGCACCGGGGCGACGAGCACAACATCAGCTACCGGACGATCGAACCCGGCCCCTACGTGGACAGCATCCGCAAGGTCCTCGCCATCCTGGACGCGCCCGGCACCCGCGTCGCCCCGGGCCGCCACCGCTACCGCCTGGCCGCCAACTGGTACGGCAAGAAGGCGCTCGCCCGGCTCGGCGGACGCAGCCTGCTCGACCAGCCTCGCGGCCGCCGGGAGCAATGGCTCGACGCCGTCGGAGCCCTGGCCGCCGAGATGCCGCCCCAGGCGGACGCGGCACTTCCCACGCGGCTGCGGGTGGTCGCGGCTCTCGCCCGGCACGGCGAGCTCGAACTGCTGGAGGAACACGCCCGGTTCGAAGCCGGAATCGACCATCGGCCCCGCGTCGGCCACGCCGAGTGGGACAGCGGACGGCTCACCCTCGCGTGCGACACCCGGCTGGTCCGCCGACGCGAAAAACGCGCACGTGCCGAGCCGTTGGCCTTCCACCGCGCCCAGGGCCGCTACGTGCTGCGGCTGCCGCCGGGCGTCGCCGCCGTGCCGGAGGCCGCCGAGGCGGCCGACTTCACCGGCGCGGTGCGCCGCAGCAACGTGCGCGGCCTGCTCCGCCACCGCGAAGGCGGCACCGTGGTCAGCGTGCCGCTCGACCACCGAGTGGTCGAAGTGCCCCCTGGCCCGGAGGGCAACCGGACGGCGGAGATGACAGCCAGGGTGGCGCGCCGCCTGCGACTGCCTGCATGGCTGACCTCCCTCCTGCCCGGCGCACGCCGTGAACGGGACGTGTGCGCCCTGCGTTTCGAAACCGAGTTCACTGTCGACCCGTCGTCGGCCGACAACGGCAGGCCGCTCGCACCCGGCACTTGGGACCTCCAGCTCCAACTGGGCTGCGGAGGCTGGCGCTTCGCCAGGACTCTGCCCGGCCACTCCATCGACGTACCGGCGGACGACGAGCCGCAGCCGGCTGCGGAGGTACCCACCCCGCCGGCCGCCGCAGGTCACCGGCAGGACGGGCCCGCGCTGATCCGGAAGGGGACTTCCCGGCGGGCTCACCGGCCACCTCGCCGGGGCCGCGCCGCCGCCCGCCCGGTCCCGTCCGGCTCCGGCCGGGAGAAGCGCTGACGGGCCTGCCTCCTCGGGCGCCCTCGTCCGCCTTGATCACTGTGTGGATACTGGGCGGGTGACCGACACCATCGACGCGCGGCCGTCCCTCCCCCGCGAACTCCGTGCCTACCTGGAGGAACTCGTCGTCCGCACACGCACGGTGTGCGGGCCGCATCTGGTGAGTGTGTCCGCGGTCGGTTCCCTCGCGCTCGACGACTACCGGCACGGCCGAAGCGACGTCGACGTCACGGTCGTCGTGGACCCCGCGCTGCCCGGCCCGGCCCTGCACGACCTGGCCGGAGCTCTCGCCCACCCCGGCCTGCCCTGCCCCGCGCCGGGTCTGGAACTGGTGGTCTACGGAGCGGATTTCGCGGGCCGCCCCTCCGGCGAGGCCGGGTATCTGCTGGACCTCAACACCGGTCCGCTGCTGCCGAACCGGGCGGCCTTCGACGCGGCTGGGTCCCCGGCGTTCTGGTATGTCATCGACCGCTCCGTCGCCCATCAGGCCGGGCTCTCGCTGTACGGCCGTCCCGCGCGGGAGGTGATCGCCGCACCGAAGCGCTCCGCAGTGCTCGCCGCGATCCGCGCATCGGTCCGTGAGCACAGCGACGGCGAGGGCCACCTCGCGGACAACCGTGTTCTCAACGGCTGCCGCTCGGTGGTGTTCTGCCGCACGGGACGCTGGACGGCCAAGCGCGCCGCGGCGCAGGAGACCGCCGCGGCCGAGGAGGAGTTCCGGCCCCTGATCGACGCCGCGGTACGCAGCTTCGAGCGCCCCCGCTCGTCCCCGGACCCCCTGCCCGGCACCGAAGTACGGGCGTTCCTCGCGTGGGTACGCGAGCGCGTCGAGGAGACCGGCGGGACGGCCGGCGACTGAGCGGGCGAGCGGTCCCGCAGCGACCGCTCGCCCGCTCAGTGGGTGTGTCTGCCGAAGCGGAGCCGTCGCCCCGGGGGCCGGGGGTCAGAGCGCTGCCGGCACGGCACCCGAGGACCCGAGCGTCCGGTCTCCCGGCACCATGGCGTCCACCATGCCGACATACTCGGTGAGCCAGCCGTCCACGGTTTCGGGCCGGTACAGGTCCGTCGAGTACTCGGTGTGGATCTCGGCTGTGCCGTCAGGGCACGGGAGGATGCTGAAGCTGCAGTCGCGGCGGGCCGTCAAGCCGGTCTGGTCGGTGACGACGGTGCTGACGCCCGGGAGTTCGACGCTCAGGTCGACCGAATTCTGGTACGTCGCACCCAGGGGGATGCTGCCGGGCAGTTCGATGCCGTGCTGCCGGGACAGGCCCTCCTTGATCTGCGCGTACGGGAGGAAGTGGGCGATGCCTCCCGCGAGACCCGCCGTCACCTGACGGCACAGCTCGGTCAGTTCCTCGTCCCCGTCCATGCGCAGCCGGAGAGTCAGAACGCCGGCGGTGCACGTGACGAGCGTGTCCGTGCTGGGATGTGCGCGGTTGGCATACGCAGTGCTCAGCACGTAATCCCCCTGGCCGCTGCGGCGGTGAAGCAGCCGGCCGAGGACCGCGAGCATCACGGCGAACGGTGTGGTCCCGGTCTCGCGGGCGAAACGCTGCAACGCCTGGAAGAGTTCGGCCGGCACGACGGCGTGAGCCGTCGCGCCCCGGCCGGACAGCACGGTGGGACGTGGGTGGTCGGCGGGCAGTCCGCTGTCCGCCCGGCAGCCCGCCAGCCGTTCCGCCCAGAAGTCCAGCCGGCGACGGTGCTCCGCCTCCGACATTGACGAACTCGCCTGCCGCCGCGCGTATTCGGTGCACTGCGAGGTGGGCGGCGGGAGCGGCTGAAGGGGACGGTGGCCTGCCTCGTTGCGGTACAGCGTGCTCAGTTCCCGGAGCAGGACGCTCACGCTCCACCCGTCGCAGGAGATGTGGTGCAGGACGAGCATGAGCGTGCGGCTCTCGTCTCCCGTGCGGAGGAGCCTGATACGAGGCTGCACGCCTCGTGCGACGTCGAAGGGCGTCTGCGCGACGCGGTCGCACGCGGCATCGAGCCGTTCCTCGCGTTCAGGCGGGGAAAGGTCGCGCAAGTCCTCGACCGGCAGGGGCACCGGACGGGGCGCCAGCACCTCCTGCCACAACTCCCGTTCGGACTTCGCCGTTCTGTCGACTGTGCCGGAGCCGGCGGTACCGCCGGAGCCGCCAGCTTCGTAGTCCCACACGTACCGGCTGCGCAGCGCATGGTGCCGGTGAATCAGCTCCTGCAGCGCGCTCCGCAGCGCCCGTTCGTCCAGGGAGCCTTCGAACCGCAGTCTCAGTGCGACGTTCCATACCTGCGGCTCCTTGCTCTGCTCATGCCGCATCACCATGCCGGACTGCTCCCGGCTGGCCGGTGCGCGTTCCTCGACGGTCTCGCCGGCGGCACCGGTATCGGCGCCGGCATCGGCATCGGCGCCGGCATCGGCATCGGCATCGCCGACCGCGTCGGCGTCGCCGCCTTCGCCGGCCCGGTCGGGAGCATCCGCGAGACGGGCCAGGAGTGCCGGCTTGTGACGCCGCAGTGCCGCCTCCAGCAGCGGCCCGGCGCGGTGCGCGGGCGCGTCGTAGCGCAGGGTCCCGCCGCTCGCGCCGAGCCGGATGTCCTCCCTTGCGACGTACGCCAGGAGGGCCTCCAGCGAACAGTTCTCCGAGAGCGTCATACTTCCCCCCGCACACGCGCGCCGGAGTCGGGTTCGCCCGCGAGGTGGACGGTCATCGCCCTGAGTGTGGGCTCTTCGAAGAAGCGCACCACCGGGTAGTCGGTGGCGAACTCCTCCCCGGCCCGGCCCACCAGTCGGATCGCACTGAGGGAGTCGCCGCCGACGGAGAAGAACGAGACGTCGTCAGCGAGGTGTTCGGTGTCCGCGCCGAGGGCGTCCGCCCACAGCTTCCGCAGCGTCGCTTCGACGTCGGGGCCGCTCGCGCCCGCCCCGCGGGCATCCGGAGGCGGTGGCGCCAGAGCCGGCACCGTGCCCGGCGGCAGGGCGGAGCGGTCCAGCTTGCCGTTCACGTTCAGCGGGAGCTTCGGCAGCACCGCCCACTCGCGGGGAACCATGTAATGCGGAAGCCTCGCGGCCAACTGCTTCTCCAGCTCCGCCAGATACATCGGTTCGTCTGCGCAGCCACCGCCCTCCGGCACGACGTAGCCGACCAGCCGGTGGCCGCGCTGCGGGTCGCGGCGGGCCACCACGGCTGCGTTCCGAACGCCGGGAAGCTCACGCAGTGCGCGGTCCGGTTCGGCGGGCTCCACCCGAAAGCCGCTGATCTTGACTTGGTCGTCGACACGCCCGCGGAAGACCAGCGCTCCCTCCGGGCCCCACTCCACGAGGTCGCCGGTGCGGTAGCGGATTCCCCCGGTGGTGGGGACGAACCGGTCCGAGGTCCGTTCCGGATCACGGTGGTAGCCGAGCGCCACCCCCGGTCCGCTGATGTGCAGCTCCCCGACGGTGCCGCGGGGAACGGGCCTGCCCTCGCTGTCCAGGACGTCCAGCCGGGTGTTGTCGATCGGGTGCCCGAGGGGGATCGGCCGGTCGTCGCCGTCCGCGGGAGCGGCCGGGACGGTATGGGCGGTGGCCAGGACGGTGACCTCCGACGGACCGTAGACGTTCACCGTCTCGTACGGCGCGTCGGCGTGCGGGCGCCGCGTCAGCTGCTCACCGCCGCAGACCAGGTGCCGCAGCGGCGGCTGCTGCCCCGGGGGGAGGGCCAGCAGCTCCTCGGCGAGCGCCGTGGGGAGCATGGTGAAGGTGATCCCCTCCCGTTCGTACCAGCGGCTCAGGGCCTTGGGATCGAGCCGCACCTCCTCGCCGGCGACGACCACGCTGCCGCCCGCCGCCAGAACGGGCCAGATCTCCAGCAGTGACGCGTCGAAGCTCTGGCTGCACACGACGGCGGAGCGGGTGTCCGGGCTGGTGCCGAAACGGCTGTGATGCCACTGCACGAGGTTCACGAGTCCACGGTGGCTGAGCTCGATGCCCTTCGGCGTGCCCTCGGAGCCGGAGGTGTAGATCAAACAGCAGGTCTGTGAAGTCCCGCCGGGAGACGCCGAGTTGCCCGAGTGGTCGGCCGGGTCGGAGGTGGCCGCCCCATCCGCTGCCGCGGCGGCGGGATCCAGCACGGTGACGCCCTCGGGCAGCGGCGGCAGCGCGGGCGCGTCCCCGCTCGTGAGGACGATCCCGGCCCCGCTGTCCGTCAGGACGTCGGCGACACGCTGCGGGCCGAGCGCGGGGTCCAGCGGAAGACAGGGGCGTCCGGCCTTGAGCACGGCGAGCATGGCGACGACGAATCCGGCGGACCGCGGCAGCCACAGCGCGACCGGCGGACGGGAGTCCACGGGCAGCCCGCGTATCACGCCCGCGAGGCGTTCCGCGCGTGCGTCGAGTTCGCCGTAGCTGAGCGAGCAGTCCGGCGCCGTGACGGCGGGCCGCGTGGGGTCCTGGCGGACCTGCCTGGCGAAGAGTTCGTGCACCGTCGTCTCCTCGACCGGCCGGGCGGTCCCCTCCGCGGAGCCCTCCGTGCGAGGGGCGGCCGGCCGCACCGATGGATCTGCCGCGGCTGCGCGGAGGATCCGCTCGAACCGTTCGGCGAAGTCCGCGACCGTCGCCTCGTCGAAGAGATCGCTGCTGTACTCGAAGCGGCACCCGACGCCGTCGCCGGTCACGGAGAAGTACACCGTCAGGTCCACCAGCGCCTTGTCCGCGCCGACGGCCGCGGGACGTGCGGTGACGCCCGGAAGGTCGAGGAGGAACGGCGGTCCGCTCTCGTACTCGGCCATGACCTGGAAGACGGGTGTGCGGGACGTGTCCTCCCTGGGTGGTGAGACCGCGTTGACGACTGTGTCGAAGGGCGTCCCGGAGTGGTCGTACGCGTCGAGCGTCGTGCTTCTCACGCGTTCGAGGAGCTCCCGGAAAGTGGGGGACCCGCTCAGATCCAGGCGCAGGGCGAGGGTGTTGACGAAGAAGCCCACCAGGTCGTGGGTGCCTTCGGGGCGGTCGGAGATCGGCGTGCCGATGACGATGTCCTCCTGGCCGCTGACCTCGCGGAGCATCGCCGCATACCCCGACAGGAGGGTCATGAACAGCGTGGCCCGGGCGCTGCGGCTCGACTTCCGCAGCCCGGCGACGAGTTCGGGCGCGAGGGTCCGGTGCAGGGAGCGGCCGCGCGCGGAGGGCCTCCGCGGACGCGGCCGGTCCGCCGGGAGGTCGAGCACCGGCAGTTCCCCGCGCAGTGCCTCCTTCCAGTAGGCGAGGTCCTCGTCGTGGGCCTGCCCCGTCTGCGCGGCAGCGGCCTGCCGGCGGCTGATCTCCCGGTAGGTGAAGGGGAGTTCGGGCAGATCCGCTCGGGTGCCGGACTGTGCGGCCCGGTAGAGGGCCGACAGGTCGCGCGTGACGATTCCGGCGGAGACCCCGTCGACCACGATGTGATGGAAGGAGAGGACGAGCACGTGCCTCTGATCGGCCAGCCGCAGCAGACGGGCGTGGAAGAGGGGACCGCGTTCGAGGTCGAAGCGCCGTTCGCTCTCGGCGGCCAGGGCTTCACGTACCGCTGCTGCTTCGGTGCTCCCCGAGCAGTCGACGACGGGGAGTTCAGGCGTGGAGTGCGGCAGGACGTACTGCACGGGCTCGCCCGCCGCCGTGCGGAAGACGGTGCGCAGCACTTCATGGCGCTCGGTCAGGCTTCCCAGTGCCTCGCGCAGTGCGTCCGTGTCGAGGGGGCCGTCGAGGGGGATCGCCGCGGGTTCGTTGTACGCGGAGCGGCCGGGCAGCAGCTGCTCCAGGATCCAGATGCGGCGCTGGCCGGGAGAGAGCGGAGCACCTTCCGAAATCCCGTCGGCCGAAGGCTTGTCGGCCGGTTCGCCCCCGGAGGGCCGGCCGCCGGACGGCTCGTCGGCGGCGGACCCCCGGGACGGCTCGTCGGCGGCGGACTCGCCGGCCGGGTGCCGGTCTCCGCAGGCGGGGGCGTCCCCGGACGCGGCGGGGCGGGCGACGGTGACGGAGGGCACGGTGTCCGCCTCCCCGGCAGCGGTCTCCGGCCCGCCGTGCAGCGACTGCCGCAGGGCGTCCAGACGGGGCAGCCCGTCGAGGAGTGCCTTCGGCGACAGCCCGAAGTCGAGCAGGGCGGCGACCTCGTCGACGCCGGCCTCACGAAGGGCGTCCACGACCGGCAGGCACTGCTGCGGGCTGCCGATGAGCGCCCGCTGGTCGCAGTACCGGTCGTAGGCCCGGCCGAAGAGGGCGTCGAGATCGTCCTCGCTGAGCGAGGCCAGGTCGATGCGCCGGCCGAGGCTGCTCGTCATCTGCCCGAAGAGCGAGAGCGACGAACGCATGTAGCGGAACAGCGGCTTGTACGCGGTGGCACGGGCCTCCGCATGGTTCTCCGCGAGGTAGGTGTGCAGCAGCACGGCCACCCTGCCCGCGTCCGGGTCCAGATCACGCTCGGCACGGGCACGCCGGTAGAGCGCGATGTTCTCGGCCAGCTGCTCCGGGCTCTGGCCCATGAGGTTGGTGACGACGCCCAGATCGTGGTGGCCGGCCTTCTCGTACGACTCGGGGTTGCCGACGATCGCCGTGTACATCGGAAGTTCCGGCTGGACGGGGCGGGGAAAGATCCGGACGTCCGTCTCGTCGGCGCCGGTCTTCCTCCGCAGACCCCGGCCGCTCCACAACGCCCGCACGTCCGCGACCTGTTCGTACATCAAGTCCCGGTGGGCGCCGAAGCGTTCGGGGAAGAAGACGAAGTCGCGGGCGTTCCAGCCGCCGGCGCAGCCCAGTCCGACCCTGCCGCGGGAGAGGTTGTCCACCACGGACCACTCCTCGGCGACCCTGACCGGATCGTGCAGCGGGAGCACGACGGAACCGGCGTTGATCCGGATCTGTCCGGTCTCCCGTGCCAACGCGGCAGCAAGCACCGACGGGTTGGGGAAGACGCCGCCGAAAGAGTGGAAGTGGCGCTCGGGCAGCCAGAGGGCGTGGAAGCCCTGCCGGTCCGCGAAGCGGGCGGCCTCCGAGATCGTGTCGTAGGCGTCGGCGGCGGATTCCTGCTCCGGGTAGTCGCCGAAGAAGTAGAGGCTCACCTCGGGTGCGGTCCGCGGCCGGGGTTTCGCCGGCGGGGAGGCGGGGTTCGTCCGTGCCGGGGTACGCGCCGCCCTTCGGCGCGGGAAGAAGCCCGCACCGCGCAGTTCCCGCAGGGAATCGGTGACCGCCTCCTCGACGAAAGCGACGTCGTCGTCCGAGTGCGCGGTGGACAGGAAGAAGTTCCGCCACTCCCAGACGTAGACGCCTCGCAGCACCAGGTGGTGGTAGAGGAGTTCGAGGTCGGCGCGGTGCTCGAAGCGGAACATTGAGCCGTAGCGGACAGCCCTGAGCGGGAACTCCTCGTCCTCGAAGAAGCGGTTGAGGCTGTCGGTGAGTTGCCCGGTACGGAAGTTGAGGCCGCGCTGGACCTCGCCGTCCTGTTCGCTCAGACGCCGCAGGACGGCACAGGCCGCGGTCATCGCCAACGGGTGCTGGAGGTACGTGCCGCCGAAGAACGTCGTCTCACGCTCCGGGTGGCTGTCGTCGCCGTACTGCCACTGCCCGCCGTCGACTCCGTCCATGAGGTCGGCCCTGCCGGCGACAGCGCCGACGGGGAAACCCCCGCCCAGCAGCTTTCCGTAGGTGGCGAGATCCGGCACGACGCCGTAGAGGTCCTGCGCACCACGGGGATGCGGGCGCAGCCCGGTGAGCATCTCGTCGAAGAGCAGGACGATGCCCGTGCGGCTGGTCAGCTCACGCAGCTCCCGCACGAACTCCACAGGCCGGAGCGAGGGGTTGCGGCTCTGCACCGGTTCGACCGCCACCGCCGCTATCTCATGGGCGTGCTCGGCGATGACGTCGAGACTCTCCGGAGCCCCGTAGTCCAGCACGATCAGGTCGGCCATGGCGCTCGTGGGGACTCCCGGCGACAGCGGAACGGTGCGACGGTCCGGGCCCCTGCCGACACTGCGGCCGAGAGTGGCGTCGGCGTGCCCGTGGTAAGCCCCGTGGAATACAACGATCTTGGAGCGTCCCGTTGCGGCGCGGGCCAGGCGGAAGGCGGAGGCGTTGGCCTCCGTGCCGGACGTCGCGAAGGCCACGCGCTCCATGCCGGTCATACCCGTCAGGAGCTCCGCCGCCTCGCCCGTCTCGGGGCTCCGCGGGCCGAGCCGCAGTCCGCGGGAGAGGTGTTCGCGTACCGCCTCGGTGAGGAAATCCGGCTCGTGCCCGAAGAGCAGCGTGCCGAACCCCATGGTGATGTCGACGTACTCGTTGCCGTCGACGTCCGTCAGCCGGGCGCCCTTCGCGTGCTGCCCGGCGAGCGGATAGAGCATCTCCTTGGTGGAGTTGCGGAAACCGACGGTCGCACGGCTGTCGGCGAGCACCGGCCGGTAACGGCGGGCGAGTGCCTTGGAGCGGGCGGTGCGGGCCGTGAACCGCTCGATCAGATCATCGAGATGCCGGCGCGACCCGGGCACCGCTGACGTCATCGACGAGTCACGCGAGACCGTCACGCGCGGGCCGTGGACCTGCGCTCCACCGGCATGGCGGGATTCCGGGGCGGCGGATTCCGGGGCGGCGGGGTCCGGGGCAGCGGGTTCCGGGGCAGCGGGTTCCGAGGCGGCAGGTTCCGGATGCGCGCGGGCGACGCGCTCCACAGGGCCGTTCCCCGGCGGAACGGCGGCAGGTCCCGTGTGCTCCAGTTCCGTTCCCTTGAACTGTGCGATCTGGCTGGTGATCTTCGCTGCCAGAGCGGTGAGTTGCGTCAGGTCCGCACTGCCGGAAGCGCTCATCGGGCCACCAGACCCGCGGTCCGGCCGTCCGACGGTGCCTGCAGTCCGGCGGCGAGCAGCTCCGACACCTGCTGCATCAACTGCATCTGGATCTCGACGAGTTGGTTCACCTGGGCGGTGAGGGCGTCGAGCGACGCCTGCGTCGCGAAAGGACCCTCGCCACCGGCGGGCGGCGCTGCGAGCCCCGTCACGGCGCCGGCGGCGGCCTGTTCGGGGACGTTCGGTGCCGGGCCGCCCTCCGGCGCGGGCCGGGGAGCCGCCCGCAAGTCCTCGCCGGGAGCCGGGGCCTGGGCCGGCGCCGGAAGGTGTACGGGAGCGGCCTCGCGGACCGGGGCCGTCCCGCTCGCGGGCGACGCTGCCGCCTCCGCCGGCGTCCGGGGCTCGCCTGCAGTGCGCCGGGCCACCAGCCGGGCCAGCAGCAGGGGCGTGTCGACCCCCTCGAAGAGCTCGCGCACGGCGACCTTCACGCCGTAGAGGTGCTCGATGTCCTGCAGCAGATTGATCATCCGCAGCGAGTCGGCCCCCAGGTCGAAGAACGGTACCTCCGCCTCGCACTCGGCCTCGTCGAGGCCGAGATGGTCGGCCGTCAGCCGTATCACCTGAGCCAGTGCTTCCTCTTCCGGCCTCGTCATCACGGAGCCCCCTTCGTCTTCGTCGGCCTTCTTCTCACCCGGGCTCTCGACGAGCTCGGGTCCAGTCCAGTAGGACTTGCGCTGGAACGGATAGCCCGGCATCGGCACCCGCCGGCCACCGCTCCATCCGACTGCCTCCCGCCAGCCGAGCGCATAGCCACGGCAGTGCAGCTCCGCCATCGCCGTCCACAGGGGCGTCAGCCCTCCCCCGGCCCGCACGGTGGGCAGCGCCGTCGCCGCCGGCTCGGCACGTGCGGCGAGGCCGCTCAGCACGGAACCGGGCCCCAGCTCCTGGAGGAGCGTGCAGCCCATCCCTGTGAGCTGCTCCAGGACGCGGTCGAACCGCACCGCTTCCCGTGCCTGCCTGCGCAGGTACGCCGCGTCCGGCACCCAGTGCTCGGGCCGGACCGCACCGTCCACCGCGCTGACGTAGGGCAGCCGCGTGGGCCGGAGCTGGAGACGTGCGGCCAGTGCCTCGAGTTCGTCGAGAACCGGCTCGACGAGGTGGCTGTGGAACGCGCGGTCGACGGCGAGTTGGTGGACGCGCACGGACCGGGCGGCCAGGAGACCGGCAGCCCGTCCGACTGCCTCCGCCGGACCGGCCACCACGTGATGCCGCTCTCCGTTCACCGCGGCCAGGTCGAGGCCGCGGCACTCGGCGAGCACGCGGGAGACGGCCTCGTGACCGGCGAAGACCGCGAGCATGCGGCCGTCGGCGCAACCCGCCTCCATCAGCCGGCCCCGTTCGGCCGTGATGCGCAGACCGTCCTCCAGGGACAGCGCTCCGGCCGCGTACAGAGCTCCGTACTCGCCCACGCTGTGGCCCGCGACGGCCGAGGGTTCTCCGCGCAGCTCCCGCCACAGCTCGCACTGTGCCGCCTGCAGAGCGAAGAGCGCCGTCTGCCGGTCCTCCGGCACCGGCCGTGCCGCCCCGCCCGCCGCCGAGCCGGTGCCCGTCAACTGGGCGAGCAGCGACCGCCCGTACTCGTCCCTGAACACTTCCTCGCAGGTGTCCAGCGTCCCGCGGACCGGTGCGAAGCGCTCGTACAACTCCGCTGCCATGTCAGGGCGGTTGTCGCCCTGGCCGCTGAACATCCAGCCCACCGGGGCGAGTCGGGTCCGGGGCACCACGCCCTCGGTCCACCGGCGGCGACCGGGCGTGCGTCCGGCCGCCTCCCTCTGCTCCTGTTCCTGTTCCTGCGCCTGCTCCTGCTCCTGCTCCTGCTCCGAGCTGATGAAGTCGTCGAGGGAACGGGCCAGTTCGGCACGGGTCTCCCCGAACACCACGAGGCGGTGGCGCAGATGACGGCGGCCCAGAGCCTGGGTCGTCATCAGGTCCTCCGGGCGCGCCGCCGGGTTGAGGGCGAGGTGCCGGCGCAGGCGGGTTGCCGCTGCCAGCAGCGCCTTCCGTCCGAGTCCCGAGACCGGCAGCAGCGTGGGCGTGCGATCCGCGGCGACCCCGCGTCCGCCGGCCGCCGAGGTACGGCCGCGGCGGGGAGCCTCCTCGACGACCATGTGCACGTTGGTGCCGCCGACGCCCAGAGAGGTGACCGCCGCCCTGCGCGGGAACAGATCCTCCGGCCATCGGCTCAACCCGGTGGGCAGGTAGAACGGACTGGTCTCCAGGGCGAGAAGGGGATTGGCGGCGTCGAATCCGGCCAGCGGCGGAACGGTTCCGTGCCGCACCACCAGTACGGCCTTGATCAGCCCTGCCAGCCCTGAACACACGTCCAGATGGCCGATGTTGGCCTTCACGGAGCCGAGCGCGCAGTAGCCGGTGCGGTCGGTGTCCTCGGCGAACGCCCGGGTGAGCGCGGCGAATTCGATGGGGTCGCCCTTGTAGGTACCGGTGCCGTGCGTCTCCACGTAGCCGACCGACCCCGCCGACACCTCCGCGGCCGCGAGAGCCCGTCGTACGACATCCCGCTGCCCCTTGTCCGACGGTGCGGTGAAGTGCTGTTTCGTTCTGCCGTCGTTGTTGACGGCGCTGCCCAGGATCACGGCGTGTACGGAGTCGCCGTCGGCGAGGGCGCGGTCCAGCCGCTTCAGTACGACGGCGGCCACACCGTTGCCTCCCACGGTGCCGTCGGCCGAGGCGTCGAAGGGACGGCACCGGCCGGTGCGCGAGAGCACGGAGCCCCGCGCGTACGCATAGCCCGTGATCTGCGGCACGTGGACGGCCGCGGCACCCGCGACGGCGAGATCCACGTCGTCGGTCAGCAGCGCCTGGCGCGCCAGGTGCACCGCCACCAGTGAACTGGAGCAGGCGCTCTGGAGGCCGAGGGCCGGGCCCGTCAGGCCGAGGCGGAAGGCGGTGCGGGTGGCCATGAAGTCGGTGTAGCCGCCGACTGTGCGGTGCAGGCCGGAGACGAAGCTGCTGTCGAGGCTTTCGAGCGCGTTGCTGTGCAGGTAGGACCGGAACGGATAGAGGTGGAAGCCGCTGCTCGCGTACACGCCCGTCCGGATCCCGCTCTGGTCGCCTGCGTATCCGGCGTCCTCCAGTGCGTGGTGGCAGCACTCCATGAACATCCGGTGCTGCGGGTCCGTCAGCGCCGCCTCCCGGCCGCTCATCGAGAAGAACGGCGCGTCGAACTCCGTGATCCCCGCGAGCGGGGCCGTGGCCCCGACGAAGTCACGAGAGCGGGCCAGAGCGGGTTCGACCCCCGCGGCTTCCAGCTCCTCCGCGGAGAAGCGGCGGATGTGCGAACGTCCCGAGCGAATGGTGCGCCAGTACTCACCCGTCGTACCGGCAGCCGGCATCCGCAGCGCGATACCGACGACCGCTATCCGGCCGTCCACTGAGACAGTCATTGGTTGACCTCCCGCTTACTCTCCGGCGCGGCGTCCGCAGCTCCCCGTACGGCCTCGCGCGACGCGGCCGCCAGGCGCCGGCGTACGAGCAGGAAGCCCAGTCCGAGCACGAGTGCGGCACCGTGCATGGCTCCCACCACCCCGAAGGGCGAGAAGCGTTCGAGCAGCGAGGCGCTGATGACCATTCCGAGGCCGAAGGCCGTGTTCTCCGTCGTGGCGGCCAGGCCGAAGGCCGCCGCCCGGCGCTTCTCGGGGAGCGTCTGCAGGCGCGAGACGAATGCGTTCTCGGTGAACCCGTCGGCCATGCCGGCAAGCACGATCACGGGGAGGGCCAGCACGGCCGGAAGCCCGGCGAAGGCGAGGATGAAGGCCGCCGACATCACCATGACGCCGACCGCGAAGGCCGTGTCCGAGGGGGCGCCTCGCCGCTCGGCGTACCGCGTCGTCAGCCGCTGCGCGATCAGGTTGCCGATGGCCCACGTCGTCCAGAACTGGCTCATGAACACGGCCGGGTCGTCGGGGTCCAGGGCACGGGACTGGATCGGCATACCGACGTTGTGGGCCGAGGAGCCGAACCCGTCCACCGCCCTGACCGCGACGAGCATCAGCACCAGCGGGGGGAGACCTCCGAGGGCGAGCGCCGCCATGCGCCTTGCCCGCGTGGGCCGTTCGTCCTCCGCGCCGGCTGCTCCCGGCGCGGAGGACTCGTGCTCGACGGTCCCGGCCTCCTCGGATTCCGTACGCGTACGGAGCGGGAGCCAGGCGAGGTTCGCGGCAGAGAGCGCGAACGTACCGGCGGCCATGAGGAACGCGGCCGTGTGCCCGAACAGGGAGACGACGACCCCGGCCGAAGCGAAACCGGCGACCATCGCGACCGAACGGCAGCCGGCCAGCAGGCCGTTGGCCCACACGCGCTTGTCGGCCCCGACCATGGCCGGCACCGCGGTGCGCAGGGCGACCGCGCTGGAATTGGAGCACAGGCCCGCGACGACCACGAAGGCGTACAGCAGCCAGTCGCCCGTGAAACGGTGAAACACCACCAGGCTGATCAGGCCGAGGGCTTGAGTCGTCTCGGCTGTGATCATCATGCGTTTCAGATCGAGACGCGCCGCGAGCCTCCCCGCGAGCACTCCGCCTATCAGGCCGACGAGGAGGCGGACCGCCATGACGAGGCCGGTCTGTAACGCGCTGTCCGTGACCTCGTAGACGAATAGATTGAAAGCGACGAGATTAAGATAGACGCCATATGCGGAAGCGGCATTGCCGGCCGCCAGGAATCTGAAACAACGCACAGCGGAAACGCTGTCACGAATGGCTGTCACGAGCCCGCGCCTCCGGTGGCGTTGGAAATCGCAGTGAGTCTTGCAGCAGCTTTGCGGTCCGTCAAGCTCCTCTCAGCAGGAAGTCCGAGCCGCCGTCGGGACCACTTGCGGAGCAGGGACTTCCCGTCGGGCCGCGAAGTGATATCGCCAGTGCCCGCCCCTAAGCGGAGGAAATTGCTCCGATTCTCGGCATGCGGCCGACCGTCGTGAAAGCGCAGGTGAGCGGCGCTTCCCCGAGTTCAGGATCGAGCCTCGGGGACTCCCCGGAGAACGGGCTGCGGAGCCGCGACCCGAACTCCGATCACGGTCTGAGACGCACCGCCACCGGCATCCACCAATGACGCCGCCGCAGGAACCCCGCAATCAACGGCCTTTCACGGCGCCCGCGTTTCTCATGGACCTCGGCGGCCATCGCGGACAGGAATGAAATCCGCCCGGCAGAATGCTTACGACCCGGCGATCGAACCCGCCGCTCCTGCCGGTTCCACCGGGGCTCCCGCCGTGGGCTCTTTCGTGCTCCGCTCACTGAGCGGTGACCGGCCGGACCTGGGACCGTGCCCGAAGACCAAAATGGCGTGGCCGGAAACGGGCGCCACGATGCTGCGTCCCCTAGTTCGAGAGCCCACTCGGCCGCCAGCCTGCGAGCAGGTCTTCTTCTGCTACGTGTACCACCCGCCGGATGGCTTCGGCATTCGAAAGGTGCTTTTCCTTGAATTTCCCTTTGTTGCGCGCCCTTGAGGCGTTGGAGCGAATCATCCCGACTAGAGAAACGACTGCGAGGACAAGCAGCGGGATGGACACAGGGAACGTTGTGAAAAACATGGCGCCGAAGCCGCCGAACACCATCGCCAGCGCTCCAAGGCAAGAGACGTTCCACGCTCCAGTGACAGCCGAAGCCTGCTGCTTGCTCGCCTCCTCTTCGATCCGGTAACACTCGGCCGGATCGAGAACGTCTACGCCCGTCTCCTGCAGAACCTGCTTGGCTTCTTCCCGCGCCTTCGGGTTCGCGCGCACGAGATCCCGTCTGGGGCCGCCGATGATGTCTACGGACGGAGCATCCGTGCGGCGGACCTTCCAGTAATAGCGACTGGAGATCTTCACTTTGTCAACGATCTCGAACCCCCAGGAATCCGCTACCTGTCGGGCTCGTTCATCATCGAATGGCACGTGGGGTGATTCGCTCATCCGAATCGAGCGCACGTCGATATTCACGTCCCTGCTGGCGCTCTGCTTCCAATCACCATTCTGAGTACTCAGATAGTGCAGAAAGCGCGTTGTCGCACGGTCCAGACTCCGGTCGTCACTCATCCAAACTCCCTTCGGGCCCATCCATCAGTCGCAGCGTTCGACTTTCTGGATACAGACGATGCGGGTACATACGGGGTAAAGGAGATCCCTGCAACGAATCCACCGGAAAGGGGAGAAGATCGGCCAACAGTCCACGTCACGCGAAGCCAACGCCTCGAGCCGGATCAGGCGGTGACCGAGTGCTACCCGGCCGTGATCACCGATTCGC
Source organism: Streptomyces ovatisporus (assembly GCF_042653885.1). Taxonomy (NCBI): domain Bacteria; kingdom Bacillati; phylum Actinomycetota; class Actinomycetes; order Kitasatosporales; family Streptomycetaceae; genus Streptomyces; species Streptomyces ovatisporus. The sequence continues at coordinate 38,180 of NZ_JBHSFH010000018.1, forward strand.
CGCCAGCGCTGCCGCGAGGCCCTCTTGCAGATCTTTGACGAAATACTCGGGAACCTCCAGCGACGGGAAATGTCCCCCGGTTTCGGGGGACCTCCATCGGACGATCTGTCGGTACCGTGCCTGCACCCAGGGCCGCGGACACTTCTCGATGTCGCGGGGATACATGGTGACCGCCGACGGGACGTCGACCCGAAGTTCGGGATCGAGCGAGTTGTGGCTTTCGTAGTAGATCCGGGCCGCCGATGCGCCGGTCCGCGTAAGCCAATACAGGGTGACGTCGTCAAGAACCCTGTCCATGGAAATCGTCTCGAACGGGCTGTCTTCGGTGTCCGACCACTCGGCGAACTTGTCGAGGATCCAGGCGAGAAGCCCGACCGGTGAGTCGACGAGCGAGTAGCCGACGGTCTGCGGTCGGGTCGCCTGCTGCTTCGCGTACGCCGCACGGTGGCGCCAGAAATCGCGGGTCTCCTCGGTCCATTTGCGCTCGGCCGCCGTCAGCCCGTCCGTTGTCAACCCGGGCGGCGCCTCCGCGAACGTTGTGTGAATGCCGAGAACGTGGGCCGGGAACCTGCCGCCGAGAACTGTGGTGATATTACCTCCCCAGTCGCCGCCGTGGGCTGCGAACTTGCTGTAGCCGAGCCTTCCCATCAGTTCCACCCATGCCGCCGCGATCTTTTCGGTTCCCCACCCGGTGGTGGCCGGCTTGTCGCTGTAACCGAAGCCAGGTAGCGACGGGACCACGACGTGGAACGGTGGCGCGTCTGCATCTTTCGGATCTGCCAGTTCGTCCACTACATCGATGAACTCAGCAATGCTGCCCGGCCAGCCGTGCGTCAAGATCAGAGGAGTGGCATCTGCGCGCGCGGATCGGCGGTGCAGGAAGTGGATTCCCAGACCGTCGACGGTCGTGCGGAACTGGCCGATCCGGTCGAGGCGCGCTTCGAACGACCTCCACTTGTACCCGGTGCGCCAGTAGTTCACGACATCGACGAGGTCGGCGAGAGGAACGCCCTGTTCCCACCGGCGAGGGCCGGGCGCGGCGCGATGGACCGTCTCGGCCTCCGGCAGCCGCGCCGCGGCCAGTCGCACGCGCAGATCGTCGAGGTCGGCGTCAGTTGTGTGGGCTTCAAATGCTTGCACGTCGCTGGTCGGACGGGACATGAGACCTCCTGGCCATCGCGGAAACCGGCCCCGACCCACCGCGAACCGGCTAAGGCGGTTCTACCATGCCTTCCTGCCAACATGGAACCTGCTAAGGTGGTTCCATGAGCGCCGAGTTCCCCGACTTCCGCCTCGGCACCGTGCTGGCGACCAGCTTCACGGCGACTCTCACGGAGCGTCATGGCGATGCAGTGGAGCGGATTCCCGCGCCGCACCGACTCGTCGACTGGCTGGCAGTGAACGGCCTCGCCGTGGACTCCTGCACCGCCGCCCAGCTCGAACTCGCCCGGGAACTGAGGGAGTCGATTCACGCCGCCGCGACAGCGGCCGCGATCCAGGACGCTCTCCCTGCGTCTGCTGTCCAAGTCATCAACGACTGCAGCGCTCAGGGTCGGGCCGCGGCCATCCTGACGCCCGAGGGTGAGCGGCGATGGCGGCTCAACCCGGCTTCCTGCGTGGAAGATGCCCTCGGCGTGATCGCCGCCGACGCGATCAGCATCATCGCAGGCGAACGAGACGGAAAATTGGCCTTGTGCGCATCGCCGACCTGCCGGGCCGCCTTCTTCGACACCAGCCAGAGCCGCACCCGCAAATGGTGCGACATGAACACGTGCGGGAATCGTCAGAAGAAGGCGCGCTTCCACGCCAACCAGCGCAAGAACCCCAGATCACCGGAGTGATCGTTACCCCGGTACATCCAGTGGGCCCCACGCGTGCGACACATCTGCCGCGTTGAGTGCGCCCCGACGGCACCACTGAAGAGCCATCCGCCGCCTTCGGTCGACGCCTCAGTCAGTACATCTGCGTTTGCGAGAGGAGGTGCCGGCAGGACAAGCAACGTCTGATCGATGACCGTCACCGGTTCGACGGTGTCACCACGATCAAGAGGACCCGGGCCCCCTCGCGCCCGCGCTGGGCGGACACGCCGCCGAGGCGGCGTATCCGCCCGGGCGAAGCCTCAGCTCCCCTTCGCCGCCGGTTCGAGGATCGCCACGCACTCCATGTGGTGCGTCATCGGGAAGAGGTCGAAGGCGCGCAGGAAGCGCGGGACGTAGCCGGCGGCCTTGAAGTAGCCCAAGTCCCGTGCCAGGGCCGCCGGGTCGCATGCCACGTATCCGATGCGGCGCGGCCCCAGCCCGGCGATGTGCCGGACCGTCTGCTTGCCGGCGCCCGCCCTGGGCGGGTCCAGTACGACGAGGTCGGCCTCCGTGATGCCGGTGCGCGGCAGTACCGTCTCGACCTTGCCCTGCTCGATGCGTACCCGGTCGAAGTCGGCCAGGTTGTGACGGGCGTCCTCCACGGCCCTCTTGGAGGATTCGATGCCCAGCACGGCCCCGCTGTCGCCGATGCGGTCGGCCAGCGCACCCGCGAAGAGGCCGGCGCCGCAGTAGAGGTCGAGGGCCATCTCCCCCTTGCGCGGCGTGAGTCCGCGCATGAGCGCGTCGACGAGCAGTTCCGCGGCCTGGGTGTGCACCTGCCAGAAGCCGCCCGCGCCGACGCGCCAGGTGCGGCCGTCGGCGCGCTCACGCACGAAGTCGCGGCCGTGGACGCGGTGCAGCGTCCCCTTGTCGGTGGCCTTCTCCCCCGCCCTCAACACCGAGACGGGCTTGTCGAGTTCGACGATCGGAAGCCGTCCGCCGGGCTTCGGTGTCAGTACGACCTGACGGTCCTGGGAGCCGGTGGCGGCCGTGACCTCGATCCCCGCCATCTGCGGCCACTCGCGCCGCTCGACGCCGAGCTCCTCCACGCCGGGCGCGGCGATCAGGCAGTGGTCGACGGGCTCCACGTCGTGCGAACGGTGCCGGCGCAGGCCCGCGCGGCCCTCGTCGTCGACGGCGAACTGCACGCGGGTGCGCCAGGAGGGCACCTCGCCCGCGGGCACCTTGTCGCCGGGTGCGGGCTCCACGGTGCCGTCCCAGGAGACGTCCTCCGGGGTCATTCCCGCGAGCCGCTGGAGCTGTTCGGTGAGGACCTCGCCCTTCAGGCGCCGCTGCGCCCCCGGTTTGGCGTGCTGCCAGTCGCAGCCGCCGCAGCGTCCCGGGCCGGAGAACGGGCAGGGCGCGGGAACACGGTCCTTGGAGGCTTCGAGCACCTCGATCGCGTCGGCGCGCAGGAAGCGGGAGTCCTCGCGGCCTTCGGTGACGCGGACGAGGACACGTTCGCCGGGCAGCGTGTGCCGCACGAAGAGCACCCGCCCCTCTCCGGTTCGGGCGACGCAGTGCCCGCCGTGCGCGACGGGGCCGATCTCGACCTCGTACTCCTCACCGACCAGCGAAGGGGCGAGGGTGTCTGCGGAGGCTTCGGGCATGGCGGAACAGCTCCAGATGTACGGATCGGCGGGGTGCCCGGCGGACGCGATCGGGCGGCGGCGGAGCCGCAAGCCGGGCAGCCCCTCAGTCTACTTGCCGCGCGAGCACCCCCCGTCCGCTCAGTGGCTCCCGTCCAGCAGGGAGCCGGCCCCGGGCACCGCCGTCCGCAGGCCGAGTTCGCCCAGGATGCGGTGCGCCGTGGCCGTCGCCGCGGACAGTACGGGCAGGCCCGAGGCGTCCTCGACGTACTGGACGGCCGAGAGCGAGGGCATCTGCACGCAGGCCGATATGACGATCGCGTCGGCATCGGTGAGGTCGAGGCGCTTCCAGTGGTCGCGCAGGTCGTCCGGGTTCAGCCGCGCCACGGCGAGGTTGTCGGGGACTTCGAGGCTGAGTGAGTCGACGACCTCGGTGCCCGCGTCCTCGATGTAGTGCACGACGGTCTCCGTGAGCGGCTTCATGTAGGGGGTGATGACCGCGACGCGCTCCGCGCCCAGCGCCTCGATGCCGCTGAGCAGCGCTCCCGCACTGGAGACGACCGGCACCGAGGCGTCCTGGCTCCGGAGCACGGACCTGATCTCGTCCTCGGCGGTGCAGTGGTGACCGGGGCCCTGCGCCATGATCGCCACCAGGCAGGCCGTGGCGACGACGTCGGGCCTGGCGTCCGCGAGTTCCAGGGTGGCTCGCTCGGTCTGGGCGTTCATGCCCTTCAGCTGCTCCGGCGTCACCTTCTGCATCCGCATCCGGCTGCTGTGGAAGACGAACCGGTCCCCGGGCTCCACCTCCTCGCGCGCCCGCAGCATGCGCGGCAGCTCTGTCTCCATCGTCAGGTTGGAGCTGGGAACGATCATGCCTATGCGGTGGTCCGCCATGGGGGCCTCCAGTGGTTGCAGGGCCGGCGGAACGGGTCTGGGCCGCTCCGCACGGAGAGTTAATCCGAACACGTACTATTTGCTTGTGGAAGGGCCCCGCGGAATTCCCCTCCCGGGCTCCCGGCCCGCCGGACCGCACCCCCGAGGAGGTCAGCCCTCCTCGGAGAGCCCTTCCCAGTGGTCCGCCAGCGCCGTCAGTTCACGCATCAGGCGAGCGCGTTCCGTGCCCGGTGCGTAATTCTCCAGCAGCCGCTCGTCCAGGGCGCGCGCACGGTCGTCGGCCTCCCGCAGCGTTCTCTCGCCCTCCTCGGTGAGGTAGAGGAGCTTGCGGCGCCCGTCGTCCGCCGCCGTACGGCGGACTATGAGCCCCCGTTTCTCGAGACGCCGTGCGACGTCCGCCATCGTGGACGTGTCCAGTGCCACGGCCGATGCCATCGCGCTCTGATCACGTCCGGGTGCCGCGTTCACAGCGGTCAGGACCGCGAACTGAGGTCCGGTCAGCGTCGGATCGACGCCGCGCAGCCATGCGGCGAGGTACGCCTGATAGAGGCGGCGGACCTGGTATCCGGGCGCTTCGAGCAGGGCGGCAGGGGGCGCGGCCGCACCCGACGACGGAGAGGTCTTGTCAGCCATGGGGCCCACTAAAGCACGGCCGCCGGGAGGTTCGTGCCGCGCTTTCCGAGGCTGGGCGCTCAGCCGAGCTGGGCACGCAGCGCGTCCCTGAGAACGTCGAGAGCGGCGTCCGGATTGTCCCAGAACACCATGTGCCCGGCGTCCGGGACCCGGGTCAGCCGCGCCCCGAGATGGGTACGGGCCGCCTCCCGTACGCCGGCCTCCGTGACGACCGGACTGTCCGCGCCGTAGATCATCTCCGTCGGGCCGGGCACCGAGGGCCACCAGGTGAAGAAGTCCTCGCTCTCGAAGCTGCGGTGGGTCTCCGTGAGAGCGGTCTCCCCGCAGCTGGAGAGCCAGCGGGCCCGGAGTTCCTGTTCGCGGCGCGGCCAGCGCGGCCAGGCGCGGGCCACCTCGTCGGCGTCCGTGCCCCGGACGGCCTCCTCCAGCTGCCCCAGGAAGGCCGGCAGCGTCGTGGGGTACGGCTCCCTTCCCGGGCCGCTCATGGGCGGGTCGACGAGCACGGTGCCGCGCAAGGCCACCTTGGCCCGTACGGCGGTGACGGCGGCGATGCGGGCGCCCATCGAGTGCCCGGCGAGCAGCGGACGGTCCAGTGCGAGCCCCTCGATCCACGCCTCGGCGTCCCCGGCGTAGGTCTCCAGGTCGTAGCTGTCACCGTCGTCGGAGAAACCGCGCCCGCGGATGTCGGGGACGATCGGACGGACCAGGTCGGTCAGCCTCCGGGCGACGAAGTCCATGGTGACGGCGGGCGACGTGATGCCGGGCAGGAGGAGCAGGGGTACGCGCCCGTCGCCGGGACCGCCGCCGTAGTCGAGTGCGTGCAGCCTCAGGGGGCCGGAGCGGATCCAGCGGCTGGTGGCGGGGGCGTCGGCGAGGTCGGCGAGTGCGGACTGGGTGAGGGAGCGGGTCGGCATGCGGGATTCCTTCACGTTCGCGGGGACGTGGTGCGGTCGGCGGTGTGTGCCGCGGGCAGCCCGGACAGGTACGCCAGGGCGTCGGACAGCCCGATGACGTCCCCGTACTTGGCCTGGATGTCGAACAGCGCGGCGTCGTGCGGTCCTTGGGCGCGGTCGCCCGCGCACTCGCGCGGCACGAGTACGGGGAAGCCCGACTGGACGGCGTCCACCGCGGTCGCCCGTACGCACCCGCTCGTCGTGGCGCCGCAGACGAGCACGGTGTCGCAGTGGAGGCCGACCAGGGCGGAGGCCAGGGAGGTGCCGAAGAACGCGGACGCACCCTTCTTGACCACGAGTTGGTCCTCCGGCAGCCACGGCAGCCGGGGATCGAGAGCCACCGCCTCGCTGCCTTCGACGAGGGCACGCATCCCCGGGGCCTTCTCCAGCCAGGTGACCGAACTTCCGCCGGCCTCGGCGGGGGTGTAGGCGATGGCCGTCCAGACGACCGGGACCAGGGCGGTGCGGGCGGCTTCGACCAGCCGGCCGGTCGCCTCCACCACCTCCGTCAGGTCGGCGCCGGAGGGGTAGGTGTCCTCGGTGAAGCCGCGCGTGAGGTCGACGACGACGAGGGCCGGACGGGCACCGCGGCGCACCCGGGCCCCGAATCCGGCGCGCTCGTAGGTGCGGTCGGTCTCCTGTCCGTACCGCCCGTGGTGTGCCTGGCCGGGCACCGGGCCGGAGTCGGGCGTCGCCGCGCTCACCGGACGCCCCTCGTGCCGCAGCAGTGGCCCCTCTCGCGGCTCAACGCCCGGCCCAGCAGCCAGCCTTCGAAGAGCCCGAACGCGAACGCACCCGCCACCGGGGCGTACTTGGCGACGGCGGGCGGTACGAGCATGGCCAGGCCGTTCAGTTCGGACTGCGCCGGTGCGACCGCCGCGGGTGCCGACAGCCCGGTCCCGTCCTGCCGTCGGGCCGCAGCGGCTCCCGGACCGCCGGCCGCGGCCGACGGGACCGGCGGCCCTGCGCGGTCCTGCTCCAGCAGGCTGCCGAGGTTTGCCGCGAACTGTTTGAGAATCCTGTCGGAGACGGCGGCCACCGCGCCCTTGCCGAACTGGGCGATCTTCCCCCGGATGACGAGGTCGGTCACCAGCCGCAGTTCGGAGCCGCCGGGCGCCTCGGCCACCTCCAGGCCGACCTCGGCCTCGGCGTCGCCGCTGCCGTGGGTGTCCGCGCCCCGCGCCTGTACGCGCAGCCGCCGCTTGTCCGTGTCGACCTCCAGGAACCGTACGGTCCCCGCGTAGGCGGCGGTGACGGGGCCGACCTTGACCTTCACCCTGCCCGTCCAGGCGTCGCCGTCCCTGCCGTCGAGGGCGGCGCCGGGCATGCAGGACGCGACGCGTTCGACGTCGTTGACGAGCGCGAACACCTCGTCGGGGCCCGCCGCCACCGTCACGGCGTTGTCGATCCGCATGGAACCTCCTCGCATGCCGCGCGCGGCGGCACCGTCTCGCTGTTGCTCTCGTCGTGGTGCGCCGTGCCCTCCAGCCGGGCTCGGAGGGCGGCGCGGCGGCGCGCCGCGCAGTCGTCGATCGCCTCGACGATGGTCTGGTAGCCCGTGCAGCGGCACAGGTTGGAGGCGACGACCTCGCGTATCTCTTCCTTGGACGCCTCGGGCCGCTCGGCGAGGAACCCCTCGGCGAGCATGAGGAAACCGGGGGTGCAGAAGCCGCACTGCAGACCGTGGTGTTCGGAGAACGCCTGCTGCAGGTCGTTCAGCCGGCGTCCGTCGGCGAGCGACTCGACGGTGCGGATCTCGCTGCCCTCGGCCTGCGCCGCGAACATGAGGCACGCGCGGACGGGCCGCCCGTCGAGCAGCACGGTGCAGGCGCCGCAGATGCCGTGTTCGCAGCCCACGTGCGTACCGGTCAGCCGGAGTTGGTGCCGGAGGACGTCGACGAGGGTGCGGCGAGGCTCGGTCAGCAGCTCGTGGGTCTCGCCGTTGACGTGCAGGCTCATCAACTGCTGTTCCGGCGAGGGGTGTTCGGGGGCCGTGTCTGTCATGGTGTGTGCTCCAGGGCGCTGACCACCGTCTCCGGTGTGATGGGGGTGTCGTCCAGCTCGACTCCGGTGGGGAGCAGCGCGTCGTTGACGGCGTTGAGTACCGCTCCGGGCGCGCCGATGGTGCCGCCCTCGCCGACTCCCTTGGCTCCGGTCTCCGTGAAGGCGCACGGCGTTTCGAGGTGATGGATGGCCACTTCGGGGATTTCGAGCGCCGTCGGGACCTTGTACTCCATGAAGCTGACGGCGGAGGGGGCTCCCTGCTCGTCGTACGTGACCTGCTCGAAAAGGGCGCCCGCGATGCCCTGGGCGATGCCTCCTCTGGTCTGCCCCTCGACCACCTTGGGGTTGATGGCCACTCCGCAGTCCTCGACGCAGACGTAGCGCAGGATCTCCACCTGCCCCGTCCCCTCGTGGAGTTCGACGACGACGCCGTGGGTGGCGTTGGAGAAGGTCCCGTCGTTCAGGACGTCGAAGGTGGCGGTGGCGGTGAGACCCGGCTCGACGTCCTTGGGCAGCAGATGCGACTTGAGGTAGGCGATGTCGGCCAGCTCCTCGTACGGCACGCTGCGCCCGTCGGCGGGGCGGCGCACCAGCCCCTGCCCCAGCTCGAGTTCCTCCGGCGGGACTTCGAGCACGGAGGCGGCGATCGCCTTCAGCTTCTCGCCCAGCTTGCCCGCGGCCAGGCGTACGGCGCTGCCGCCGATGGCGATGGAGCGGCTGGCGAAGGTTCCCCAGCCGTAGGTGATGCGGTCGGTGTCGCCCTGGTGGATGCGCACCTTCCCGATGTCCAGGCCGAGTTCGTCCGCGGCGATCTGGGCCATGGTCGTCTCGTGGCTCTGGCCGTGGCTCATGGTGCCGGTCGTGACGACCAGCGCGCCGCTGGTGTCCATCCGCACCTCGGAGATGTCGAACCCCGGCACGACCTCCATCTTGCGCTGTGCGAAGGCGGCCGAGCCGTAACCGGTGCGTTCGCTGAAGCAGCAGTAGCCGATGCCGATGTGCCGTCCCTCGGCGGACGCCTTCTCCTTCGTCCCGTACCAGCCCTCGTCCTTCAGCACCGACTCGCACAGGTTCAGCGACTCCAGGTACGAACCGGGGTCGTACGTCACGTTGTTGACGCCCGTGTAGGGGAACTGCGTGATGAGGTTGCGGCGGCGGATCTCCGTGGACCCCAGCCCCAGTTCCCGCGCCGCCCGTTCGAAGAGCCGCTCCATGACCATCACGTACTGCGGCCGGCTCACACCCCGGTACGGCGCCGTGGGCGCCTTGTTGGTCGTCACGGCACGGGCGCGCACACGGTAGGCGGGGACCTTGTAGACGCCCGGCATCTCCGTGGAGGCCATCAGCGGTTCGATGCCGGCGGTGAACGGATAGCAGGAGTAGGCGCCCATGTCGCAGACGACCGAGGCGTCCAGGCCGAGTATGTGCCCTTCGGCGTCGAAGGCCGCCCGCACGTCGTAGTGCTGTTCGCGGGCGAGGAAGGAGGCGCTGAGCGCGTCCTTGCGGTCCTCGATCCACTTCACGGGACGGCCGAGCCGCAGCGCCGCCGCACCCGCCGCGATCTCCTCCCGGCCCACCACGCACTTCTGGCCGAAGCCGCCACCCATGTCGGGGACCACGACGCGTACGGCTCGCTCGTCGAGCCCCAGGCAGCGGGCGGCTGCCGTGCGCACCTGGTGCGGCACCTGCGTGGAGGTCCGCAGCACCAGTTGCTCCTCGCGGTGGTCCCAGTCCGCCACCACTCCCCTGGTCTCCAGGGGCAGCGCGTTCTGGCGTCCCGTCCGGGTCTCGACGTGCACGACGCAGGGCGCTTCGCCGAAGGTGGCGTCGATGCCCTCGGTGGCGAACATCGACACGTCCAGCAGGGTGTTGGCGGTGGCCTCCTCGTGCACGAGGGGCGCGCCGGGAGCCAGTGCCTGCTCCTCCGAGACCACCGGGGGCAGGGACGCGTACGTCACCCTGGCCGCCTCCACCCCGTCTTCGGCCGCGTAGGCGTCCCGGGCCACCACCACGGCGAGCGGCTCCCCGGCGTAGCGGACCTTCTCCCGGGCCAGTACGGGCATCCCGGTGGGGACGAACTCGGTGAGCGGACGTCCCAGGCGTGCGGTGATGTCCGCGAGGCCGAGGTCCTCGGCGCTGAACGCGGCGACCACACCCGGCACACGGCGTACGGCCGCCAGGTCCAGGGAGGTGACCTCGGCGTGGGCGACGCTGCTGCGTACGAACTGGGCGTGCAGCATGCCCGGCAGTGCGAAGTCGTCGGTGAAGTGTCCGTGGCCGCTGAGGAGCCGGGGGTCCTCGCGGCGGCTGACGGAGGCGCCTGTCCAGGCGCCCGCCGTGGCGGGCCGGGCGTGTCCGGTACTCATCGTTCCATCGCCTCCTCACATGCGCGGGCCACGAGCGTGCGGATGAGGACCCGCCGGTAGTGGGCGGTGCCGTTGGCGTCGCTCGGGGGGTCGACGGATTCCGCTGCTGTGGCCGCGACTTCGGCGTACAGCTGCGGACCGGGCGCTCCGCCGTTCACCAGCGCCTCCTCGGCCTCGGGCACCCGTACGGGCACCGGGGAGACCCCGCCCAGCGCCACCCGCGCGGCGCCGAAGTGCGTGCCGCCGGCGCCGGGTTCGAGGTCGACGGCTGCGGAGACGATGGCGAAGTCGCCCTGTCTTTCCGCGAATTCGGTGAGCGCGGCACGCGGTGCGGGCCTGGGGAAGACGATCTCCACGAGGATCTCGTCCGGCTCCAGGGCCGTCGTGTAGTAGCCGTGGAAGAAGTCCGCCGCCGCGATGCGGCGCTCGCCGTCCGGTCCGCGGACCACCAGCTCGGCGTCCAGCAGGACGGCGAGCAGGCACCACTCGGCTGTGGCGTCGGCATGGGCGAGGCTGCCCCCGACGGTGCCGCGGGTGCGGATCGGGAGATGGCCGACCCAGCGCATCGCGTCCCGCAGCACCGCGAAACCGGCTCCGAGCACTTCGGGCGGCGCGGTTTCGACCGCGTGGTGCGTGGTGAGGGCGCCGATGTGCAGGGCGCCGCCGCTGTCCGTACGCAGGCCGTCCAGGCCGGGCAGCCCGCCGATGTCGACGAGGTGCGCGGGGCGGGCCAGGCGGAAGTTCATCATCGCGACGAGGCTCTGGCCACCCGCGATGATCTTCGCCTCGTCGCCGAGCTCGGCGAGCAGGCGCGCGGCGCCCTCGACGTCACGCGCGCGGTGGTACGTGAATGCGGCGGGCTTCATCTGAACGGATTCCTCTCCCTCCCGGCTCGTGCCGGAGGTCTCACCGGATGCGGCTGCCTCACCGGACGTGCGGCTGCGGCACCCGGCCTGCCGTCCCGCGGTGCGGGGGCCCGGCGGCCCCCGCACCGCAGGTGTCTCAGCCCTGTACGGGGGCCTTCGCGACCGGCGGCAGGTCGGCACCGGCCCCTTCGGGCTCCTCCTCCCCGTCGATGTCGTCGAGCGACTTGCCCTTCGTCTCCGGGGCGCCGAACGCCATCCAGATCACGGCCAGCACCACGACCGCTCCCAGCACGGCGAACGTCATGGGCAGTCCCAGCAGCGGCCACATCACGGACCCGAAGAGCATGGGGGCGAACCCGGTGCTGACCCGGCTCACGGAGGAGGCCCAGCCGAAGCCGCTGGCGCGCAGCGTCGTCGGGTACAGCTCGGCGACGTACGCGTACAGGACGGGGATCGTGAGCTGGATGAGGAAGCCGAACGCGGCGATCCAGATCAGCGCGGCGGTCTCCACCTTCAGCATCGTCGCGAAGGCGACGAGCGCGGCGGTCGCCACCGGCGCGGAGATGCCGATGAGCCACTTGCGGCCGACGACGTCGACGAGCCATGTCGAGGTGAGGACGCCGAGGATGCCGACGCCGCTCATCAGTGTGGGGCCCATGAAGGAAGCGGTTTCGTCGTAGCCCTCCTCCTTGAGGATCGAGGGCATCCACGTCAGGGCCGCGTAGTAGACCATCATGATCGTGATGAAGAGCGCCCACGAGACGGACGTGATGCGCGGGTTGTACTTCCACAGCTTGCGGAACTGGTCGGCCCCGGCCCGCAGGCCCTTCGGCCGGTCGGAGCCCTCTCCGGGCGCCGGAACGGAGATCTCGTACTGCTCGGGAAGCGCTCCGGTACGGGCGACCAGGTTGTCGATGACCTCACGCGCCTCGTGCGCCCTGCCCACCTTGGCGAGGTAGATCGGCGACTCCGGCACTCCGCGCCGCACCCAGAACAGCAGCAGCGCGGGCAGGACCATGGTCGCGAGCATCCAGCGCCAGTTGCCCGGCAGCGGCACCATGGAGGTGGCCACCAGACCGCACAGCGTGACGCCGATGGGCCACCACAGGTCGAGCGCGGTGAGGATGCGGCCGCGGTGCTTCCTCGGCGAGAACTCGCTGACCAGGGCGTAGTCGACGGGAATGCAGCCGCCGAGGCCGACACCCGCCAGGAAGCGGAGCACCAGGAAGACCGAGTACTCGGGCGCGAGCGCACCCAGCACGGAGAAGAGCGCGAAGATCAGCAGGGTCGCGCTGAACGCCTTCTTACGGCCGATGCGGTCGGCGATTCCGCCCCACACCACGGCGCCCACGGCCATGCCCACCAGGTTGGCGGTGGCCACGAGGCCGCTCTCGCTGACGGAGAGGCCGAAATCCTTGCTCAGCAACGGCATCAGGAAGCCGTTGAGCGCGATGTCCCATGCGTCGAACAGGTAGCCGAGACCACCGATGATGAAAATTCTGCCCTGGACACCCCATTTCCATGGGAGTTCCTGGACTATCTGATCGCCTGTCTTCACGGTTTGCTCCACGGTTCGGTAGCGCACGTGCGCGGTGTTGGCAACGGACTACAGCCGCCGGTTCGCTCGCCTGTCAGCGGGACGCCGGGAAGGCGCACCCGCGCAGCTCACCGGGAGAACTGATAGGAGAAAGCCCCCAGATCGGGGTCGTTGAGCGGAGTTCCGCTCCACAGCCAGTCGTAGGAGACGTCGGACTCCCCGTCGAAGTGCCTGAGCTTCGCGTCGCGTTCACGCTGCTCGGGCCCGTCGGGGAAGTGGTAGAAGGTCTTGTTGCGCAGCGAGGCCTGCTGCACCATCCCGGCGTGCTTGGCCCGCCGGTCCACGTAGCGGCGCAGCGCCCCCTGGATGCCGTCGGCGGTGACGGCGCCCAGCTCCTCGGCGAGGACGGCGGCGTCCTCCATGGCCTGCGAGGCACCCTGTGCCTGGTAGGGAAGCATGGCATGGCAGGCGTCACCCAGTAGCGCGACGGTCCCGTCCATCCACACCGGGTCGGGCCGCCGGTGGTAGAGGGCGAAGCAGGACACGTCCTCCTTGGCCTTCGAGAGCATCGCGGGTACGCGGTCGTCCCAGCCGGGAAAGGCGTCCGCCAGTTCCCCGGCGCTCGAGGGAGCGACCCACCGCTCCGCGACCTCGTCGGTGCAGGGGACACAGGCGACGACGTTCAGGTACTCGCCGCCACGGATCATGTAGTGGACCAGGTGGCGGTCGGGGCCGTACCAGATGGTGGACTGGAAGCGGTCGACGAGCCAGCGCGTCGCCGGGTCGGCGGCGATCAGGTCGCCCGGGACGAGGGCCCGGAAGGCCATCTCCCCGGAGAAGCGCAGGGTGTCGTCCGCGCCCATCAGGTCACGGACACGGGAGCGGATGCCGTCCGCCCCGATGAGGGCGTCGCCCGCGTACCGGCAGCCGTCCTCGGTGACGGCGGCCGGCCGCAGCGGGTCCCTGCGGTCCAGCTCGACGACCTTGCTGCTCGTCCGGAGCCGTACGACCGGGCCGGGCCCTTCCGGGTCCGTGCAGGCATCCATGATCACGCGGTGCAGGTCGGCCCGGTGGTAGTGCCAGTACGGGGCGTTGTAGGTGTCCTTGCAGTAGTCGCCCAGCCTGGTGAGGCCGATGACGCTGCCGTCCTTCCACCTGCGCCGCACCTGGTCCAGCGGCTCGGTGTGGATGGCCTCCAGTTGCCGGCGCAGCCCGAGCCCGAGCAGGATCCGGCTGGCGTTGGGCGCCGTCTGGATTCCGGCTCCCACCTCGCCCAGCTCCGGCGCCTGCTCCAGGACGGTGACCCGGATGCCCCGGTGCCGCAGGGCGAGGGCGGCGGTCATACCGCCGAGACCGCCTCCGACGACGGTGACTTCGAAAGACTGGCTGGCCGCCAAAGCTCCTCCAAGGCGTGATCAGTGAACGTGTGGACCGCGGGACGTGGTGGGGCCCGGATCAGTCCTCGACGAGCCGGCCGTCCACGACGACGTCGGTGCCGTCGACGGAGACCGTGCAGCCGCGCATCGCGATGTCGACGTGCGCGTAGGACTCGCGGCCGAGGACGGGGTGCGGTCCGGTCGACCACAGGAAGTTCCCGGCGAAGGCGCGGGCGTCCATGCCCATCAGCTCGCTCTTGCCGTACAGGGCGGTGGCGAACCAGTCGGCGCTCTTCATCAGGCCCCAGCCCATGTGGGAGAGGCTGCGGCCCCACTCGTCGTCGGCGTCCTCGAAGAAGGTGTCGAGCATCTTGGCGTCGGCTCCGCCCGAGATCTTCTCGATGTGCCCGTCGGCGATCTGCAGCGTCACGGGGGCCCGCACGTACTCCTTGAAGGGCAACAGGATGTCGCCCTCGGCAAGCACCAGCTGACCGTCGGAGAACTCGGGCCAGCACAGCACCATCGTGCTCGGCCAGTGGTCCCAGCGGCCGGGGTCGTCGGCGAAGCCGACCTGGAACTCCGGGTGGGCGTTCTTGAGCTGCACGGTCAGGTCGGTGCCCGCGCCGGAGGTGACGCGCATCGTCTCCGACCGCTCGAGCAGGCCGGACGCCTGGAGCACCCGCTCCTTGTCGCCCTCCTGCGGGAGGTTGCGTACGAGCACGTCGGGGGCGTCGCAGACGAAGATGATGCGCGTGCCCGTCCTGAGGATCTCCTGCTGCACGGGGGCGTGGATGAAGCCTTCCTGGGTGAGGTCGACGACGAGGTCGGCCGACTTCAGCAGATCCTGGGCGGCGCTGTCGTTGAGCACCGAGGTCAGGCCCGGCCCGGAACCGGTGCGGGTGCTGTCCGCCGGGGCAGCGCTGCCGCCGGGCACGGTCGCAGCGATGACGTGGGCTCCCAGCGACTTCGCGGCTCCGAAGGCGGCGGCGACGTAGTCGCCACGGCTGTCCGGCTCGGCGAGGACGACGACGTGCTCGTCCTCCTTCACCTTGCACAGCTCCAACTCGCGCCGGAAGGCGCCGAGCAGGTCGACGGACGAGAGATCGAACATGGGTGTCCCTCCAAGGAGGCTTCGCTTCAGATGTGGGCCACGGACGGCGCTCGGCGCATGTGCGCGGTCGCGTCGGTGACAGGGCGTCGCATCGGGGTCACGGGATACGCGGACAGGCTGAATACAGCCCTCCGCTTCAGCTCTGACCAGCAGAGATACGCGGGTTCTGGGGCCCGGTGAGAATTAATCCGAACACGTACGAACTCTGCTTGGCAAGGGTTCGGGCTGGATTTAACGGCGATTTTTCGCCAGCGCGCGATCGATCACCGTCGCCGCGGACGACCGCCGGGCCCGGACGGAAGAGACGGAGAGACACCCAACTCGCCCGCGCACACGGCAAGTTGACCGGGCGGGCCGCCGGCCCTCGTCACCGGCGATGCGCCCACAGGAACAGCAGAAACCCGCCGCGACCCCAGGAGCGGGGGAAGCGACGGGTGAAAAAAGGGAGAAAAGGCGTGGAAAGCGGAGATATCGACGGCCCGAGGTGGCGCCTAAAGCGGGCAGGTCACTCTCCGCGACCGGCAGCGGCTCGGACCCCGTCAGGGTTCCGGGACGGACACGACGGCTCCGCCCCTACAAAGCTCAGCCCCGCGCGGCGAACCGCAGGAAGCGATCCCATCCCTCACGGCCGACCGCGAAGTACGGACGCTCCACGTCCTTGGAGTCCCGTACGTGGACGGCCTGTTCGGTTATGGCAACCTCGACGCAATTGTCACCCTCGGTGCCGCTGTAGCTGGACTTGAACCAGGGCAGCTCGGTACTCACGTTCATAGGTCTCCTCTGATCCGCTCCAACAGACCCACGGAGTCCAAGGGACTGAGGGCCTGTGAGCGGAGTGTTGCATATCGCTGATGCAGAACGGCGGCCTCGGTTACATCGGCGATCAAGCGTCCGTTCTTCTGCCCCTCGGAATAGGCGAGTCGCTTCCCATCGCGGGTCTCCAGCAACGCGAGCGGTCCGTCCAGTCCCGCATGAGACGTGCTCCACATCGGCATGATCTGGACTGTCACGTTGCGCAGTTGGGCGAGAGTCAGAATGTGGTCTAGCTGGCTTCGTGCAACGTCAGTTCCCCCGAGCGGCCGCCTGGCGATGTGCTCTTCCATGACGAAACTGAACGAGGAGTTGGGACGTGCCCGGATGGACTCCTGGCGCAGCATGCGGGCAGTGACCTGAGCCTCCATCTGCTCGTCGGAAAGCGGGGGAACACTGTTATCGAAAGCAGCCCGCGCGTAGCCCTCCGACTGCAACAGCCCGGGCACGAGCCTGCACTCGTACGTGCACAGGCTCACCGCCTCCTTCTCCAGCCTCGCCCACCGCCGGAACCAGGCGGCCAACCCCGGCTCGCCCCGCGTGAGATGCCTGGCGGCCCTCCGCAGGGCACCCGTGTCTCCCAGCGCCTCCTCGGCCCGCTCCACGAACGTCCGGTCGGGCATGCGGCGCCCCAACTCCACCGACTCCACTGTGTGTTTGGAGAACCGGACGTGCGCCGCGAAGTCCACCCGGCTGAGCCCCGCGTGCTCCCTCAGGGCCTGGACGACCGCACCGAACGTCCGCAGGCTGTCCGACGGGTCCGGCTCCCGCTCCCCCTCGCCCGCCGCGAACTCGGTGTGCCCAGCCGTCATACGCGCCCCCTCCAGGTACACGCGTGGAATCCTCGCGCGCTCTCAACTCACCCAGAGTGACGGCGAAGGGGTCGTACCGTCCACTCTTCGTGCCCGTACGCTGACCACCCGTACGGGACGACCTGCTGGTGAAACGCCCCTCGCGGCGGTCAGTCTGGCTCCCATGACCCCGAGCGCTCCCCAACTTCCCGCTACCGTACGTACGTTCACACAGCTGCTGTCGTCGACCCGGCGAGGCGCACGCCTGGCCCGGCTGCTGACGGCGGGAGAGCTGGCCGCCTGGGAGGTCGCGCCGGACGTCGCGGAGCGTGCCGAGCACATCGTCGCCGAGCTCGCGGCCAACGCCTTCTTCCACGGCCGCGTACGCGGCCGTGACTTCCGGCTGGACCTGACCCTCGACTCCTCCGCCGGTACCCTCCGCGTCGAGGTCACCGACGCCCGCGGCGACCGCTTCCCCGGTCACCGTCCGAACGCGGACGCGGACGCCGAGTCCGGTCGCGGCATCATCCTCGTCGGCGCCCTCGCAGACCGCTGGGGCACGTCCCTGTACGTTCCGGGCGGCAAGACGGTGTGGGCGGAACTGGACTCGGGTCCTGCGTCCGGGCACGTCTCCATCCGGCCGACCGGCGGGAGCACGGGCGGCTGACGGACGGCTCGTCCGTGCCTGACGACCGCTCCCGCCGGCGCCGTCAGTTCGGCGGGGTGGCGGCGATCCGGCTGACGAGGAAATCGAGCCGTTCGTCCTGACTGCCCGGCGGGATGCGCCCGCTGCCGGAGAGGACCGCCATGCCATGCAACGCGCTCCAGGTGACTTCGGCGAACAGTTCGCGCCGGTCGTCGTCCGGCCGGAAGCAGCTGACGAACTCGTCGAAGGCGGCCCGTAGCGGGCGTGGCGTGTCGTCGCTCGCGAACTTCAGGTCGGTGGGCAGGACGAACATGGCCTGGTACAGGGCGGGCCGCTCCGTCGCGAACTCCAGATAGGCGCGGCAGACGGCGCGCAGTGCGTCCCCCGGCTCCGGGGCGGCGGCCTCCCTCGCGCGGCGCAGGCGGGGGGCGAGTTCGCTGAAGCCGTCGAGGGCGACGGCTCCCATGATGGCGTCCTTGCCCTTGAAGTGGCTGTACAGCACCGGCTGGCTGTACTCGACCCGTTCAGCCAGCCGCCGCGTCGTCACCGCCTCCCAGCCCTCTACCTCCGCGAGTTCACGCGCGGCCGTGACGATCAACTGATGACGACGGGCGCGTTCACGTTCGCGGCGCTCATTGATGGCGGACATGACGACATCCTAGCGGCGCTAGACATCCTGCCAAGGCTAGAGCTATCGTCGCTATCACTGCTAGCACCGCTAGATTCCGTAGCGGTGCTGCCACCGAGAGGGGAAGCAAGCCATGCTCACCAACATCGCTCAGGTACTCGCCGGAATGATCGGCGCAGGCATCCTTTTCATCGGCGCGCGCGCCTTTTGGGCACCGAGTGGGGCAGCCGGCTTCGGCATCCCGGACACGCCGACCGGCGACCGGACCTTCCGGGCCTGGCTGTCCGTCAAGGGCGTACGCGACATCGCCTCGGGGCTCTTCGTCTTCATCCTGCTGGCTGGAGCGACACCCCACCTGCTCGGCTGGTTCATGCTGGCCGCCACCGTCATCCCCGTCGGCGACGCGCTGATCGTGCTGCGCAACAACGGGCCCAGGACAGCCGTTTACGGCATCCACGGGGCGACCGCCGCGGTGATGCTGGCGATCAGCGTGCTGCTGCTCGTCGCGTAACCGACCGTCATGCGCTCAGCGGGCAGTCGCCCCCCGAGAGCCCCCGTGCGCCTGAGCGGCCTCCTCAACTCGGAGCCGTGTACGGCTACTTGGGCTCTGCGCGACAACCACGCCTGCCCCCCGGGAGTCGCTGCCCATACCTGCAGAATGCCCGTTGACGCAGGTAATGTGAGCGCATGATTGTTCGGATCTGGCGAGGGTGGACGACGCCCGAGAACGCGGACGCATACGAGTCGATCGTCAGCACCCGTGTCCTGCCGGCAATCGCCGAACGCAAGCTCCCCGGCTATCACGGCGCCTACCTGCTTCGGCGTCCGCTCGACGGGGGCGAGGTCGAGTTCTCCACCGTCATGCTGTTCGCATCGCTCGACGCCGTCCGGGAGTTCATCGGCCCGGACTACGAGGTCGCGCACGTCCCGGACGAGGCGAGGGCCGTCCTGGCGCGCTTCGACGAGCGGTCCGCCCACTACGACACGCTGCTGACGCCAGAGGCCACGCGCCCCGCCTGAGCCCCGCGCAGGCCAATCGGCGTCGAGCGCCCGGATTTACCGGCACGACGGGGATCACGCCGAGCAGTCCCGCATGCTGAAGGGCCGTGCGACGTGCGGCGCGGGGTGGCCCGGGCTGGGTGCGCGGAGTGGCCGCCTGACCCTTGCCGCGGGCAGGCCGGTGCGTCGATCGGGGCGTGGCGGCTTGGGGTCGACTCGGGCCGCGGCAGCGCCGGCTCGGACGACCAACGCGTAGCTCGCGATCACCCCGCCGGCGGAGGCGCCGACGGTCGGCGCTCCACGCGCTCCAGGCCGCGCACCGCGGGGATCGCCAGCAGCAGGGCGCAGGCAACCAGCGCCATGGACGCGGAGACGTACAGCACCGGCACCGACCCGACGACGGCGGCGAGCGGGCCCGCCACCGCCTGCCCGACCGGCTTCATCACCAGCGAGCCCGCCGCGTCGTAGGCGTGGACCCGGCCGAGGACGTCCTGGGGAACGTGCGTCTGCACGCTCGTATGGAACATGACGATCCAGAACGCCATGCCTACGCCGCTCACGCCGTAGCACACGGCGACCAGCGGCGCGGAGAGGCCGAGAGCGACTCCCAGCGGCATGAACGTCCAGAGCACCATCGAGAGCGCACCGGCCCGGAGCGGATGCCGCGGCCGGAGTCTCATCGCGATGATCCCGCCGAGTACGCTCCCCGCCCCGAGGGAGGACATGACCAGGCCGAACACGGACGCCCCGTGGTCGGTGACGAGCGCGCTGTTGCCGAGGGTCATGGTCGGTCCGGAGCCTGCGAGCTGCCAGAGCATGAAGACGACGATGACGCTCCACAGCCAGGTCCTGGCGCTGAACTCCCGCCATCCCTCGACGAGATCGGCGCGGAACGTCGACACGCCGTCCCGCGCGCCCGGGCCCATCGGGACGGCGCGGAGCAGCAGCAGGCAGACGCCGCTGACCGCGTAGGTCAGCGCGTCGAGCGCGACGACCGCCGCAGGCGAGGCGACCGCCAGCAGCAGGCCGGCCAGCGAGGGGCCGATGACGACGGTGACGGACTCCGAGATGCGCAGGGTGGCGTTGGCCTTCTGCACGTCCCGGGCGGTGAGCGGTGTGATGCTGGCGACTCCGGGCTGGAAGATCGCACTGCCCGCCCCGATCAGGGCCAGCAGCGTGAGGATCTGCCACAGCCGCGGCGTACCCAGCAGGAACTGCAGCGCGAGCGCTCCCTGGGAGCACAGCCGGGCCGCGTCCGAGACGATCATCAACCGGCGGGCGCCGAAGCGGTCGGACAGTACCCCGCCGAAGATGATCAGGGCTGCGAACGGTGCCACGAGCGCGGCGAGCGCGTACCCCACCCCGCTCGCCCCGTGTCCCGCACGGAGCACGGCGGCCGTGATCGCGACGGGGAGCATCGCGTCACCGAGCAGGGAGGTGGTGCGGGCGGCGAAGAACAGCCTGAAATCCCGCGTCCACAGCGGCGGTTCAGACGACGTCCCTTCGACCCGCAGGTCGTGGGCCATGTCCGAGGCAGCCACCGCTCACCGTCCCCACCTATGCCGTTATTTCGGACCCGGGCGGAGTCTGCTTCCTCCCGTCGTCCCCGGTCAACTGCTTTTCCCGGCAAGCGCGAGGTGCACGCCCGCAGTTGACGATGCCGTCCGTGTCGCGCCGCCAGGCGGTCCCGAGACGGCCACGATCGCGTCGTGGGGCCAGTGAGCCGATGAGTTCCCGGCTCCGCCGGAGTCGTCATGGCGTCACCCGCACATCCCCGTATCCACCGACCGCACGAGCACACATGGAGGCCGGCATGGCCCGGGAACTCTTCGCCGGCGTCCCCGTCGCCGACTACGCGGCGGCACTGCCCTGGTACGAGCGGTTCTTCGGCGGGAAGCCGTCGTTCCTGCCGAACGACGTCGAGGCCGTGTGGGAGGTCGCCGAAGCTCGCTACGTCTACATCGTTGAGGACCCGGTCCGGGCGGGGAACGCCCTCGTCCTGACGTTCGTCGACGACCTCGACGGCCGGGTCGCCGGGATCGCCCGGCGGGGCATCGAGCCCGCGGAGCGCGAGACGTACGACGGCGGCGTGACCAAAGTGATCTACCGGGACGCGGACGGCAACGAGATCAGCCTCGGCGGCGGGCCGAGCTGACTCCGCCTCCCGGCCCCGGACGCGGAAGGTCCGCCCTCCGGCGTGGGGTCCCGCAGCCCTACTTCCCCCGCTCGCTCTTCTTCCGTCCCGCGGCACCGGGCAAGGGCCCCCGCCGCACCGACCCCGGCGCGTCCCACTCGGCGCGCTTGCGGGCGCGCTTGCGCGCGAGCTCGGAGGACTCCAGCTGCCACGGGACGGACGTGACCATGACGCCCGGCGTGTACAGCAGCCGGCCCTTGAGACGCAGCGCGCTCTGGTTGTGCAGCAGCTGCTCGTACCAGCGGCCGACGACGTACTCGGGGATGAAGACGCTCACCACGTCACGCGGATTCTCCGTACGCAGCCGCTTGACGTATTCGATGACGGGCCGCGTGATCTCGCGGTAGGGCGAGTCGAGGATCTTGAGCGGTACGTCGATGCCCGCCTCCTCCCACTCCCGGCGCAGCTGCGCCGTCTCCTGGGCGTCGACGCTGATGGTCAGCGCCTCCAGGGTGTCGGAGCGCATCAGCCTCGCGTACGCCAGCGCCCGCAGAGTCGGCTTGTGCGTCTTGGAGACGAGCACGATGGAGTGCACCCGGGACGGCTTCACGCGCTTCTCGTCCGGGTCGTCGGCGGCGAGCTCCTCCGCGACGAGGTCGTAGTGCCGGCGGATGGCGGTCATCACGCCGTAGAAGAGCAGCATGCCGAGCAGCGAGACCCAAGCACCGTGCGAGAACTTCGTCACCAGCACGACGACCAGCACGAGCCCCGTGCAGAAGGCGCCGAAGGTGTTGATCACGCGGGAGCGGTGCATGCGGCGCCGTGCGCCGGTGTCCGTCTCGGAGGCGAGGTGCCGGTTCCAGTGCCGGACCATGCCGATCTGGCTGAGCGTGAAGGAGACGAAGACGCCGACGATGTAGAGCTGGATGAGGCGCGTGGAGTCGGCCTCGTAGACGACGACCAGTATGGCCGCGGCCCCCGCGAGCACCACGATGCCGTTGGAGAAGGCCAGCCGGTCGCCGCGGGTGTGCAGCTGACGCGGCAGGTAGCGGTCCTGGGCGAGGATCGAGCCGAGCAGCGGGAAGCCGTTGTACGCGGTGTTCGCCGCGAGGAAGAGCACCAGTGCGGTGGCGGCGGCGAGGAAAACGAAGGGGAGGGTTCCGTCGCCGAACACGGCCGCGGCCACTTGGGAGATGACGGGATTCTGGTGGTAACCGGAGCCCGCCGGCTCGCCGTTGATGATCAGATCCGTCGCGGGGTTCTCGGCCATCTTCACGTCGGTGGCCAGCGCGAGCAGGATGACCCCGCAGAACATCGTGACCGCGATCAGGCCCATCACCGCAAGGGTGTTGGCGGCGTTCTTCGACTTGGGCTTGCGGAACGCGGGTACGCCGTTGCTGATCGCCTCGACCCCCGTGAGCGCCGCGCAACCGGAGGAGAAGGCCCGCAGCAGCAGAAACGCGAGGGCGAACCCCGTGAGCCCGCCGGCGTGTTCGGCGTCGATCTCGAAGTCCGCTGTGGGGGCCCGCATCTCGTCGCCGAGCACGGCCCCGCGTATGACCCCCCAGAGGATCATCCCGAAGACGCCCACCACGAAGCAGTAGGTGGGAATGGCGAACAGCTTGCCCGACTCCCGTACGCCGCGCAGGTTCATCAGCGTCAGCAGCACGATGATCACGACGGCGACGGCGGTCTTGTTCTGGACGATGAAGGGGACGGCCGACCCCAGGTTCTCCACGCCGGAGGAGATCGAGACGGCCACGGTCAGCACGTAGTCGACGAGCAGGGCGCTGGCCACGGTCAGACCGGCCCGGCGGCCCAGGTTGGTGTTGGCGACCTCGTAGTCCCCTCCCCCGGAGGGGTAGGCGCGTACGTTCTGCCGGTAGGACGCCACCACCGTGAACATCAGAACGACGACTGCCACGGCGATCCACGGGCTGAAGTGGTATGCCGAGACGCCGGCGACGGACAGGACCAGGAGCACCTCACCCGGCGCGTACGCCACCGACGACAGCGGGTCGGAGGCGAACACGGGCAGCGCGATCCGTTTGGGCAGCAGAGTCTCCGCCAGCCGGTCGCTCCGGAGCGCCCTCCCGAGCAGAAGTCGTTTGGGGAGATGGGTAATCCTGGGCACGGGGAGGATCGTATGCGGTCAGCCGTGCGATGCTGAGGCGGCCCGCTGTTAGTGACGAGAGGGACGGGCGTGCATGTTGTGATCATGGGCTGCGGCCGGGTAGGCGCCGAGCTCGCACAGGCGTTGGAGCAGCAAGGCCACACGGTCGCGGTCGTGGACCAGGACCCGACGGCCTTCCGCCGCCTGGGCTCGGGCTTCGGCGGGCGCCGGGTGACCGGGGTCGGGTTCGACCAGGACACTCTCCGGGAGGCCGGCGTCGAGGAGGCCGGTGCCTTCGCCGCGGTCAGCAGCGGTGACAACTCCAACATCATCGCGGCCCGCGTGGCCCGGGAGATGTTCGGCATCGAGCACGTCGCGGCACGGATCTACGACCCCAAGCGGGCCGAGGTCTACCAGCGTCTGGGAATCCCGACGGTGGCCACCGTGCGCTGGACGGCCGACCAGATGCTCCGGCGTCTGCTGCCCTCCGGCGCGGAACCGCTGTGGCGGGACCCGAGCGGCGGCGTGCAACTGGCGGAGGTGCACACGTCCACGAAGTGGGTGGGACACCGGGTCAGCAGACTCCAGGAGGAGGCCGGGGTACGGGTCGCCTTTCTCACGCGGGTGGGCGAGGCGATGCTTCCGACCTCGGAGACGGTGCTCCAGGAAGGTGACCTGGCCCATGTGATGATGCGCTGCGACCAGGTCGATCAGGTGGAGGCCGTCTTCTCGAGGGGCCCCGAGGAGACGCACTCGTGAACGGTGCACGCACAGCGAACAGGGGACGCGGCCGATGAGGGTAGCTATTGCGGGAGCGGGCGCCGTGGGCCGCTCCATCGCGGGCGAGCTGCTGGAGAACGGGCACGAGGTGCTGCTCATCGACAAGGCGCCGACGGCGATCTCCGTGGAGCGGGTGCCGCAGGCGGAGTGGCTGCTGGCGGACGCCTGCGAGATCACCTCCCTCGACGAGGCGGCCCTGGAGCGCTGCAACGTGGTGATCGCGGCCACCGGCGACGACAAGGTCAACCTGGTGGTCTCCCTGCTCGCCAAGACGGAGTACGGGGTGCCGCGCGTGGTCTCGCGCGTCAACAACCCCAAGAACGAATGGCTGTTCAACGAGTCGTGGGGCGTGGACGTCGCCGTCTCGACACCGCGGCTGATGTCGGCCCTCGTCGAGGAGGCCGTCAGCGTCGGCGACCTGGTGCGGCTCATGCGCTTCTCGCAGGGCGACGCGAACCTGGTCGAGTTGACACTTCCGCCGGAGGCGGCGCTGGCGGGGACGCGGGTGGGCGACGTCGGCTGGCCCGAGGACACCGCCCTGGTCACCATCATCCGGGGAAACCGGGTGCTCGTGCCGGACAGTGACGACGCACTCGAGGTCGGCGACGAACTGCTGTTCGTGGCGGCGCCCGCCCGCGAGGAGCAGCTGGAGGATCTGCTCTCCGTGCGCGGCGAGTGACGGCCGGGCGCGCACGGGCGCAGCCGCAACACACCGTGCGCGCACGCGAGTTCAGCTCGACGACGACCGGCCGCCCGCGGCCGCTGTACGGGCGGGGCGCGTCAGCGGCGGTGACGCCCTGGCTGCTGCCCCGCTCCCGGCTCCTGCGAGGTCTTCTCGGACTCCGCGAGCAGGGCCCTGGCGGCGTCCTCGGCAAGACCTTCGCCGATGGTGTCGAGAGTCTTCCGCTCCCTCTCCCGCTCCTCTTCCGCCTTCTCCTCGGCCTCCATCTCCGCGATGACGTTGATGGGGGCCGGCGCCTTCGCGAGGAAGATCCACGTCAGGTACACCGCGAGCAGGAAGGGCGGGATCTTCAGCGCGACCGTCACCCAGCCGAAGCGGGTGGCGTCGGCTCCCGAGAGGTACATCGGGAAGAGGATCGCGCACTTGCCGAGCAGGATGAATCCCCAGGCGTAACTGGCCTTCGTGTAGGCCTTCTTGCGCCCGGGGTTCCGCTTGCGCCAGGAGAGGTTCTCCTTGAACACCGGGCCGAGGACGAGCCCCAGCAGCGGAACGCCCGCCGCCGCGGTGATGAGGTACGCCAGGGCGAGACCCAGCGTGTAGAGCATGCCGGGCAGGTAGAAGGCCTTCGCGTCGCCCGTCATCATCGCGAAGAGCACGCCGAAGGCCACTCCGAAGACGCCGCTGAAGGCGTGCTTGACCGTGTCCTTACGGATCAGCCGGAAGAGCCCCATCGCGGCGGAGAGGGCGAGAGCCGTCAGCGCCGCGGCGTGGATGTCCTTGTTGATCGTGAACATGGTGATGAAGACGAGGCCGGGGACGGTCGTCTCCACCAGGCCGCGCACTCCGCCGAAGGCGTCGAAGAGAGCTGCTTCCGTCACGGCGCGCGGAGCCGCCGCACCGTCGGGTGTCGTTCCGCTTCCGGATTCCGCGTCGGCACCGGTCCGTCGGCCGGTTCCGTCGGCGGCCGGCTTGTCGAGGGGGGTCACCCGCTACTCCTGTCCGAGGGGTCGCAACTCGTACTTCGGGTTGAACATCACTGGGCGGCCGTGGTTGAGCGAGACCCGCCCCCAGACGATCAGGCTCCGGCCCGGTTCGATGCCGGCGATGGCACGGCGGCCCAGCCAGACCACGTCCAGGGCGGCGGACCCGTCGAACAGCTCCGCCTCCAGCGTCGGCACCCCGGCCCGGGGGCGCAGGGTGACGGTGCGCAGCGTACCTGTGACCCGCACTATGTCGCGGTCGTGGCAAGCAGCGATGCGGGTGCAGCCCTGGCTGTCCGCCTCCTCGCGCAGCTCCTGGGAGTGAAGATCCTCCTCGGAGGAGGACAGCCGCTCCAGGAAGCGCTTGAAACGCCCCCCGCCGCGCGGTGCCTGCTCTGCTCGGATGGCGCCTGTCATGGTGCCAGCGTACCGGGGAGAGCGGCCCCCGAACGGCCGAAGAACCCTGCCTTCCGGGACCCGGCGGTACATGCGGCGGGGCCGTGGGGCACCGCTGTCGCGGCGGCCCCACGGCCCGGTGCTCCACGGACGCTCAGCGGACCTCGGTGATCTCCGGTCCACGCTGCAGCTTGTCGAGACCCCCGGCGAAGCGGGAGCCCTCCTCGACGGTCTCCTGCTGGACACCGTCCGGCACCATCTGCGCGTCGTCCGGCAGCTTCAGGACGATCGGGTCGCGGGGCGCCATGGGGGCGTCGCCCCGTACCACCACGGTGTCCTGGAAGACCTGCTCCAGCAGGACGCCCGACTCCGGCTGGACGGCGCCCTGACCGGAGATCACTCCGCGCAGGAACCAGCGCGGCCCGTCCACTCCGACGAAGCGGACGACCTGCACGCCGTTCGTACCGTCGGGCAGCTGCACCGGAACCTGTGCGCGCAGCTCCCAGCCCAGCCGGCCCTCGACCTCGTCGATGACGCCGCCCTGCTTGGTGATGCCGGTCGCGATCTCCTCGCGCACCTCTTCCCACAGGCCCTCGCGCTTGGGCGCGGCGAAGCCCTGCAGCTGGATGGCGCTGTCCCGCAGTACGAGCGTCGCCGCGACGATCGACTCGCCCGCGACCTCGACGCGCAGCTCCATGCCCTCCACACCGGGGACGTAGAGCCCGCCGAGGTTCACCCTGCCGTTGCTGGGGTCGCTGACCTCGCTGACGTCCCAGGGCCCGTCGGGGCGCGGCGCCGGAGGCAGCTTCACGCGTGCTGCCTGGGCGTCGGTGACGGCGTCGGCAGGGTCGGAGCTCCGGGCGGCGTCCTGCCCGTCCGTCCCGAAGTCGTCCGAGGCGCCCGTCCCAGGCTCTTCGCTCTTCTTGCGACGACGTCCGAACACGTCACTGTCCTCTCAGGTCGGAATGCCGGTCGGCTCCGACCGGAACGTAGTCATTCTGATGTGCGGCGGCCGCGGTGCTGCCGCCTGTGGAGCCGAATCCCCCCGCGGCCCGCGCCGAGCCCGGCAACTCTGCCACCTCGTGGAAACGCACCTTCTCCACTTGCTGGACGACGAGTTGGGCAATGCGGTCGAGTCGCTCGAACCGCACGGTCTCGCGCGGATCAAGATTTGCCACGATCACCTTGATCTCCCCACGGTACCCGGCATCCACGGTTCCGGGTGCATTGACCAAAGAGATGCCGCAGCGGGCTGCGAGGCCGGAACGGGGATGCACGAAAGCCGCGTACCCGTCGGGCAGCGCGATCGACACCCCGGTGGGGAGGACGGTGCGTTCGCCGGGCGCGAGCTCCGCGGCCTCGGTGGTGACGAGGTCGCAGCCGGCGTCGCCGGGGTGGGCGTAGCCGGGCACCGGAACGTCCGGGTCGAGGCGTCGCAGGAGTACGTCGACGGGCTGCCTGGTCACGGGTTCACCTCGAAAGCTCGGGCTCGGCGGACCTGGTCGGGGTCGGCCATCGCGGCCTGGATCTCCTCGTCCCGTCCGTTGTCGGTGAAGTGCTCGACCTTCACCTGGATGAAAAGGGCCTCCGCCCGCACGGCGACCGGGCCTCCGGATCCCCCGATGCGGCCTTCCGCGCTGGTGAAGATCTTCCGCCCGTGCACGCCGGTGGCCCGGGCGCTCAGGTGCAGGACGGTGTCGACCGGGACCGGGCGCACGAAGTCCGTCTCCAGCCGCCCGGTCACCGCGATCACGTGCATGAGCCAGCCCAGCGAGCCCATCGTCTCGTCGAGTGCCGTGGTCAGTACGCCGCCGTGGGCGAGGCCGGGAGCCCCCTGATGGACAGGACGGACGGTGAACTCCGCGGTCACGCTGACGCCTTCGCCCGCTCTGGTCTCCAGGTGCAGGCCGTGCGGCTGGCCGCTGCCGCAGCCGAAGCAGTGCCGGTAGTGGGAGCCGAGGAGGGTGCCCGGGGCCGGTGCGTCGGGATGGCGGTCCGCGGCGGCGGCGCCGGGCGGCGGCGTCAGGGATCTCATGGGCGGTACACGCGGTCGGTCCGCGGGGCCGGGAACGTCCGGCTGTCGGGCTTCACTCACGTGTGCAGACCCTACCTCTGCGGGCGTGCGGAGCCGCCTGCACGGACACCGGGCAGGGCCCGCGGCGGCAGGCGGCCGTGCCAAGCTTGTCGCATGGCTGCTGTGGAACGCCCTTACGACGAACGCCTCACCGCCCCCCGCTCGTGGTGGTTCATCACCGCCCTGGCCGGCTGCTCGACCGGGCTGGTCATGCTGCCGCTGGGGACGCTGCCCATGCTGGGCGGCCTGGTCGCGGGAACGGCGCTGGCGGCGGTCCTGGTCTCCTCGTACGGCTCGGTGCGCATCCGCGTCGTGGCGGGGTCACTCGTCGCCGGGGACTCCCGTATCCCTGTCTCCGCACTGGGCACGGCCCACGTGCTCGACGAGGAGGAGGCCTTCGCCTGGCGTACCCACAAGGCGGACCCACGCGCCCACATGCTGCTGCGCAGCTACATCCGCACCGCGGTACGCGTGGAGGTGGACGACCCCGACGATCCGACGCCTTACGTCTATCTCTCCACACGCTCCCCGCAGCGCCTGGCGGACGCGCTCACCACAGCGAGCCGTGCGGAGCCGCAGCCGGACGTCAGGGCGGAATGAGCAGGTTGGGCGCGCTGAGCGCAGGGCGCCGGGTTCAGGCCGGCGGCAGGGCCGGGTTCCCGGGGTCCGGCCCGTCGTCGTAGGGCCTGGCGGGCAGCGCCTCCCAGCCGTCCCCGAAGGCCCGGAGGTCCGCGCGGACCTTCTCGGCGACCTTCTTGGTGTCGCGGCTGTTCATCACGGCGCCCACCGCGGCGCCCACCATGAAAGGCGTGAGATTCGGGAGGTTGCGCACGGTGCGCTTGAGCAGCTGCTGGCGCAGCTCGCGCTTCATCTGGCCGCCCAGGGCGGCGTTCAGCGTCGTAGGCCGGGTGACGTCGATGCCGCGCTCGGACGTCCACGCCCCGAGGTACGCGGCCGTGCGCTGTTTGAGGTTGCCGGGCGGGCGGCGTCCGTAGACCTCGTGGAGCTCCGCGATGAGCTTCAGCTCCACCGAGGCGACGCCGACGATCTCGGCGGCCAGCTCCGCGGGCATCGCGGGCGGCACGGGCATCATCGCCGCAGCGCCCACGCCGGCACCGACGGTCGCCGATCCGCGCACCGCGCCCGCGACGAGCTTGTCGGCGATCTCCTCCGGGCCGAGGCCCGGGAACTGCTCGCGCAATGTCGCGAGATCGCGCACCGGGACACGGGGCGCGATCTCGATGACACGTTCGGCGACCACGCTGACGAACCCGCGCAGCTTTCCGTGCTGCTTCTCGGGCTCACCGCTGCCGACGTGATCTTCGAGCGGCGAGGCGGGAGACTGCGCGCCTCCGCCCTTCGCCCCGGCTCTCCCGCGTCCCGCCGCGCCGCTCCCCCTGCGCGGCCATGGGGCGCGGAGCCGAGGACGCGGCTTCGCGGGCAGCGGTACGAGCGGAGACGGCTGGTCAGGCCCGCCCCGCTCGTCGTCACGCGCGTCGTCCGCCACTACGACAGCCCCACCAGGCCTCAGGCCGCGCAGTCGCGGCAGATCGGCTGACCGTTCTTCTCGGCGGCCAGCTGGGACCGGTGGTGGACCAGGAAGCAGCTCATGCACGTGAACTCGTCGGCCTGGCGCGGCAGCACACGGACGGACAGCTCCTCGTTGGACAGGTCCGCCCCCGGGAGCTCCAGCCCCTCGGCCTGCTCGAACTCGTCCACATCGACGTTGGATGCGGACTTGTCGTTACGCCGGGCCTTCAGCTCCTCGATGCTGTCTTCGTTGACGTCGTCATCGGTCTTGCGTGGGGTGTCGTAGTCCGTTGCCATTTCGCTCTCCCCCTCTGGGTTTCTTTGGTGTCTCAGCGCACGTAACGCGTGAGAGGCCGGACTTGTGCCCGACCTGAGGCGGAGATTTTGCCTCACATCAAGGTCTGTTACTCAATCGACACCCAACCGCACCCCTGAAGAGGTGATCGCGTCGACTGTCGAGGAGGACCTTAAACGGTCCCCCGGTCGCGCTGCGCGCACGCACCCCGGGTACTGCCCACGATCTCCACCTGCGGAAACCTGGATTTTCCGGTAATTCTTCGCTTACTGAGATCACCGAGGGTGGAGCACGGGGAAATTCGCGTGTGTGATCGATCACAGCCGCTCTGGATGCGCACGCGCGGACAAAATTCCGCATATGGCGAACACCCAGCGTTCTGCTCGCGCTGTCGAGGATCTCAGACGGGAAGCACGACCCGCAGGACGAGACCGCCCTCCTCCCGCGGCTCCGCGGTGACCGTGCCGCCGTGCGCTCGGACCACCGACCGCACGATCGACAGCCCCAGGCCGACGCCCTTGTCGCTCCCGGTGCGGTCGCTGCGCAGCCGCCGGAACGGCTCGAAGAGGTTGTCGACCTCGTACGCGGGGACGGCCGGGCCTGTGTTCTCCACCACCAGCACCGCGTGGCCGGCGACGGCCTCCGTCCCCACCGCGACCCAGCCGTCGTCCCGCTGGTTGTAACGCACCGCGTTCTGCACGAGGTTGAGCGCCACGCGCTCCAGGAGCACGCCGTTCCCCTGTACGTACGCCGGCTGCCGAACGCCGCGCAGTTCGATGCCCTTGCTCTCCGCCTCGACCCGCACCTGCTCGACCGCCTGCCCCGCCACCTCGGCCAGGTCGACGGGCTTGCGGTCGATGATCTCGTTCTCGCTGCGCGCCAGCAGCAGGAGCCCCTCCACCAGCTGTTCGCTCCGCTCGTTCGTCGCGAGCAGCGTCTTGCCGAGCTGCTGGAGCTCGGGAGACGCCTCGGGGTCGGAGAGCTGCACCTCCAGCAGGGTCCGGTTGATGGCGAGCGGGGTGCGCAGCTCGTGCGAGGCGTTCGCGACGAAGCGCTGCTGCGCGGTGAAGGCGCGGTCAAGCCGGTCGAGCATCTCGTCGAACGTGTCGGAGAGCTCCTTCAGTTCGTCGTCCGGGCCCTCCAGTTCGATCCGCTTGTGCAGGTCGGAGCTGGCGACCTGGCGCGCGGTGCGGGTGATGCGGCCGAGCGGCGAGAGGACCCGTCCCGCCATCACGTACCCGAAGGCGAACGCGGCCACCGCGAGGCCGAGCAGCGCCATCAGGGAGCGCTGCAGGAGTTCGTCGAGGGCGACGGCGCGCTGGGCGTCGGTGCACTCCTCCAGGCGTTCCATGAACTGCCCGCTGGGCAGCGTGCCGGTCAGGCCGGGGCAACTGTCGGACGTGAGCTGTGCGTTGGCGTTGAGGATGCGGAAGGGCAGCTTGCTGCCCTCGTGCAGCGCCTCGGCCGCGAGGAGGTAGATGATCGTCAGCAGCAGCATGCCGGCGATCAGGAACATCCCGCCGTAGAGCAGCGTGAGCCTTATGCGGATCGTCGGCCGCAGCCAGGGGGGCTGGCGGGACTGTTCCCGCGGGTCCCAGGTCGGCTTCGGGGGTGCGGACGCCGGCATCCGGGGCCGGGAGGGCTCTGCCGAGCCGGGGGGCGTGGTGGAGGCGGCCATGGGTTCAGATCCGGTATCCGGCGCCGGGAACGGTGTGGATCACGGCGGGCTCGCCGAGTTTGCGGCGCAGTGTCATCACCGTCACACGCACGACGTTGGTGAAGGGGTCGGTGTTCTCGTCCCACGCCTTCTCCAGCAGCTGCTCGGCGGAGACGACGGTCCCCTCCCCGCGCATCAGCACCTCCAGGACGGCGAACTCCTTCGGGGCGAGCTGGATCTCGGCGCCGTTGCGGAAGACCTCGCGCCGGTTCGGGTCGAGCTTGATGCCCGCCCGCTCCAGCACGGGCGGCAGCGGCGAGGTGGTGCGGCGGCCGAGGGCGCGCACGCGGGCGGTCAGCTCCGCGAAGGCGAACGGTTTGGGCAGGTAGTCGTCGGCCCCGAGCTCCAGACCTTCGACGCGGTCGCTGATGTCGCCGGAGGCGGTGAGCATCAGCACGCGCGTCGGCATGCCCAGATCGACGATCCTCCGGCAGACGTCGTCGCCGTGCACGATCGGGAGATCGCGGTCGAGGACGACCACGTCGTAGTCGTTGACGTCCACGCGCTCCAGGGCCGCCGCGCCGTCGTACACCACGTCCACGGCCATGGCTTCCCTGCGGAGCCCGGTCGCGACGGCATCGGCGAGCAGCTGCTCGTCCTCGACGACGAGTACGCGCACGACGGAAATCCTTCCCTCGGTCATGAGTCTGCCGCGACCGGGCTTCGAACGGGAGGTCGCAGGGTGTTCATCCTCCCCCGTGCCTCGGTAAACCGGCCGTAAGAGCCGGTGGTGCCGGGGCCGCGAGATTTTTCAGAACTTGAGGTTTTCCTGAGGTGGCAAGCGGGGAGGACGAGGGGCACACCCCGGATCACGCCCTGTAGGCGGCTAGCCACACCGACTGACACAAGTCCCGGCTGCCGACCGTCCAGCCAGGGAGCACGCCGTGATCATGATCGACAGGAACCCTCGGCACTCACCCCGTGCCACCGACCCATGACGAGGGGGCGCACATGGACGCGTTCACCGCTGGACTTCTGCAGCGTATACAGAACACCGAGACCGACCTGACCCGCGCTCGTGAGTCGGGCGACGACTTCCTCGTGGACGTCGAACAGGCCGAACTGGAAGACCTCCGCCGCATCGCCGCCGAGCACGGCGTCGAGATCGGCGCCACCACGGCCTGACAGCCCCCCGTCGCGGCCCGGAGCGAGGCCGGCGACAGTCCGTACGAGAACCGACCGATCCTGACCGCGAGCCCCGGGTGCCGACGGCGCCCGGGGCTCGGTCGTGCGTGCTGCCGCGGGGACGGCGGTGCCGACAGCCGTTCGACGACGGGCGGCCGGCTTCCTGAGGTCGGGCGTGCGTTCCGTCGTGCGGTCAGTCGTGCCAGGCGCCCAGCCGGTCCAGGAGCGGCTGAAGGATCTCGAAGACGCCCGGGGAGGCCGCGACCGCCAGATCGCCGTCCGCCTCCAGCCCGGGCCTTCCTCCCGTACGGGCACCCGCCTCGCGTGCGATGAGATCGCCGGCGGCGAGATCCCACGGGTGCAGGCCCCGCTCGTAGAAGGCGTCGAGCCGTCCGGCCGCCACGTCGCACAGGTCGACGGCGGCCGAGCCGGAGCGCCGGATGTCGCGGACCCTGGGGATCAGCTGCCGGACCAGATCCGCCTGTGCGGCGCGGCGCTCGGCGACGTAGTTGAAGCCGGTGCCGACAAGGGCCTGGTCCAGCGGAGGTGCGGGACGGCAGTGCAGCGGTTGGGCGTTGCAGAAGGCGCCGTGCCCCAGGACGGCGCGGAACGTCTCACGCCGGGGCGGTGCCTCGACCACGCCCACCACCGTCTCGCCCTCGAACTCGGCGGCGACGGAGACGGCCCACCCCGGCAGGCCGTACAGGTAGTTGACGGTGCCGTCGAGGGGATCGACGACCCAGCGGACGCCGCTGGAGCCCTCGAACGACGCGCCTTCCTCACCGAGGAAGCCGTCGTCGGGGCGGTGGTCGGCGATGTAGCCGTTGATCAGCTTCTCCGACGCCAGGTCCATCTCCGTGACGACGTCGACCGCGCTCGACTTGGTGGCCGAGACTCCCAGATCGGCCGGGCGCCCGTCATTGAGGAGGGCGCCTGCGCGGTGGGCGGCCTCCAGGGCGAGTTCGAGGAGTTCGGCCTTGAGCTGGTCGAGCTGCGCGGTCACGGTTCTCCTTGCTCGTCTTGCTGTGGTTGTCCGGCCGGCGACCGGTGCAGGGCCTGCACGCCGGCACCGCGGCCACCGCCCGTCACGGGTAGGGGCTGTCCGCCCCCGCCGCCGCGGGTTTCGGCGTCCTGGCCGGGCAGCAGCCCACCGGGCACACGTCGTGGCTGGGGCCCAGCATTCCCAGAGCGCACCGCTCCGGCTGCGCGCCACGCTCGAGCGCCGCCCGCTCCAGGACAAGTTCCCTGATCGCCGCCGTGAAACGCGGGTCGGTGCCGACCGTGGCGGAGCGTGCCACGGGCAGGCCCAGCTCGGCCGCCCTGGCCGTCGCCTCCGTGTCGAGGTCGTAGAGGACCTCCATGTGGTCCGAGACGAAGCCGATGGGGACCATCACGGCTGCGGGCGCCCCTCGCGCGTGCAGCGCCTCCAGGTGGTCGCAGATGTCCGGCTCCAGCCACGGCACCTGCGGCGGGCCGCTGCGCGACTGGTAGACCAGCTCCCAGCTCCGGTCGACGCCGGTCCGCTCCCGCACCGCCTCCGCCACGAGCCGTGCGGCGTCGAGGTGCTGCGCCACGTACGCGCCCCCCTCGCCGTGGGCCTCGGGCGGCCCCGAGGTGTCCGCGGCGGAGACGGGGACGGAGTGGGTGGTGAACGCGAGGTGGGCGCCGTCCCGCACGGCGGCGGGCAGGGTGGCAAGGGCGGCCAGCACGCCGTCGGCGACGGGGGCGATGAAGCCGGGGTGGTTGAAGTAGTGCCGCAGTTTGTCGACGCGCGGCAGCTCCAGCCCCTCCGCCTCGAGCGTCGCCAGAGCCTCGGCCAGGTTCTCGCGGTACTGCCGGCAGCCCGAGTAGGAGGCGTATGCGCTGGTGACGAGCGTCAGTACGCGGCGGCGTCCGTCGTGGACCATCTCGCGCAGCGTGTCGATGAGGTACGGAGTCCAGTTGCGGTTGCCCCAGTAGACCGGCAGGTCGACCGCCGCCTCTGCGAACTCCTTGCGCACCGCCTCCAGCAACTGCCGGCACTGGGCGTTGATGGGGCTCACTCCCCCGAACTGGAAGTAGTGTTCGCCCACTTCGGCCAGGCGTTCGCGCGGGATGCCGCGCCCGCGGGTGACGTTCTCGAGGAACGGGACGACGTCGTCGGGGCCCTCCGGCCCGCCGAAGGACAACAGCAGAAGGGCGTCGTAGGGGCGGGCACCGGCGGAGGACGACCCGTCGGCGGGGTCGGCGGCATCGAACGCATCGGACATGTGGCGATCCTCGCATCCCGGCCGGGCGCCGTCGGGCTGCCCTCCCAGCGGCAGCCCCAGGTTTCGGGGCCCGGGTCCGTGAGTATGATCCGATCTCATCGCGAGAGGGGACAGGTCCAGGATGAACGCGCAGCCGCCGAGCAGCCGTACTGCCCGGACGTCCCGCAGGGGCAGAACGACGTGGCAGAACTGGGCCGGGAACGTCGCCGCCTCCCCCGCCCGTACGGTCTCCCCCTCCTCCACGGCCGGCCTCGCCGAGGCCGTACGCCGCGCCACCGAGGACGGGCTGCGCGTCAAGGCAGCCGGCACCGGGCACTCCTTCACCGCCGCGGCGGTGACCGAGGGAATGCTGATACGCCCTGAACGCCTGGTCGGCATACGTGAGCTGGACCGCGAGGCGCGGACGGTCACCGTGGCCGCCGGGACGCCGCTCAAGCACCTGAACGAGACGCTGGCCGCCGCGGGACTGTCGCTGACGAACATGGGCGACATCATGGAACAGACGGTCTCCGGCGCCGTCAGCACGGGCACGCACGGCACGGGCCGCACCTCCGCCTCGCTGGCCGCGCAGGTCACCGGTCTGGAGCTGGTGTGCGCCGACGGCACCGTCATGCGCTGCTCGGAGGCGGAGAACGCGGACGTCTTCGCCGCGGCGCGGCTCGGACTCGGCGCTCTGGGCGTGATCAGTGAACTGACCTTCTCCGTGGAGCCGGAGTTCCTGCTGACGGCCCGTGAAGAGCCCATGCCGTTCGAGCGGGTGACATCCGAATTCGACCAACTCGTCGCCGAGAACGAGCACTTCGAGTTCTACTGGTTCCCGCACACGGAGGGCTGCAACACCAAGCGCAACAACCGCGCCGCCGGCCCGGCGCAGCCGCTTCCCCGCGTCCGCGGCTGGGTCGACGACGAACTGCTCTCCAACGGCGTGTTCCAGGCCGTCTGTTCGCTGGGGGCGGCGGCACCGGCGGTCGTCTCCTCCATCGCGAAGATCTCCAGCAGGGCGCTTTCGGCGCGTACGTACACCGACATCCCGTACAAGGTCTTCACAACTCCGAGGCGGGTGCGGTTCGTGGAGATGGAGTACGCGCTTCCGCGTGAGGCGGCGATGGAGGCGCTGCGGGAGCTGAAGGAACTCGTCGAGCGCTCCCGGTTCCAGGTCGGTTTCCCCGTGGAGGTGCGCACCGCACCCGCCGACGCGATCCCGCTCTCGACGGCACAGGGGCGGGAGACGGCGTACATCGCGGTGCACATGTACCGCGGTTCGCCCCACGAGTCGTACTTCACCGCGGCCGAGCGGATCATGACCGCGCACGGGGGACGTCCGCACTGGGGCAAGCTGCACTCGCGGGACGCCGCCTACCTGGCGTCGGTCTACCCGCGCTTCGAGGAGTTCACCGGGATCCGCGACAGGCTCGACCCGGACCGGGTCTTCGGCAACGACTACCTGCGTCGCGTACTGGGCGAGTGAGTGCGGCAAGGGGCGCACAGGATCGGCCCGTTCGCCGCGGACATGCCTCCGTCCGCCCCCGGCGCACACCCGGGGCAGCTCGCACGTACGAAGTCGTCGCCGGTCCGGGGGACTTACCCCGTTCGTCTGCCAACACCCGGGGGCGCGCGATTCGTTCATCGCAGGTGACGAAGTGGGCAATAGGCGAAGGCAAAGGTTCCGTTCCGGGCGGTTCTGTGACCCTTGCCACCCGCGGACGGTCTTCCTAGGCTTGTCCGGACCCCAAAGTCCCTTCCCCTCGACCAACTTGAACGGCGCGGCGGCCCACCCCCGTGGTCCTAATGGAGTAGTGTGACGAGCCCTGGCCTCGGCTCAGGCCCGGCGCAGGCAGCACAGGTGACGCGGACGGTCACCGTGCGTTGCGAAGTGATAACCGTGCCGAACGGCGGCTCCGGGAAGGCCCCGGACCACCGGACAGGTCGGCAAGGTTGTGGCAGGTCCCACCTGGGCAGGCCACACTCGTCCAGCGGGAGCAGCGACGCACGTGACGTCGGCAGGCACCACCCGGGAGGTACACATGCCCGAACTGCGTGTCGTGGCCGTCAGCAACGACGGCACACGGCTGGTGCTCAAAGCTGCCGACAGCACGGAATACACGCTTCCGATCGATGAGCGGCTGCGTGCTGCCGTACGCAACGACCGTGCTCGGCTCGGCCAGATCGAGATCGAGGTGGAGAGCCACCTCCGGCCGCGGGACATCCAGGCGCGTATACGGGCCGGTGCCTCCGCCGAAGAGGTCGCCCAGCTCGCCGCCATCCCCGTCGACCGCGTACGCCGCTTCGAGGGCCCTGTCCTCGCCGAGCGCGCGTTCATGGCCGAGCGCGCCCGTAAGACACCGGTGCGCCGCCCCGGGGAGAACGCCGGACCCCACCTCGGAGAGGCGGTCAACGAGCGGCTGCTGCTGCGCGGGGCCGACCGGGACGCCGTGCACTGGGACTCCTGGCGGCGTGACGACGGCACCTGGGAGGTGCTGCTCGCCTACCGGGTCGCGGGCCAGCCCCACTCGGCGACGTGGACCTACGACCCGCCGCGGCGGCTCGTCCAGGCCGTCGACGACGAGGCGCGGGCGCTCATCGGCGAGACCGACGACACCCCGGAGCCCAGCTTCCCCTTCGTCCCGCGGATCGCCCGGCTCCCCAGGGAGCGCAGCGACCGCAACGACCGCGGGGAGCTGGAGCCCGCCGGCTTCTCGGGCGGCGGGGACACCCACCAGTCGTCGGACGGCGTCGAGAGCAACGACGAACCCGACTCTCTGACAAGCCTGTTGGAGGCGGTCCCCAGCTTCCGTGGCGACATGGTCGTGCCGGAGCAGCAGGGCCCCGCGGCCTCGGCCGGGCAGTCCACCGTCCCGGAGACCGACTCCTCGTCGGAGAACGAGGACGAGGCCGAGCAGGAGGAGGAGCCCGTCGAGCCGCCGGCGACGGCTGCCGGTGCCGGCTCCGCCTACGCGGACGTGCTGATGCCCCGCTCGGTCAGCGCGCACCGTGACCGGCTGAAGGGCAACACCGACCGGCAGGCGGAGGCGGACGGCGTACGCCCCGGCCGCCGGGCGGCAGTGCCCAGTTGGGACGAGATCGTCTTCGGAACGCGCCGCAAGAAGGACTCCTGAGAACTCCGGACGCGGGGTCCTCGGGCCCCCGTCCGCCGGCCCGCACGACGCGCAGAGCCGGCCCCGGCCGCCGAGCCGGGGCCGGCTCTCGCGCGTCCGGTCAGCCGGGGTCGGCGCCGGTGGCGGCGGGCCTGCCCGGGTCGGCGGTCCATTCGCTCCACGACCCGGCGTACAGGGCCGCGTCGAAGCCCGCCACCTCGAGTGCGAGGACCTCGTGGGCGGCTGAGACTCCCGAGCCGCAGTAAACACCGACCTCGCCCTCCGGCGTGACTCCCAACGCGCGGAAACGAGCGCGGAGTTCGTCCGCCGAACGCAGAACGCCGCCCTCCTCCGCGACGTTCTCCGAGGTGGGCGCCGAGACCGCCCCCGGGATGTGCCCGGCGACGGGGTCGATCGGCTCCACCTCCCCGCGGTAACGCTCGGCGGCCCGTGCGTCCAGCAGCAGACCGCGCCTGGCGAGCGCGGCGGCACCGTCCGCGTCGAGCAGCGGCAGCGCACCCGGCCGGGGAGTGAAGTCGCCCGGCTCCGGCCGCACATCACCGCTCTCCACCGGCCCTTTCCAGGCGGCCAGGCCGCCGTCCAGCACACGCACGTCCCCGTGCCCGGCCCAGCGCAGCAGCCACCACGCCCGCGCCGCGGCCCAGCCCTGGCCGCCGTCGTACACGACGACCGGACGTCCGTCGCTGACACCGGCACGCCGCATCGCGGCCCCGAAGTCCCCGATGCCGGGCAGTGGATGACGGCCGCCGTCGCCCGGCGGTGCGGCGAGTTCCGTCTCCAGGTCGACGTACGCGGCTCCGGGCAGGTGAGCCTTCTCGTACTCCGGCCGGCCGGGCGGGCCGCCCAGCTGCCAGCGCACGTCGAGGAGCACGGGAGGCCGTCCCCGGGCGAGTTCGGCGGCCAGAGCGGATGCGGAGGTGATGGGTGTCACGGCTGTCATCCCGCCATTTTCGCGCACCCGCCCCGACCAGACCGCACCGAAAAGGAATTAACCGGCGTTGTCGGGGAGCCAGGCGACCGAGGTGGTGCGAGCATGCGCAGGGGCAGTGAATTCGAAGCGACTCACAGCAGTCGCACGACGCGACCGCATCGACGACGGTCATGAGGGAGAGAGCCAGATGGAGTCAGCAGTTCGCAATCCGCACGCCAGACAGATCCCCGGCACACCGTGCTGGGCGAGTCTTCTCGTGCACGAACTGACCGGAAGCCAGGAGTTCTACCACGAGGTGTTCGGCTGGGAGTTCTACTCCGGACCGCAGCATCTCGGCCCGTACGTACGCGCCATGGTGGACGGACGCGAGGTCGCCGGACTGGGCGAGATCGCGCCGGGCAGAA
The DNA here is from genome assembly GCF_042653885.1 of Streptomyces ovatisporus. Taxonomy (NCBI): domain Bacteria; kingdom Bacillati; phylum Actinomycetota; class Actinomycetes; order Kitasatosporales; family Streptomycetaceae; genus Streptomyces; species Streptomyces ovatisporus. Next base: position 77,768 of record NZ_JBHSFH010000018.1, read on the forward strand.
GCCTGAGGGCCGCCTGGCTGCCCTACATGGCCAGCGACGACGCCGATGCCACCGCGGGTCTGATCCGGGAGCGCGGCGGCACGGTCGCCGTCGGACCGCTGGACGCGGACGACGTGGGGCGGCTGGCCATCGCAGCGGACACCTCGGGAGCGACCTTCGGCGTGTGGCAGACCACGCCGCACCCGGACGGGCTGAACCCGGCCGAGGAAGGCGTACCCGGAACACCCGTCTGGTACGAACTCGTCACGCGGGACTCCTCGACGGCCGCCCAGTTCTACCCCGCGGTCTTCGGCTACGAACCGGCGGCGGAAGGCGGACAGGCAGCCGCGGAAGGCGGCACCGACTATCTGACGCTGCACCTGGAGGGCAAGCCCGTAGCGGGAGTTCAGGGTGTCGGCCGGGCCCTGTCCCCCGAGCGCGGACCGCACTGGAAGACGTACTTCGCCGTCGAGGACACCGATGCCACGGCCCGGCGCGTCGGCGAACTGGGCGGACGGGTGGTGCACGCGCCGCGCGACTCCCCGCACGGGAGGGTGGCGACGGCCGCGGATCCGGAAGGCGCCCAGTTCAGCGTGATCGCGACGGCGGCCTAGTCGGGGCCGCGCCGGGCGACCGGGCAATCGGGCAACCGGGGCTCAGCGCGCCGAGTAGGGCGCCCTCTCCGTCTCGTGCGGCGTGGCGGGCGCGTCGATGGGCAGAACGTCCGGGGACAGGGCGCCCGCTCGCGCCGCCGACGCGGTGAGACGGCGGCGGTGGTGACGTCGGCAGAGCACTTCGTACCCGACCTCGCCGGTGGGCTCCCCGACATCGCCGACGACGACCTGAGCACCCTCGACGACCATCTTCCCGCCCACCGTACGGGCGTTGTGGGTGGCGCGGGCGCCGCACCAGCACAACGCCTCGACCTGCAGCACCTCGATGCGGTCCGCCAGCTCCATCAGGCGCTGGGAGCCGGGGAAGAGGCGGGTCCGGAAGTCGGTGGCGATGCCGAAGGCGAAGACGTCCATGCCGAGGTCGTCGACGATGCGGGCCAGTTGGTCGATCTGAGCGGGCGTGAGGAACTGCGCCTCGTCGACGATCACGTAGTCCGTGCGTCCGCCCGCCGTGAGGTGCTTGACGAGGTGCGAGTGGAAGTCGAGTTCTTCGCCGGCCTCGACGGCGTCGGTGACCAGGCCGAGCCGGGAGGAGAGCCGCCCCTCACCCGCCCGGTCGTTGCGCGTGAAGATCATGCCCTGCAGCCCGCGGGTGGAGCGGTTGTGCTCGATCTGGAGCGCCAGTGTCGACTTTCCGCAGTCCATCGTTCCGGAGAAGAAGACCAGCTCTGGCATGGGGACTTCGGGCCTTTCTGCGCGGGGCGGTCGGAGTGGTCGCCGGCTTGCTGCGTGCCTGCTACGTACGGACTTCGAGCAGCGGTACGAGCTGCTCCGCGGGGGTCGCCGAGCCGTGCATGCCGATCAGCGCGGACTCCTTGGGCTCCCGCTCCGTGGCGACGACGGCCGCGTCCCCGGTCATCGCCGCGACGACGTCACCGATGCGGGCCCGTACCCGCTCATCGATCACCGGCCCGAACCAGCCCAGTTCGACGGCCTCTTCACGCGAGGCCACCCATGCGTGGTCTGCCAGCACCTCGCGCCACACCGAGTGGACGTCGCGGGCGGCACCGGGAACCGCGTACAGGTGGCGCATGCGGCCCTCGCCGCCGAGCAGGGCGAGCCCGGCGTTCAACTCCCAGTCCTCGTCCACGTCGAAGCGTGCCTGCGGCGTCGCGGGGACGTCCACCATGCCGTGGTCGGCGGTGACGTACAGCACTGAGCGGGGCGGCAGCTGCTCGGCGAGGCGCTGGGCGAGCCGGTCCACGTACATCAACTGGCCGCGCCAGGCATCGGAGTTCATGCCGTAGCGGTGACCGTTGGAGTCCAGCTCCGCGTAGTAGGTGTAGACGAGGGCGCGGTCCGAGGCGGCCAGGCAGCCGGCGGCCTTGTCCATGCGGTCCTCGGCGCTGAGCACGCCGTGGAACGTCCCTCCCGAGAGCGCGATGCGGGTGAGCGGGGTGTGCTGGAAATGCGGTGCGGAGACCTGACTTGCCGCGACTCCGGCGGCGTCGGCGGTCTGGAAGACGGTCGGGTACGGCTGCCACACGTACGGGTCCGTCCACGGCTGCCAGCGCAGCTGGTTCATCAGCCGGCCCGTCTCCGGGTCCAGCGCGGTGTAACCGGGCAGTCCGTGCCGGCCGGGGGGCATGCCCGTGCCCACCGAGGCGAGTGACGTCGCCGTGGTGGAGGGAAAACCCGCGGTCAGGGCTGCGCCCGTGCCGTTCAGCGAACTGGGCAGCAGCGACGTGAGGAACGGGGCCTCCTCCGGATGCGCCCGCAGCGCCTCCCAGCCAAGTCCGTCGACGAGGAACACGCAGGCACGGTCGGCCGGTTCGAGCTCCAGCGCGGTCGCGAAGCCCTCCACCCCCTGTGCCGAGACGACGGCGGGGAGAAGATCCGAGAGCGACGCCTGGCCGTATCGCGGTACGGGCGCTGAACGGGGGTCCAGCGGAACGGGCTCCTGCTGGTGCGCGGGGGCGGCCTGTGCCATCAGGAAGGGGTCACCGTGGCCTCTGACAGGGACTGGGCGAAGGCGAGTGTCTGCCGCACGGTGTCCGGCCCGTCGGCGGCTTCGCTCACGCGGAGTGAGAGGTCGTCGGCGGTGGAGGAGCCCGTATAGCCGTGATCCGCCTCGCAGTTGGGGTCACCGCAAGTGGCGGGCTCCATGTCGAGGCGGGAGACCGCACCCCAGCCGATGGTCAGCACGACCTCGCGGGGCAGCGTGCCCGCCGTGTAGGACTCGGGGTCGGCGACGACGCGCGAGAGCACCACGGAGGAGATGCGCTGGATCTTCACCGATTCGGTGGACGTCGTCGCGTAGGAGGACGCGGAGGTGCTGTCGGCGGGCTGCTCGTCGGTATGGCTGACGATGAAGCGGGTGTCCGTGAGGACGAGGACCGTGACATGGCGGCGTACCTCGTTGGAGTCGAACGTCGTCTCCTGGTGCACGAGGTAGGAGACGACGGGCTCGCCGCCCACTGCCGCCTCGACGGCCTCGGCCACGAGGGTCGGGTAGTAGCCACTGCGCTCGATCGCCGCGCGCAGCCCCTGCGTCGTCGTACCGGTCTTCGCCATGCGGGCCATCCTACGGGGCCAGGTGTGATCAGTAGGCGGGCAGGCTGCGACGCCCGAGGTCGGTCGGCGGAGGGGGCTCGGCGACGCTGACGGCCGCTCCGAGCACGGTGAGTCCTCTCGTGGCGACGACCACCGGTTCCAGGTCGACGGCGACGATCTCCGGGTGGTCGTGCAGGAGCCGCGAGACCCGCAGCAGCAGATCCTCCAACGCGCCGGTGTCGACGGGCCGGGCGCCGCGCCAGCCGAAGAGTATGGGTGCGCTGCGCAGGGACCGCACCAGCCCGGCCGCCTCCTTGTCGGTGACCGGGACGAGCCGGTGGGCGACGTCCCCGAGGAGCTCGGACGGCGTGCCCACCAGTCCGAAGGAGAGCACGGCGCCGATGGACGGGTCGACGGCGGCCGTGATCGCGGTGTCCACTCCGCGCGGGGCCATCGCCTGCACGACAGGGTGCAGCTCCTCGGGCAGGCCGAAGGCCTCGGTGAGTTCGGCGTACGCCTGTCGCAGACCCGTCTCCGAGGCGATGTCGAGGCGCACGCCGCCCAGGTCGGCGCGGTGCCGCAGGTGCGGGGCCGTGGTCTTCAGAGCGACGGGGTAGCCCAGGCGCCCGGCGGCGGCGACGGCCTCGTCCGCGTCGGATGCGGGGACGGTGGGCTGGACGGTGATGCCGTAGCAGGCCAGCAGGGCCGCCGCGTCGTCGGCGCCGAGAGCGGGTCCGGCATCCCGGCGGGGAAGGGCGGAGCCCTCGGTGCCGGGTGCGGACCCCTCGGTGCCGGGTGCGGAGCCCTCGGCGTCCCCTCCGGCACCGGTGGCCGGGGGGCCGGTGCTGTCCGCGGCGTCCGCGGCCCCTGCCGTGGCACGCTCCAGCAGCGCGGACGCTGCCGCCTCGTCGACCTCGATCTCCGGCACCCGCCCGGGGTTCTCCGCGTCCTGCCGCCAGCGCGCGTAACGGCACGCCTCCGAGAGGGCGCGGACGGCACGCTCCGGGGCCGGGTAGGAGGGGATGCCGCGCTCGGACAGCGCGTCGTCCAGCCCCTCGATGGCGAGATGGACGACGGCCACCGGTTTGCCCGCGCCCTCGGACGCCTCCTTCAGGGCGTCGGCCAGCTCCGTCACGCGGGTGTCGCCGACCCACGGGATGACGGTGACGACGACGGCGTCCGTACCGGTGTCTTCCAGTGCGGCGGTCAGGGCAACGCGGTATTCGTCGGGGGTGGCGGCGGTCGACAGGTCCTGCACGGGGTGCGGGCGCAGCTCGTCGGCGAGAGCCGCGTCGTAACTGATCAGTCCGAGGGATTCGGCGTTGCCGAGGATGGTGATGCGGCGTCCCTGCGGGAGGGGCTGGGACGCGAGCAGGGCCCCGGCGTCGAGCAGTTCGGTGACCGTGTCGACCATGACGATCCCGGCCTGCCTCAGCAGGGTGGTGACGGTCCCGGCGGGTGTCCGGGAGACGGGAGCGGCGTGGCCGCGCGGCGGGGCGCTGCCGCTGTGCCTCGCTCCCTTGACCACGACCATCGGCTTGCGGACGGCCGTGCGCTTGGCGAGCCGGGTGAACTTCCGCGGGTTGCCGATGGATTCGAGGTAGAACAGCGCGACGTCGGTGTCGGGGTCCTCGTACCAGTGCTGCAGGACGTCGTTGCCGGAGACGTCCGCGCGGTTGCCGGCGGAGACGAAGCTGGACAGGCCGATGCCGCGCTGGTGCAGCCCGGCGAGCAGGGCGATGCCGATGGCGCCGGACTGGGTGAAGAGGCCCACGCGTCCGCGACGGGGCGTCTCGGGCGAGAGTGTGGCGTTGAGGCGTACGTCCGGTGCGGTGTTCATCAGTCCGAACGCGTTGGGCCCGACGACGCGCGTGCCGTACGAGCGTGCGAGCCGGACCAGTTCGCGCTGCTCGTCCCGGTCGAAGTCGGCCGTGAGCACGACCAGTCCCTGCACCCCCGCCTCCCCGCATTCCCGCGCGACGGCCGGTACTTCGCCCGCGGGGACCGCGACGACCGCGAGGTCCACGTGCTCCGGTACGTCCTGCGCGGAGCGGTAGGCCGGGACACCGCCCAGCTCGCCCGTGCCCTCCGGCAGCGAGCGGTTGACGGCGTACACGCTGCCCGTGAAGCCGCTGCTGCGCAGGCTCTCGAGGATTCTGCGGCCCGCTCCGCGGGGCGAACGGCTGGCTCCGATCACGGCCACCGAACCGGGGGCGAGCAGCCGCTGCACGGAGGTGCCCTCGGCGCGCTGTTCGCGGGCGCTCATCACGGCGAGGGACTGCTCGGTGGGTTCGAGGTCGAAGGTGAGGTGGACGGAACCGTCCTCGAAGCTGCGGCGCTGCGAGTACCCCGCGTCCGTGAAGACCTTGATCATCTTGTTGTTGGCGGGCAGCACTTCCGCCGTGAAGCGCCGGATTCCGCGCTCGCGGGCGACGGCCGCGATGTGCTCGAGGAGCGCGGACGCCACCCCGCGGCCCTGATGGTCGTCGCGTACGAGGAAGGCGACCTCGGCCTGTGCGGAAGGCGCGGTCGCCGCACGTCCGGCGTCGTCCACCCGGTCGTAGCGGACGGTCGCGATGAACTCGCCGCCCACGGTGGCGGCGAGGCCGACCCGGTCCACGTAGTCGTGATGGGTGAAGCGGCGCACATCGCGGTCGGAGAGCCGGGGGTAGGGGGCGAAGAAGCGGTAGTACTTCGACTCGTCGGACACCCGCTCGTAGAAGCTCACGAGCCGCTGGGCGTCGTCCGGGGTGATGGGACGGATCAGGGCCGTTCCGCCGTCGCGCAGCACCACGTCGGCTTCCCAGTGCGCCGGGTAGGCGGGCTCCTCCGGGGTACGCATGGGTGTCAGGGTAAAGCCGTACGGACCGGGGTGTACCTTTCCGTCCGGCAGTGCACGTCACGGGGGTACGGCCGACCGGCAGCGGTCCCATGCGAGACTGGTTCCTGGCCGGACGCCGAGTACGAATCGAAGGGCAACAACCATGGTAGAGCGCCGCGTGACCGTCGGCTGGGCCGAGGGCTTGCACGCCCGCCCCGCCTCGATCTTCTGCCGCGCCGCGGCGGCCGCGGGAGTTCCCGTCACCGTGAAGAAGGGCGAGGACGGCACTCCGGTCAACGCCGCCTCGATGCTCGGCGTGCTGGGTCTCGGCGCGGAGGCCGGCGAGGAGATCGTGCTGGCGTCCGAGGCGGTGGACGCGGACGGCGCTCTGGAACGGCTGGCCACGCTGGTCTCCGAAGGCCTGGACGAGCTTCCGGAAACGGTCTGACCTCTGATCCTGCGGCGTCCACGCACTGACGCCCGCCCTCTGCCGACGGCGGCGGGGGCATCACTCCGCGGATGGAGTCCCGGCGAAGAACGCGGGGTTCCGTCCTTTTCGCGTTCCGGGACAGTACGTGCCCACCCGGGGACGGTGCGTGAGTGACCGGACGGGCGGGCGCCCGCACGGGCGAGCCCCCGACCGCGGCCGTGCGGGACGCGATCGGGGGCTCGGTGCCGCGTGGGGAACCCTGCCGGGTCCGCCCTGTACTGCCGGACGCCCGTACTGCGGGAACCCCGTGGGCCGGGGCCTCCGGGTTGCCTTCGGCGCAGGTGTCAGACGTCGACCCCGTGCTTGCGGAGGTACGCCACAGGGTCCATGTCCGTGCCGTAGTCCGGGCCGGAACGGGCCTCGAAGTGCAGGTGCGGGCCCGTGCTGTTGCCGGTCGAGCCCGCCAGGCCGAGCTGCTGCCCGGGGGTGACCGACTGCCCCGCGGAGACGCTGAGGGAGGACAGGTGGCCGTACTGCGTGTACGTGCCGTCCCGGTGCTTGACGACGACGTTGTTGCCGAACGAACCGTCCATGCCCGCCTCCACGACCTCGCCGGCCGCGACGGACTGCACCTTTGTGCCCTCGTCCGCCTCGAAGTCGACACCGGTGTGGCTGCCGGAGGACCACAGCCCACCGGAGGACTGGTACGGGGTGGAGAGCGAGGGGTTCTCCACCGGCGCCTTGTAGGCGTTGAGCTTGGCCCGCTCCGCGGCCCTCGCCGCCTTCTCACGGGCCTCACGCTCCCGCTCGGCCCTCTCGGCGGCGGCCCTGCGCTTGGCTTCCCTCTCGGCCTTGGCCTGCGCGGCGGCGGCCTTCTGTGCACGCGCCTGGTCGCTGACGGTGTCGGCGATCGAGTCGCCGAACCCCACGGCGCGGGTCAGGCCAGTGTCGTCTCCTCCGCCCGCGGACTGTACGACTCGGCTGCCTGCGGGCGCCTGGGTGGTTTCGCCTGCGGCCTGGGGCTTCTCATCGCCCGCGGCCATCGACGGTGTGGCGAGCGAACCGACGACGCCTGCGGCGGTGAGGCCGGCTATGCCGACCGCCTTGGCGCCGCGGCGCGGTATGCGGCGGGGACGACGGTGCTTCCCCGAGGCATGGGTGAACGCCATGGGCTGGCGTGACTCCTTTCCTTCCTTCTCGCCTACCGGGTCTGCCTCTGCCGTGCTGGACGAAAGGTCCAGTCGGCAGGGGATCCCCAGACGGTTCGGAGCAGGAAGGTCTCCTACGGACCGCCTCTCGCAAGGCGCTCCGATTCACCCCACCCCTCCACGGGCGGCCCGGCGGAACACCGGCCCGGCCTGCGAAGGGACCCTCTCGTGCCGCGAGCGGCACCCGAGGGAAGGATCCCCGGCTCCCCCGGGTACGTGGTGGTACGGGGGGACTCGGCGATGCCGAACGTCGGCCGCGGTCGCGGTCACTTCTGACGAACAGCCGGATCGACGCTAAATGGGGCATCTGCCAACTGCCAAACCAAACCCTTGTTTTGTCGCGTAGACCACACAAGCGACCGGGGCAACACGCGTCAATACGGACATACCGGCAGCACAACGGGACGGCCCCGGCTCGGCATTCCCCCGAGCCGGGGCCGTCCCGCACCTCTCACGTGCTGCAATTCACCTGACGGTGTGTGGCGTGCCCAGCCGCCGGGCTCAGCCGCCGGTGACCACCTTCACCTCACCGATCCCCAACTCCCTTACGGGGTCGGCGATCTGGGAGGCGTCACCGACGAGGACCGTCACCAGCCTGTCCTCCGGGAAGGCGTTCACGACGGCCGCGGTGGCCTCGACCGTGCCCGTCTGCGCGAGCTGCGCGTACACCTGCGCCTGGAAGTCGTCCGGGAGTTGCTGCTCGACCTGCTCGGCGAGGGTGTCCGCGACAGCAGCCGCCGTCTCGTACTTCAGCGGCGCCACGCCCACGAGGTTCTGCACGGCGACGTCCCGCTCCTCCTCCGAGAGCCCTTCGGCTGCCAGAGTGCGCAGCACGTGCCACAGGTCCGACAGCGCCGGCCCCGTGACGTCCGTGGCCACCGAACCGGAGACGGCCAGCAGCGCGGCGCCCGTGCCGTCCGCGGAGGAGCGCAGGACCTGGGTGAAGGCCCTCACTCCGTAGGTGTAGCCCTTCTCCTCGCGCAGCACCCGGTCCAGACGGGAGGTGAGGGTGCCGCCGAGGCAGTACGTGCCGAGAACCTGGGCGGGCCAGACGCGATCGTGCCTGTCGGGGCCGATCCGGCCGATGAGCACCTGGGTCTGTACCGATCCCGGACGGTCCACGATGACCACCCGTCCGGTGTCGTCGGCCGTCACGGGCGGCGCCTGGCGCGGTTCGGCCGCGGAGCCCTGCCACGTGCCCAGCGTGTCGGCCAGGGCCGCGTCCAGGTCGACACCCTCCAGATCGCCGACGACGACCGCGGTGGCTGTCGCCGGCCGTACGTGCGCGTCGTAGAAGGCGCGCACCGCCTGCGCGTCGATGCGCGCCACCGTCTCCTCGGTGCCCTGACGGGGGCGCGACATACGGGAGTCGGCAGGGTAGAGCTCGTGGGCGAGTTCCTTCGCGGCCCGCCGGGTCGGGTTCGCCATTTCGAGCGGAATCTCGTCCAGGCGGTTGCCGACCAGCCGTTCGATCTCGCCCTCGGGGAAGGCGGGGGCCCGCAGCGCGTCGGAGAGCAGGCCCATCGCCTTGTGCAGGCGGGACGCCGGGACCTCCAGGGAGAGGCGTACGGACGCGTGGTCGGCGTACGCGTCCAACGAGGCGCCGTAACGCTCCAGTTCGTCGGCGAACTGCTCCGCGTCGAGCTTGTCGGTGCCCTCGGAGAAGGCGCGGGCCATGATCGTGGCGACGCCGTCGAGCCCGGCCGGCTCCGCGTACAGCGGGGCGTTCAGGGACACGTCGACGGCGACGACCTGCTGGCCGGGGCGGTGGCAGCGCAGCACCGTCACCCCGTTGTCGAGGCGGCTGCGCTCGGGGGCGGGGAACGCCCACGGCTTGGGCCGGCCGCCCTGGGGCCGGGGGTGGAACTCCATCGACTTACCTGCCGTACTCGTCGTCGTGCCCGGATCGGTGGGCTGTGCGGGGTTGGGGGCGTCGCTCACTGGGCGGGCTCCTCGGTCTGCTCGGTCTGCTCGCTCTGCGCTGTCGGCTCGTAGACGAGCACTGCACGGTTGTCCGGACGGAGCCTGGCCGCGGCCACCGCCCGCACCTCCTCGGGGGTGACCTCCAGGAGACGCTGCACCGCGGTCAGTGCCAGCTGCGGGTCGCCGAACAGCACTGCGTAGCGGCACAGTTCGTCCGCCCGGCCCCCCACCGTGGCCAGCCGGTCCAGCCATTCGCGCTCCAACTGGGCCTGCGCACGCTCCATCTCCTCGGGCGTCGGGCCCTCCTCGGCGAAGCGCCGCAGCTCGTCGTCCACCGCTTCCTCGATCGCGGAGACCTCGACGCCGCCCGACACCTTCACGTCGAGCCATCCCAGCGAGGGCGCACCCGCCAGGCGCAGCATCCCGAAGCCGGCACCGACCGCCAGGCGGTCCCGGCGCACCAGACGCTTGTTGAGGCGCGAGGACTCGCCACCGCCGAGCGCGGTGAGTGCCACGTCGGCCGCGTCGCACTCGCGCGTCCCGTCGTGGGGCAGCCGGTAGGCGGCCATCAGCGCGCGGGCGGGCACGTCCTCCTCGATCACCTCGCGCTTCTGCTCTCCGATCACATCGGGCAGACTGCCGTCGCGCGGCGGCCTCTTCCCCTCGTGGCCGGGCACGGAGCCGAAGTACTTCTCGATCCAGGCGAGGGTCTGCCCGGGGTCGATGTCGCCGACGACGCTGAGCACCGCGTTGTTCGGCGCGTAGTACGTGCGGAAGAACTCCCGCGCGTCCTCGAGCGACGCCGCGTCCAGGTCGGCCATCGAACCGATGGGTGTGTGGTGGTAGGGGTGGCCCTCGGGGAAGGCCATCGCCGTCAGCCTTTCGAAGGCCGTGCCGTACGGCACGTTGTCGTAGCGCTGACGGCGCTCGTTCTTCACCACGTCGCGCTGGTTCTCCATGGACTCGTCGTCCAGGGCTGCGAGCAGCGAGCCCATCCGGTCCGCCTCGAGCCAGAGCGCGAGCTCCAACTCGTGGGCGGGCATGGTCTCGTAGTAGTTGGTGCGCTCGAAGCTGGTGGTGCCGTTCAGCGAACCGCCCGCGCCCTGCACCAGTTCGAAGTGGCCGTTGCCCTGCACCTGCGCCGAGCCCTGGAACATCAGGTGCTCGAAGAGGTGGGCGAGCCCGGTGCGTCCGGCGACCTCGTGGCGGGAGCCGACGTCGTACCAGAGACAGACCGCTGCTACGGGTGTGAGGTGGTCCTCCGAGAGGACCACCCGCAGGCCGTTGGCCAGCCTGTGTTCGGTCGCTGTCAGCCCGCCGACGGATGGCGGGGGCGTGGCCGTGTGACCCATGGGCTGTGGAGTCCCTTCGATCGCGTCAGTTGCGTGCACGTCGTGGCAAGCGGTTCTGTCACCCTATGCAACCGCGCCGACAGCGTGCGGAGTTCCCGTACGGTACGCCCAGGAACCCGGCCCGTTGCGGGCCGTGCTCCCACGGAGCGGCGCAGAGGTCCCCGCCTGACGGGTCGGGGGGCCGGTTGTCAGCGTCGCGGTCCACAATGGTCCGCGTCGGATCCGCATCCGTACCCGGCTGGACAGCAGCCGCCCGTACCGTACGCACCCTAAGGAGAGCCAGCCGCGATGGCCCGCCGCAGTACGAAGACTCCGCCGGAAGATTTCGAAGAGCGCATCCTCGACATCGACGTCGTCGACGAGATGCAGGGCTCCTTCCTGGAGTACGCCTACTCGGTCATCTACTCGCGCGCGCTCCCCGACGCCCGCGACGGGATGAAGCCCGTGCAGCGGCGGATCCTCTACCAGATGCACGAGATGGGCCTGCGGCCCGAGCGGAGCTACGTCAAGTGCGCCCGGGTCGTCGGCGAGGTGATGGGAAAGCTCCACCCGCACGGCGACAGCGCCATCTACGACGCGCTCGTACGCATGGCGCAGTCGTTCTCCATGCGGCTGCCGCTGGTCGACGGGCACGGCAACTTCGGCTCGCTGGGCAACGACGACCCGCCTGCGGCGATGCGGTACACCGAGTGCCGGTCCGCCCCGGCGGCGGGCCTGATGGTCGAGTCGATCGACGAGGAGACCGTCGACTTCGCGCCGAACTACGACGGCAGCGAACAGGAACCGGGCGCGCTTCCGGCTGCGTATCCCAACCTGCTGGTCAACGGCTCCTCGGGCATCGCCGTCGGCATGGCCACCAACATGCCGCCGCACAACCTCGGTGAAGTCATCGCCGCCGCACGGCATCTGATCAAGCATCCGGGGGCCGACCTCGAGACCCTGATGCGTTTCGTACCGGGCCCGGACCTGCCGACCGGCGGCCGGATCGTCGGCACGGACGGGATCAAGGACGCCTACGCGGGCGGCCGCGGCAGCTTCAAGATGCGCGCCACGGCGGCGGTCGAGCAGGTCACGCCCCGCCGCAAGGGCCTGGTCGTGACGGAGCTGCCCTTCACCGTCGGCCCCGAGAAGGTCATCTCCAAGATCAAGGATCTGGTCAACTCCAAGCGTCTGCAGGGCATCGCGGACGTCAAGGACCTCACCGACCGCGCCCACGGACTGCGCCTGGTCATCGAGATCAAGAACGGCTTCAATCCGGAGGCGGTTCTGGAGCAGCTGTACAAACTGACGCCGATGGAGGAGTCCTTCGGCATCAACAACGTCGCGCTGGTGGACGGCCAGCCGCTCACGCTCGGCCTCAAGGAACTCCTGGAGGTCTACGTCGACCACCGCTTCACGGTGGTGCGGCGACGCAGCGAGTTCCGCCGCACCAAGCGGAAGGACCGGCTGCACCTGGTCGAGGGGCTGCTCGTGGCGCTCATCGACATCGACGAGGTCATCAGGATCATCAGGTCGAGTGAGAACTCGGCGCAGGCCAAGGAATCACTCATCGCCCGGTTCCGGCTCAGCGACGTGCAGACGCAGTACATCCTCGACACCCCGCTGCGCCGCCTCACCAAGTTCGACCGCATCGAGCTGGAGAGCGAACGCGACCGCCTGCGTTCCGAGATCGAGGAGCTGACCCGGATCCTGGAGTCGGACGCCGAGCTGCGCAAGCTGGTCTCCGGCGAACTCTCCGCCGTCGCGAAGAAGTACGGCACCCCGCGGCGTACGGAACTGCTCGAATCGGCAGGCGCACCGGTGGCCTCGGTCCCGCTGGAGGTCGCAGACGACCCGTGCCGGGTGCTGCTCTCCTCGACGGGACTGCTCGCCCGTACGGCCAACGGCGAACCAGTCTTCGACCAGGACGCGAAGCGCGCCAAGCACGACGTCATCGTCTCCGCCGTCCCGGCGACGACGCGGGGCGAGGTGGGTGCCGTCACCTCGTCCGGGCGGTTGCTGCGGCTCACGGTCGTCGACCTGCCCCAGCTGCCGGAGTCGGCCTCCGCGCCCCATCTGGCAGGCGGCGCACAGGTGTCGGAGTTCCTGTCCCTGGAGGACGACGAGGCTCTGATCTGCCTGACCACCCTCGACGAGTCGTCCCCCGGCCTGGCGCTGGGCACCGAACAGGGCGTCGTCAAGCGGGTGGTGCCCGACTACCCCGCCCACAAGGAGGAGTTGGAGGTCATCTCGCTGCGCGACGGCGATCGCATCGTGGGCGGCGCGGAGTTGCGTACGGGCGAGGAGGACCTGGTCTTCATCACCGACGAGGCCCAGTTGCTGCGCTATCCGGCCGGACAGGTACGGCCGCAGGGGCGCGGCGCGGGCGGCATGGCAGGCATCAAACTGACGGGTGAGGCGAAGGTCGTCTCCTTCACCGCCGTCGACCCTTCGGTGGACGCCGTGGTCTTCACGCTCTCCGGCTCGCACGGCACGCTGGACGACTCGATCAGTACGGCGAAGCTCACCCCGTTCGACCAGTTCCCGAGGAAGGGGCGCGCGACGGGAGGGGTCCGCTGCCAGCGGTTCCTGAAGGGCGAGGACTGCCTGGCCCTGGCCTGGGCGGGCCCCGCACCGGCGAAGGCCGCGTCCAAGAACGGCACACCGGCGGAGCTTCCCGAGATCGATCCGCGCCGTGACGGGTCGGGAGTGCCGTTGAAGAAGCCGGTGGCGGTCGTCGCGGGACCTGTGTAGGTCCCGGCCGGCGAACGGTGTCGTCCGCCGGTGGGCGGGAGGGGCCCGGGAGTTGTCAGAGCCCGGGCCCGGTCACCGGTTCCTTGTCGGAACCGGCCTCGTTCCCGGCCGGGGGTTCTTGGTGGGGACCCGTGTCCGAGGGGTCCGCAGTCCGGTCCTCGACGAGGAAGCCGTCGCCCAAGTCGCCCGGGTCGCCCGGGTCGCCGCCCAGGAGGTCCTCCCCCGAGTGGCCCTCGCCGGGTTCCTCGACGTACCGCAGGACGCCCCACAGAGCGTTCGGGTCCCCGTCGTCGGGCCCGTCCGCGACACAGCCCTCCAGCTCCTTGCGCAGAGCGGCCGTGTCGGCGCCCGCGCTGATCAGCACCAGCTGGGTGAGCCGCTCCTCGCCGCGTGGCCACCGCTCCGGCGTGAACCGCAGGAAACCGCCGACCGCGTGCACGCCGTAGCGGTTGCCGGGGTCTGCGGGCCCGAGATCGACGTGGCCCTTGATGCGGTAGAGACCGGCGGGCCGGCTGTCGAGAAAGGCCATGAACCGTCGCGGATGCAGCGCCCGGTCCGAGGTGAACGAGACGCTCTCGTACGCGGCGTGCAGATGCCCCGAGTGGTCGTCCCGGTCGCTCGGCTCGGCACCACTCCGCTCGGCACCACTCCGCCCGGCGCTGTCTTCGCCGCGCTCGTCCCGCAGCAGCTCGTCGAACGAGAGCTGTTCGACGGGCGGACGTTCCCGGCGCGCCGGGTCGAAGAGCAGCGACGGGTCGATCCGCCCATACGACGCGGAGACGACCGGCGTGCCCGGGCTGAGCCTCGCCAGCTCCTCCCCCAGCGCTCGCCGGCCGGCCGGGGAGACCCGGTCCGACTTGTTGAGAACCACGAGGTCGGCGGCTCTCAGGTGCCGCTCCAGCTCCGGATGGCGTGCGCGGGTGCTGTCGAACTCGGCCGCGTCGACGACCTCCGTCAGCCCGCCGTAGACGATGTGCTCGCTCTGCGCGGCGAGGATCATGCGGATCATCGTCTCGGGCTCTGCGAGCCCGCTGGCCTCGACGACGATGACGTCCATGTCCGCGGACGGGCGGGCCAGCTTGCCGAGGACCTCGTCCAGGTCGCTCGTGTCCACCGCACAGCACAGGCAGCCGTCCCCGAGAGCGACCATCGAGTCGACCTGGCCGGCCACCGTCATGGCGTCGATCCCGATGCTGCCGAAGTCGTTGACGACCGCTCCGATGCGGGTGCCGCGGCTGTGCCGCAGCAAGTGGTTGAGCAGAGTCGTCTTACCGGAACCGAGGAACCCTGCCAGAACGATGACCGGGACGCGTCGGGTGGTCACGGGCGCTGCCTCCAGCGTGCTGCTGTCTGAACGGCTGTTGATCGTAGTGGACGGTCGCGTGTGTTCTCACCGCGTGACCAGGGACAAGGGCGGGACGGACGGGGCGGGACGGGCGACGAAGGAAACCGATGTCCGGGATCGCACACGTCACAGCGCCCGGGCGCCTCCGGCGGTTACCGTCTCGGACACACGCATGACCGCAGTCGCGGGCCGGCCCCTCCCGACCCGCCCGGCCCCTCCCGACCCGCCCGGCCACCAGGCCCCGGCGGACGCTCCGCTCCTCGCCCCTGCCGGAATCCCCGCCCGCCCCGCCGTGCACCGCAACGAGGTTCCCGTGACCGCACCCGACGCCACCGCCTCCGGCACATCCCCACCTGATGTACGGCGCCGTCTGCGCGCCCCCCTGAGGCGGGTCCGCTGGCCGCAGCGCGTCTTCTCGCAGGTCCTGCTGATGCAGCTGGCCATCGCCACCGGGGTCACCGCCCTGGTCACGGCCTTCTTCCTCGCCCCGCTCAGCGACGAACTGGACGACCGGGCGATGGACCGCGCTCTGGCCATCGCCCAGACGACCGCGGCAAGGCCCGCCCTCGCCCGTCAGCTCGGCTCGGCCACCGGTCCGTCCGCGGACGGACCGGTGCAGCACCAGGCGGAACGGATACGGAAGTCCACGGGCGCGGGCTACGTCGTCGTCATGGACACCGAGGGCATCCGCTGGTCCCACCCGGAGCGCCACCGCGTCGGCGAACACGTCTCCACCGACCCCGGCGCCGTACTGGCCGGTCACGAGGTGCGGCACATCGACGAGGGCACCCTCGGCCGTTCGGCACGCGGCAAGGTGCCTCTGCGCGACGAGGAGGGCCACCTCGTCGGTGCGGTCTCCGTCGGCATCGCCTACGACGGCGTGCAGGACAGGCTGCTCGGTGCGGTGCCGGAGCTGCTGGCGTACGCCGGCGGCGCACTGGCTGTCGGAGCGCTCGCCGCCGTGCTCGTCTCACGGCGGCTGCAGCGGCAGACCCATGACCTGGCTTTCTCCGACATCTCCGCGCTGCTGGACGAACGGGAAGCCATGCTGCACGGCATCCGGGAAGGCGTCGTCGCCCTCGACGCCGACGGCCGCATCAGACTCATCAACGACGAGGCGCAGCGGCTGCTCGAGCTGCGTCCCGACGACACCGGACGGCCGCTGGCGGAGGCACTGGGTCCGGGCCGTACGGCGGATGTGCTGTGCGGCGAGGTCACCGGCTCCGACCTGCTCACCGTCCGGGGCGGCCGCGTGCTGGTGGCCAACCGCATGCCCACCGGAGACGGCGGGGCGGTGGCCACACTGCGCGACCGGACGGAACTGGAACTCCTCGGGCGTGAACTCGACGGTTCGCGGGGCCTGATCGACGCGCTGCGGGCGCAGGACCACGAGCACGCCAACCGGATGCACATCCTCCTGGGGCTGCTGGAGCTCGGACAGCACGACGAAGCGGTCGAATACCTCAGTGCCGCGGTCGGGGTGCACCGTGCGACGGCCGAGCAGATCGCCGAACGCGTGGGGGACCCGCTGCTGGCCGCGCTTCTCGTGGGAAAGGCGACGGTCGCCGCCGAGCGCGGCGTCACCCTGCACACCACACCGGCCACGCGACTGCCGGACCGGCTGATCGACCCGCGGGAGCTCGCGACGGTGCTCGGCAACCTCGTCGACAACGCGGTGGATGCGGCGGCCGGTTCGGCTGCTGCCCGGGTGTCGGTGGAGCTGCACCCTCAGGACGGGGAGGACGGCGGGGGCAGTCGGGACGGGGAGAGCGGCCGCGGTACCGGCATCGTCCTGCGTGTCGCCGACAGCGGACCGGGCGTCCCCGACGGACAGCGTGACCTGGTCTTCGCCGAGGGCTGGTCGACCAAGGAACCTCCGGCCCACCGCCGGCGGGGGCTGGGGCTCGCGCTCGTGCGACGGCTTGCGGAGCGGCACGGCGGTACAGCGCACGTCGGTGAAGCCGCCCTGGGCGGTGCGGAGTTCACTGTCGTGCTGCCGCAGGCACTGCACCCCGACGCAGCCACGGCGGCAGCCCCGGCAGCGGCGGCGGCTTCACGACATGCGGAAACTGGGACGGCGTAGGGGCGAGGACGCCGTGCAGACCGCCCTCGCCCCCTCACGCACGGTCAATTGCCCCCCGTGACGCGGACGTAGTCGACGACCAGCTGCTGCGGGAAGCTGGTGCCGCCGTCGGGATCGCCAGGCCAGTCGCCGCCGACCGCGAGGTTGAGGATCAGGTAGAAGGGATGGTCGAAGACCCACCGGTTGCCGTTGAGATCGGCGGGAGTACGGGTCTGGTACACGTTGCCGTCCACCGACCAAGTGATCTTCTCCGGCGACCAGTCGACGGCGAAGGTGTGGAAGTCGTCGGAGAACTTCTGTCCGGCCGGGAGGGAGTATCCGGCGCCGATCCCGCCCGCCCCCGAGTAGCCGGGCCCGTGCAGGGTCCCGTGCACCGTTCCGGGCTCGAAGCCGACGTTCTCCATGACGTCGATCTCGCCGCAGTCAGGCCACCCCGCGCTGCCGATGTCCTCGCCCAGCATCCAGAAGGCCGGCCACATGCCCTGGCCCTGGGGGACCTTCAGACGTGTCTCGACGTGCCCGTATGTCGT
Source organism: Streptomyces ovatisporus (assembly GCF_042653885.1). Taxonomy (NCBI): domain Bacteria; kingdom Bacillati; phylum Actinomycetota; class Actinomycetes; order Kitasatosporales; family Streptomycetaceae; genus Streptomyces; species Streptomyces ovatisporus. Next base: position 95,339 of record NZ_JBHSFH010000018.1, read on the forward strand.
CTTGAACGTGCTCGCGGTGTTCAGCCGGGCAGACGTGTATTCGCAAGGCCCGTACCAGCACTGGTAGTTGCCGGGGTTCTCCTTCTTCGCCGTGATCACCAGGTTGCCCTGGCCGTCGAGGGCGGCGTTGTCCGTGCCGCTGGTGTACCACTGGCGCTCGTGGTTGTTGACGTTGTCGCCCGTCTCCAGCTGCCACTTCGACCCGTCGACGGGACTGCCCGCCGGCCCGTCGAAGTCGTCGCTGAAGGACGCCACCGCGGCGTCCGGCTGCGGGGGTTCGGCTGCACTCGCAGGTGTCACCAGTACGGGTGCTGTGGCCAAGGCGACGGCGGCCAGCAGCCCGGCCGTGAAGGAAGTCCTGGGTTTCATCGAGCGGTTGCCTTCCTGTGGACGGATCACACGGAACTGGCATGCCGTTATTTGTTGAAGACAATGTCCGGCGTCACCGCGTACATGTCAATAGGTCTGGACCATCTTCTTCACGACCTGACGGCGCTCACACGGCACCCGCCCCCGTGAGCGAACGCACCTCTGTCTCCGCGTGCTTGGCCTCGTCAGCCGCTTCGCGCGAGGTGACGGTGCCGAGCCAGCCGGCGAGGAAGCCGAGCGGGATCGCCACCAGCCCCGGGTTCTCCAGCGGGAAGACCGCGAAGTCGATCCGCGGGAACAGTGCGCCCGGCGCCCCGGAGACGACCGGGGAGAGGACGACCAGCGCGATGGCCGGAACCAGCCCCCCGTAGACCGACCAGACTGCGCCCCGCGTGGTGAACCTGCGCCAGAAGAGCGCGTAGAGCAGCACGGGAAGGTTTGCCGCAGCCGCCACCGCGAACGCGAGTCCGACGAGGAAGGCCACGTTCAACTGCTGTGCCAGCAACCCGAGTCCGACGGCGGCGGCGCCCACCACCGCTGCGGCGACGCGGGCCACTCCCACCTCGCTGAGCCGCTTGCGGCCGCCGCGTCCGTCCGCCCGGGCACGCCTGCTGAACGAGGCGTACAGGTCGTGGGCGACGGACGCGGAGGAGGCGAGCGTGATGCCTGCGACCACGGCCAGGATCGTGGCGAAGGCGACCGCGGCCACGACGGCGAACAGCACGTGCCCGCCCGTCGAGTCGGCACCCCCGCCGAGCTCCAGCGACAGCAGCGGTACCGCGGTGTTCCCCGCCGGGTCGGACGCACGTACGGCATCGCTGCCCAGCAGCGCCGCGGCACCGAAGCCGAGGACGACGGTCATCAGGTAGAAGACGCCGATGAGCCCGATCGACCAGACCACCGACCGCCGTGCGGCACGCGCGGTGGGCACCGTGTAGAAGCGCGAGAGGATGTGCGGCAGTCCGGCCGTGCCCAGAACGAGTGCGAGGCCCAGGCTGATGAAGTCCAGCCTGTGCGTCCACTCACCGCCGTAGCGCAGGCCGGGGGCCAGGAACTCCCGCCCGTGGCCGCTGCGTTCGGCCGCACTGCTGAGCAGCGCGCCGATGTCGCCGCCGAACCGGAGCAGGACCAGCACGGTCAGCGCGAGGGCTCCTCCGAGGAGCAGCACTGCCTTCACGATCTGAATCCAAGTCGTGGCGCGCATGCCGCCGCAGGAGACGTAGACGATCATCAACGCCCCCACCCCGATCACCGTCCACGACCGGGCCTGACTGCTCTCGCTTCCGAGCAGCAGCGCGACGAGACTGCCCGCACCCACCATCTGCGCGACGAGGTAGAGCACCGAGACGGTGACGGAGGAGATGCCCGAGGCGATCCGGACAGGCCGCTCGCGCATGCGTGCGGCCACTACGTCGGCCAGCGTGAACCGGCCGCAGTTGCGCACGAGTTCGGCGACGAGCAGCAGCACCACCAGCCACGCCACGAGGAAGCCGACGGCGTAGAGCATGCCGTCGTATCCGAAGAGCGCGATGACACCGGAGATGCCCAGGAACGAGGCGGCCGACATGTAGTCGCCGGCGAGGGCGAATCCGTTCTCCATCGGGCTGAAGAGACGGCCGCCCGCGTAGAACTCCACCGGCGACCCCTGCCGTCGCCGGCTCGCCCGGCTCGTGATGGCGAGAGTGACGGCGATGACTGCGCTGAAGAGCAGCAGGGTCAGTGTCCGGTGATCGCCTGTCACAGCGTGCCCTCCCGGGCGGCGCGCGGGGCGGGGAAGTCGGCCAGCGCCTCTGCCCGGCGCCCGGTGCGGGCTTCGGCGCGGCCCCCGGCGCGGCCATCGGTACGGCCCCGCGGGAACGCGCCTGCGCGCCCGCCCTCCGGCTCCGCGCGCTGCGGGCCCCGCCCGGCCCCGCTCCCGGCCGCTCCACCCGCCCGGGCCATGTCCTGCGTCTCCCACCGCAGTTCGAGCGCGAGCCGGTCCCTGCGCAGCCGCGCGTGCCGGACGTACGCCCAGGTCAGCAGGAACGTGGTGGCGAACTGCGCGAGACCTGCGGCCATCGCGACGTTGAAGACCCCGACCACGGGCCGCGCCATCAGCTGTGGAGCGAGAGTCGCCGTGACCACATAGGCGAAGTACCAGATGAGGAACGCCGCGCTGGCGGGCACGACGAACCGCCGGTACCGCCGCCGCACTTGCTGGAACGCAGGACTGCGCTGGACGGTGAGGTAGACCGTCGCGTGCGCGTCACGGGGCTCACCGCGCCCGGTCTGCTCATGGGCAGGGCACGGTGCTGCGGAGCGGCCGTCGTGATCGCCCCAGCCGGAGGCCAGGGCGTCGTACCAGGGGTCTTCGGTGCGCATGCCCAAGGATGGGCATGCGCAGAAGATCACGGATGGGGCATCCTGGACTGTTCACCCCTTCAGGTGACGTACCAGACACAGGCCGGGGCGTAGCCCGCACAGTCCGTCAGACATCGATCCGCGAGCGGTCCAGGGTGGCCGCGGAGGAGCTGATGAACTCCCTGCGTGGCGCCACCTCGCTGCCCATCAGCAGATCGAAGGCCGCCTCCGCGGACTCCAGGTCGCTGATGTTGATCCGCCGCAGCGTGCGGTGCCTCGGGTCCATGGTCGTCTCCGCGAGCTGGTCGGCGTCCATCTCACCCAGACCCTTGTACCGCTGGATCGAGTCCTTGTAGCGCACCTTCGTGCGCTGCAGCTCCATGAGCGTCTGCCGCAGTTCGTTGTCGGAGTAGGTGTAGATGTACTTGCTCTGCCCCTTCTTGGGGTTGGTGAGCTCGATCCGGTGCAGCGGGGGCACGGCGGAGAAGACGCGGCCCTCCTCGACCATGGGGCGCATGTAGCGCTGGAAGAGCGTGAGCAGCAGGCAGCGGATGTGCGCGCCGTCGACGTCCGCGTCGGCGAGGAAGATGACCTTGCCGTAGCGGGCCTGGTCGATGTCGAAGGTCCGCCCGGACCCCGCTCCTATCACCTGGATGATCGAGCCGCACTCGGCGTTCTTGAGCATGTCCGAGACGGAGGACTTCTGGACGTTGAGGATCTTGCCGCGGATCGGCAGCAGCGCCTGGAACTCGGAATTCCGGGCCAGCTTCGCGGTGCCGAGCGCCGAGTCGCCCTCCACGATGAACAGTTCGCTGCGCTCGACGTCGTCACTACGGCAATCGGCCAGCTTGGCGGGCAGCGCGGACGATTCCAGGGCAGTCTTCCGCCGCTGCGCCTCCTTGTGCTGCCGGGCGGCGATGCGCGTACGCGCCGCCGCGGCGATCTTCTCCAGTACCGACCGGGCCTGCTGCTTGGCGTCCCGCTTCGTCGACGTCAGGAAGCCCTTCAGCTCTGTGGCGACGACCTGCGCGACGATCCGGGAGGCGGCCGAGGTGCCCAGGACCTCCTTGGTCTGCCCCTCGAACTGCGGCTCCGCCAGCCGTACGGTCACGACCGCCGTCAGGCCCTCCAGCGCGTCGTCCTTGGCGACGTCGTCCTCGGCGACGCGGAGGATCTTCGTGGAGCGCAGCGCCTCGTTGACGGTCCTGGTGACCGAACGTTCGAATCCGGAGACGTGGGTGCCGCCCTTGGGCGTGGCGATGATGTTGACGAAGGACTTCAGCGTGGTGTCGTACCCGGTCCCCCAGCGGAGCGCGATGTCCACGCCGAGCTCCCGCTGCACCTCCGTGGGGATCATGTGCCCGCGGTCGTCCAGGACGGGCACGGTCTCCTTGAACTGGCCCTTGCCCTGCAGCCTCAGCACGTCGCAGACGGGCCTGTCCTGGGCCAGGTACTCGCAGAACTCGCTGATGCCCCCGTCGTAGCGGAAGACCTCCTCCGAGACGCCGGAGCCGGACGCGCCCTCCCCCTCGGGCCCCGCCGACTGCTCCAGCCCGCGCTCGTCCCGTACGACGAGCGTCAGCCCGGGGACGAGGAAAGCGGTCTGGCGGGCCCGGGCGTACAGCGTCTCCAGGGAGAGCTTGGCGTCCTTGAGGAAGATCTGGCGGTCCGCCCAGTAGCGCACGCGCGTGCCGGTCCGGTTCTTGGGCAGCTTCTTGCCCTTGCGCAGGCCGCTGGCGGGGTCGAACGGCGCGTCGGGGCCCGACTCGGTGAAGATCCCCGGGACGCCCCGCCGGAAGCTGATGGAGTGCGTGCGGCTCCCGCGGTCCACCTCGATGTCGAGGCGGGACGAGAGCGCGTTGACGACGGATGCGCCGACGCCGTGCAGACCGCCGGAGGCCGCGTACGAGCCGCCGCCGAACTTGCCGCCGGCGTGCAGCTTCGTCATCACGACCTCGACGCCGGAGAGCCCCGTCTTGGGTTCGACGTCGACGGGGATGCCCCGCCCGTTGTCGCGGATCTCGACCGATCCGTCGTCGTGCAGGATCACCTCGATGTGGTCGCAGTGACCACCGAGAGCCTCGTCGACGGAGTTGTCGATGATTTCCCAGAGGCAGTGCATCAGGCCGCGGCTGTCCGTGGAGCCGATGTACATGCCGGGGCGCTTGCGCACCGCCTCGAGACCCTCGAGAACCAGCAGGTGCCGCGCGGTGTAGTTGGAGCCGCCGTCCCGGTCTGCGCCGGTGAGCAGTGCGGCGGACGGCTTGGTGTTCCCCGTGCCGGTGGCCAGGGAAGGTTCGGCGGTCACGCGGTTCGCTCCTCGCTGAATTCTGCTGTGGGTGGCTGGCTGCCGCGTCAGAGGGTACCGAGAGTGCAGGAGAGGGCGCGCCGCGCCACCCAGGAAGGGGGTTCATGCTAGCCCATGCTCGATAGGATGTTCGATAACACGAGCGGGTGACGCACACATCACGTTCCCTTTGGCGCATGAACCATTTAGGCTCCGGGCACGTCCCCTTCAACAACGGGAACACTGCACAGACAACAACTGGACAACAGCAACCAAGCGACATGACGACGAAGCAACCCACGTAATACGGCTCATTCGCCGCCACCCGGCAACATGCAGCCGCCCCGAGGAGAAATCTGAGGGGAATCGTCGAGAGCGGGAACGTTTTCGACCTGGTTGGATGTTGACCCTGGTACGACAGCTCGTCGAGCTAGAGAAGAGGCGACGTGACTACTGTTCTGACCCCCGCGACTCCGTTGACGGCCGCCGATCGCTGCGACCGCTGCAACGCTCAGGCCTACCTGCGCGTCGTGCTGCTCAGCGGCGGAGAGCTGCTGTTCTGCGCCCACCACGGCCGCAAGTTCGAGCCTGAGCTCAAGAAGATCGCCGCGGAGATACAGGACGAGACGGAGAAGCTCACCGCGTCTCCCGCGAATGCGGAGGCCGGCGAGTAATCCCGAGCGTCCTGACTTGACGCAACGTCCCGAACCGACGAGCTCGGTCCGGCTCAGAGCCGGAAACGGTGGGCGGCCATCCGGTGACCCCGGGTGGCCGCCTTTACCTGTCCCGGCTCCCGGTACCGGTTTCCATGACTATGAGGCCGGAGAATTTCGCTCTCAGCGAACCAGTTCGCGAACCCATTTCTCCATCACTCCAAACCTGCGGATTTTCTTCGGTTTCCGGCCCGCAGGCCGGGCTTCCCGCCGCTGTCCGTCGGCCACATCCGTGCTCGGACGGTCTCACCCGCTGTGCGCCCGTATCGCGTCCGCCATCGCCGAGACCCGGGTGTAGACGCCCGGCCGCCCCTCCTCCCCGCAGCCTGCCCCCCACGAGACCAGCCCCACCAGGCGCCCCTTCACCACGAGCGGCCCTCCGCTGTCTCCCTGGCACGCGTCCCGGCCGCCCGCAGGCGTCCCCGCGCACACCATCGACTGCTTCTCGAAGGCCCCGCCGAAGGTGCCCGAGGCGCTGCGCGGGTACGCCCGTGCACAGTCCGAGTCCTCCACCATCTCCACATCGGCTGCGCGGAGGCCTGAGGCGTACGCTCCGGTCCCGCTGGTGTCTCCCCAGCCGAAGACCTCCGCGGCGGTCCCAGGCGCGTACGCGCCGTCCCGCGCCGCCGCCATGGGGACGGTGTGGCTCTGCGACAGCGGCTCGGAGAGTCCGAGCACCGCGATGTCCTGTTCGTTGGTCACTGAGTCGTAGCCCGGATCGACCCACGCCGTGCGCACCGGCACCTCGCGTCCCGACCGGGTCTCCAGGTCCCCCCGCCCGGATATGACGTGCAGATCCTTCACCTCCTCCCGGGGCACGCCGAGCACCTCCCTGCTGAGGCAGTGCGCCGCCGTGACGACCGTCCGTACGTCCACCAGTGCACCCCCGCAGAACTGGCCCGAACGCTCCGCGCCGAAGCGTTCCCTGCTGGAGATCGCCACCGCCCACGGGTGTGCCGCGGCGTCGACCGGACGACCGCCCACCACTGCACGAGTCCGCGCTCCTGTCCGGGCGGCTCTGGCCTCACGGACGTCCCGGGCCTCCCGGGCATCTGCCGACGTGAGCGTTCCCGCAGGCGCCCGCGCCGTGTCCCGCGCCGTGTCCCGCGGTTGAACGGCGGCCCTGGTGAGCCGCGGCGAAGCCGCCGGCAGCGCACCGAGCAGGACTGCCATGAGCAGGAACAACGGGATCGCTCGCAGCTGACGCATGCAGCCTCCAGACCCGTAGCGGCTATCCGGAGCACCAAGGGTGAGCCGTATGGAGCAGCTCCGCATCCCGAGAAGGCAGCGCACACGCGGCAGGGGCCGGTGATCCCTGAAAGGATCACCGGCCCCTGCCGTACCGCGTGCGTGCGGTTCCCGCCTCAGTCCAGGTAGTCGCGCAGGACCTGGGACCGGGAGGGGTGACGCAGTTTGGACATCGTCTTGGACTCGATCTGCCGGATGCGCTCACGGGTCACGCCGTAGACCTTGCCGATCTCGTCGAGCGTCTTCGGCTGACCGTCCGTCAGGCCGAAGCGCATGGAGACCACTCCCGCCTCGCGCTCGCTCAGCGTGTCCAGCACGGAATGCAGCTGCTCCTGGAGAAGCGTGAAGCTGACCGCGTCGGCGGGGACGACCGCCTCGGAGTCCTCGATGAGGTCACCGAACTCGCTGTCGCCGTCCTCGCCGAGGGGGGTGTGCAGCGAGATCGGCTCGCGGCCGTACTTCTGGACCTCGACGACCTTCTCCGGGGTCATGTCCAGCTCCTTGGCCAGCTCCTCCGGCGAGGGCTCGCGGCCCAGGTCCTGGAGCATCTGGCGCTGGACGCGCGCGAGTTTGTTGATGACCTCGACCATGTGCACCGGGATACGGATGGTGCGGGCCTGGTCGGCCATGGCGCGTGTGATGGCCTGCCGGATCCACCAGGTCGCGTACGTCGAGAACTTGTAGCCCTTGGTGTAGTCGAACTTCTCGACGGCACGGATGAGGCCGAGGTTGCCCTCCTGGATCAGGTCCAGGAAGAGCATGCCGCGGCCGGTGTACCGCTTGGCCAGGGAGACCACGAGGCGGAGGTTGGCCTCCAGCAGGTGGTTCTTGGCGCGGCGGCCGTCCTCGGCGATGATCTCGAGCTCGCGCTTGAGCTTCGGTGCGAGCTTGTCCGCGGCAGGGGCGAGCTTGTCCTCCGCGAACAGGCCGGCCTCGATCCGCTTGGCGAGTTCGACCTCCTGCTCGGCGTTGAGGAGGGGAACCTTGCCGATCTGCTTCAGGTAGTCCTTGACGGGGTCGGCCGTGGCGCCGGCGGCGGCGACCTGCTGGGCAGGTGCGTCGTCCTCGTCGTCGTCGGAGAGAACGAAACCCTCGTTCTCGTTCTTCACCTCGGCGGTGGGACCGTCACCCGCACCCGGCTTGTTCGCCGACTTGGGCGGCGCCTCGTCGGCGGCCTCGTCGGAGCCCTCGAGGAGCTCGTCGACGACGGACTTCTTGCCCGCGGTCTTCTTCGGAGCGGCCTTCTTGGCGGTCGCCTTCTTGGCTGTCTTCTTGGCCGCGGCCTTCTTCGCCGTGGCCTTCTTGACCGGCTCGGCGGCGGCCGCCTCTGCGGCGGCTGCGCCGACGACGGCCTCCGCGGGGACCGTGTCGGTCTCCACGGTTGTCTCCGGCTTGGCGGTGGCCTGCTTCGCGGCAGCGGTCTTGGCGGGAACCGTCTTCGTGGCGGTGCGCTTTGCCGGAGTCTTCGCCGCGACGCTCTTACGGGTGCGCTTGGGGGCTTCTGCGGCACTCACCATCAGCGTCACACCCTCCTCGTCGAGGATCTGGTTGAGGCTGCGCAGTACGTTCTTCCACTGGGTTGGCGGAATCTGGTCAGCTTCGAAGGCCCGACGCACGTCGTCGCCGCCGATCTGCCCCTCAGCCTTTCCCCGCTCGATGAGCGCCACCACAGATTCGGATTCGGCGATCTCCGCAGGGAGCGTACGGGATGTGCTGGCCGACACGAACAACCTCTCGGAACGATGGAAACGGCAAACCGCCGGTGGGGATGGACCGACGGCGCGGGCTGAGCATCGAAGGAATACGGCGCCTGGTTGAGCGCCGGGCTCGGGCTTCGTATTCCTCCTCGGCTGTCACCTCTTGAGTCATCGCGCTGCACCGCGAAGCGTTACGGGCAATACGCGTGGCCCGGATCACATCCTGCACGCGTGCATTCTGTGAAAAATCCCTGAAAGACGGACAACAGGGGCGGCTGTACGACCCCGTACCGCTCCTTCGGCCCTGATACGGATGCGCCGCCGGACATCCGGCGGCGCATCCGTATGTACCGCAGGCGCGGCTTGTCAGTCGCGGCTTACCGCTCCGGCTCGTGGGCCTGCGGCACAGGGGTGCCGGAGCGTCGGGCACTTCTCTCAGTGCTCGCGGGGCGCGGGGACGACGTGGTCGGTGCCGCCCGTACCGCCGCCGGTGGTGGCGCTGCTGCCCGGCTGCGGCACGCCCGGCGCCGCCGCGGCCTCCGGGCGTCCGCCGAGCAACTGACGCATCGCCGACTCGGCCGTCGCGGACTCACCCGAGCCGAGTGCGTCGACGACCCGCTTGTGGTGAGCGATCGACGCCTCGGACGCCCGGTCGCACCCGGTGGCCGGGCCGCCCGAGACCTGGAGCGCGGCGGAGACGATCCCCGAGAGGTGCTCCAGCATGCGGTTCCCCGCGGCCTGCAGCAGCAGCCCGTGGAACTCGGCGTCCGCGCGGGAGAAGGTGAGGGTGTCGCCCTGGCCGAGAGCGTGCGTCATGATCTCGACCATGTCCGCGAGCCGCTGCTGTACCTCGTCCCGCACCTGGCCGGCGGCGAGACGGGCGGCCAACGGCTCGATGGTGCTGCGCAGTTCACGCAGCTCGCGGCGCTGGTCCTCCCGCTGCGGCCCGAAGGCGCGCCATTCGATGATGTCGGGGTCGAGCAGGTTCCAGTCGCTGACGGGGCGCACCCTCGTCCCCACATTGGGCCTCGCGCTGACAAGGCCCTTCGCCTCGAGGACGCGCAGGGATTCACGGACGACGGTACGGGAGACCTCGAAGCGGTGGCCGATCTCCTCCGGCACCAGGGGACGGTCGGCACCGAGGTCACCGGAGACGATCATCTGGCCGAGCTGCTGGACGAGTTGGCCGTGCAGCCCGCGTCCCCGATTGCCGGTGGCGCGGCGGCCGACGCGGTTGATGTCGGTCTCGGAGCCTTGCCAGGCAGGGACGTTGCTGGTCGTGCGTGCCGTGCCGGAGGACTCGGCGTACGCGTAACGGTCGATTTCTCCCGGGCCGGTGAGCCCGGAGTCGGCTGAACGGGCCGCGGTCATCATGGTGTGCGCAAGGGTAGTCACGCATCCTTTGTCGGCGGCGCTTCCCGGGGCCTTGAGGGCTTTGGTGAAAAGCACACGAAAGGGTGATCGTTGCCTTCCTCGCAATTGACGCCTTATCGGAAAGAAGCCGATGCCCGCCAACCATCTACCTGTCATATGCAGGACGTTGGCACTTCCGCCGACCTGCGGAGACCTCGCAGCCCGTGCCGGAACGCACCCCGCGGTCAGTGTGCAGTTCCGTTGTGGGGCGTCATCGTGCGCGGCTGCGTACCGAGCTGACGAGGTAGGCGAACGACAGGGCCACGAGAGACAACCCCAGCGCGGGGCCCGCAGGTTGGGAGGCCAGCTCGACGGCGGCCGACACCCAGCGCTCAGCTCCGGGGGGCCAGGGGACGAGCAGCGCGGCCTCCAGGCGATCCGGAAGGCCGTCGAGCGACCTTCCGTCGGATCCGCTGAACAACCGGTGCAGCGCCGGGGAGACGAGCAGCGGCACCGCCAGCACCACGGCCGTCCCGGCAGCGGCGGTCCGGAACACCCCCGCAGCGAGAAGCCCGGTCCAGCCGCACCCGACGGTGAAGGCGAGGATCGCCGCGGCGTGGAGCTGCCAGGGTGTGCCGCCTACAGAGCCGCCCGCGTCCGCGAGCAGTGAACCGGAAGAAGAATCAGGATCGTTCGAGGAGGCGGAGGCGAAGACGTCCGTACCGAAGAAGAGAGTGAGCGCCATCGCATTGAGCACGGCCACCACAAGGCTGAGCACGACGGAGAGCGCGGCTGAGACCGCGAGTTTGGCCGCAACCAGACTCAGTCGGTGCGGGACAGCTGCGCGAGCGGGGGCGGGAGCCGCGTAGCGGAACTCTTCCCCGAAGGAGAGCGCGCCGAGAAGGCCGACGGCGAGGGCCACGGGAGGCAGCAGAAAGACGCTCCCCGACGGCCAGCCGGCAAGGAGGCGCACCGCGGGCGCGACCGTACTGCGGGAGGCCGGTGGCAGACCCATGCCCGTACGTGCCAGGACGAGCGAGAGGCACAGCGCTGCCGAGACGGCCACGACCGCGGTGATCCAGGTGGTGCGGACGCCGGACAGACGGCGCAGCTCGTAGCTCAGGGGCGCGACGGGGCCGGGACGGGCGACGGCGTGCAGCGGAGGTGGAAGTTCGGCTGCGGGACGTACCGGAGGCCGCGACGGGGACCACGCGGACGGTGGACTCGATGGGCCGGTGGCAGCCGTTTCTGTGGTGGGACGAGCAGAAGAATTCGCTGAGGCCGTCTCCGTGGCCGTGGCCGTTGAGGGAGCCGCTGCTTCCCGGGGCGGTGGATCGATGTCCGCAAGGGGGGTGTAGCTGATGGGGACAGTCGGATCGTCCGGAGATGTCTGCGGAGCTGGGGACGGTTCGGGGCGGCTGTCTGCACCGGCTTCTGGTTCGACGTGCGCGGGCGCGTCGCTCTCGGCGGCCGAGCGGGAGGGTCTCGACTCCGCCCCGGCTGACGGCCCGTGTCCAAGAGCCGGTTCGGCACCGGGGACGGTGGCGGAAGCCTCCACTCCCGAGGAAGCGTTCGTCGAGGGCACATTCGTCGACGAGGCGTCATCCGCGAAGCGGCCCCCGGCAGCGGAGGCCGTGACAGCGACAAGTGCGGGAAGGGTCTCGGAGTCCCGCACGGACTCGGGCACGTGAGCTGCCGGTTCCGGCTCGGCAGGAGAGTCGGAGTGAGAGGTCGCTGCCGGGCACATCACGGGAGAAGTGGCTGTCGTCGGGATCTCCGGTTCGTGCGACTGGAGCGGCGACGATTCCGCTTCGGACGACGTCTCGGTGACTGTCGACGCTGTCGCCTCCGAAGTCGCGGACGACGGGAGCTCTTGGGTGGTCGCCGTGCCGTCGTCATCGGCAGATTTTCCGGCGGTGGCAGCGGCACCCGCACCCGCAGCGCCTTGTGCGTCGGGTCCGACGACGGCTCCCCCCGACACCTGCGCTGCTTCTTCGCCCGGCTCTGCTCCGCGTTCCGCGGTCGTCATCTCTGCTTCGGCCGACGCGCGTTCGGCGAGTGAGTCGAGGGCAGGCGAAGTGTGGCCGGCACCTGTCAACCCGGTCGGGGACCGTTCTGCGCGTCGGCCGTCCGCCCGCACCAGGGGGACGGGAGCCTGTGCATCTCCCGCGTCGCCGCTCTCGTCGGTGAGTTGGTGCACGAGAATGCCGTGCCGGTAGGCGTACTCCCCTACTTCGGCGCAGCTGCTCCCGTACACGGAGAGGTGATTTCCGTCTTCGCGCACGACCTTGAGAGGGCCGCCGTCACGTCCTTTCGGACCGGCTCTGCGGGCCTCCTCCGTGAGGACAGCCACGAGGCGTTCCGCGTGTGGAGTCCGGACGGCGACGCGGGGCCTGAGCCGGGTGCGTACGAAGTCGGCGACTTCCTGGTCAGCAACGAGGCAGCCGGAGTCGACGCTCACGACTCGGTCGGCGAGGTCCGCCGCTTCGTCGGCGCGGCGCGACGTCACCAGGACCGTGCCCCCCTCCTTGGCGTAGCCGCGCAGCAGTGAGTACAGCCAGCTGGTCTCGCGGGGCGAGAGGTCTCGCGCCGGTTCGTCCATGACCAGCGTATGGGGGTCACCGAGCAACGCGCAGGCCACGGCGAGGCGTCGGTCCATGCCGCGTGAGAGCTCGCCGATGCGCTGGTCGGCGAGGCCGCTGAGGCCGACGACGTCGAGCACGTCGTCGGCCCGGCCCACCGGGACACCGGCAGCGGCGGCCAGCATGCGCAGGTGACCGCGGGCCGTCCGTGCCGGATGCCCCGGGGCGTCGCCGAGCAACACCCCCACCTCACGGGTGAGATGGATGATTCTCTGCACGGGCCGGCCTCGGAACAGAGCGATGCCGCGGCCGGGCTGGAGTTGGAGCATGAGCCGGAGAGCGGTCGTCTTTCCCGAACCTCTGGGGCCGAGAAGGACGGTGACGCGACCGGGACGTGCCTCGAAGGTGAGGTCGTCCACGGTCGGCTTGAGTTGGTGTCGGCGAGGCAGGCTGGTCAGCCCGATGGCCTGGATCATCGCTTCTCCTGCGAGACGCGTGGGGGGCGCATTGAGGCAAGATAACGCGATATACCAGGCTTTCCGGGCAATGCGCTCCACCCGGCCAAGTCCCCTCCCGAGCCGGGCGGGCCGAGGCCGGCTCGGATCTCTGTGACCGGGACTCAGGCTCGGGGCGGCCCGGGGCCGGGCCCTCCCGTTCAGACTTCGGGGCGCAGCATGGGCGGGTTGAGCAGCGTTGCTCCTCCCGCGCGGAAGAGCTGTGCGGGGCGGCCTCCCTGCCGCGTCGTCGTACCACCGCTCGGGAGGAGGAAGCCGGGGGTTCCGGTGACCTTGCGGTGGAAGTTGCGCGGGTCGAGCACCACTCCCCACACCGCCTCGTACACCCGGCGCAGTTCCCCGACGGTGAATTCAGGCGGACAGAACGCGGTCGCGAGGGAGGAGTATTCGATCTTCGAACGGGCCCGCTCGACGCCTGCGGCCAGAATATCGCCGTGGTCGAAGGCGAGCGGGCTCTTGTACTCGCCTTCCCGCACCTCGGCGTCGCCGACGCCGAGCAACGCGTCAACAGGAGCCCATCGCGCGCTGCGTGCGTCACCACCGGCGGTCGGCGAGGGCAGATCGGGCGCGAGCGCGAGATGCGCGACGCTGACCACCCGCATCCGGGGGTCGCGGTCGGGATCGCCGTAGGTGGCGAGCTGTTCGAGATGGGCTCCCGGCGAGCGGCTTCCTTGATCGTGGGCCCGCAGTCCGGTTTCCTCCGCGAGTTCACGTGCCGCTGCCGTGGCCAGGTCCTCGTTCGCGCGGACGAAACCTCCGGGCAGTGCCCACATCCCCTTGTACGGCTCTTCACCGCGGCGTACGGCAAGTGCACAGAGAGCGTGCCTGCGGACCGTGAGCACCACGAGGTCGACGGTGACAGCGAAGGGAGGGAAGGCCGACGGATCGTAGGGCATGGCGTGATCATAGTCGTCTCCCTGACGATAAAAGGGGCGTTCCCGAACGGCGTTCGTCGTGGTTTTCCGTCGTGGCTTCCACAGTCGTCCGCGCTCGCCTCCGTGCAGATCTGCGTCAGTCCAAGCGCCGCAGACTCCCGGCCATCTCCCGGATCTCTCCCCTGCCTTTGCTGCTCACCCTGACGGAGAACGGCTCGCCCGCAACACGCAGGCCGCTGAACTCGACAGCTCCCAGCGGGGCCGTGGCGAGCGGCCGCAAGCCGACCGTGCCCTCGGGCACGTTCGGGCGTACTCCCGCGAGGACCATGAGCAGTTGAATGCCCCCGGCTGCGGCGACGGCTGCAGGGCGGCACGCTGCGGGATGCGGGAGGGGCGACCCGCCGCGTGAGCGTTGCTCCGCGGCGTACATCTCCGGCAGCCGCAGACCGAAGCGCCCTGCTGCATCGACGACACCGCGCAACAAAGCCGCTGCCTCCCGCTCATGGCCCGATGCGGCAAGCCCCGTCGCTGCCGTGACGGACTCCTGAAGACGTACGGCTCCGCTCCTGTGCCCGAACGGGTTGTACCGTCCCTCGCGGATGTCGAGGCTGCGCAAGCCCCAGCCGGAGTTGAGGGAAGGGCCGGCCAGAAGCCGGGCGAGCCGGCCGGTCTGCCCCGGCGTCAGCAGGGCGTCCTCCGGTCCGCCGGCTGCGGTCAGGCCGGTGTCCAGCAACTCGGCGGCCGAACAGCTCAGATAGGTGACCGGGGTGCCGCTGCGGGTTCGCATGGCGACCGGTCTCCCTCCGTTGTCGTCCTCGGACCAGAAGTCCTCCTGGAAACGGCCCCGCAGTTCCGTCGCCCACTGCTTCAACTCGCCTCCCTCCTCGTATCCGTGGGCGTCGAGGAGCTCAGCTCCGAGCAGCGCCGCCCGGTACGCCCCCGCCTGCACCTCGCAGCGGTACGGGCCGTCCGGTGCGGGGTCGGGAACGTAGGTCTGCCGGTCTGCGGCGCGGAGCATCCACCGGAGTGCGCGCCGGGCTGCGGGCAGAAGCTGCTCCGTGTCGCACTCGGGGAGGCCCCACCGGCATGCCTCCGCGAGCAACGCGGGGAAGAGCAGCGTGGCTTCGACGCCTGTGCAACTGGGCGGGGCGTAAGGGCCGGCCTGCCGCAATGCTCCGGGGAGGCGTCCCGCCTCCCGTCCCGCCCCGGCGATCTGTCCGCGTGCGAGGGTCCGCAGAGTCCCCGCGGCGAGCCGGGTGCCGAGCGGTAGAAGCATCCGGGCGCCTCGCAGGGCCTCGACCGGGGCGAGCGCCCCGCGCCAGGGAACTCCCGCCACCAGGTGCAGGTCCGACGGTCGGGCCGGATCGGACATCAGCAGCGCGTTGGCGTCATCGAGGCAGACGCGGAAGAGAGCACCCACTCTCGAGTCGTCACCGCGTGCCCGGGCGCCGTGCCAGAGCCGTGGTGGTCTGGCGGCGCGTGAAGTGACGACTGCCGGGCGGGGGTTCTTCCCTCCGGAAGAAGTCCGGGCGTTCGGGGTAGCAGTCCGGGCGAGATCAGCGCTGAGCGTCACTGTGCGCGCCTCGCCGGACGGCAACTCCCAGTCCCAGCGCAGCACCCCGAGCTGCGCCCAACAGCTGTCCGGCTGAGGGTCGGCGGCGATGCGCGCGCGGAAGTTCTGCGAAGTCCATGACAGCCCGGAGCCGTGTACGGATCCGGGCAACTCCTCCCCGGTCCGGCCGACAGCCACATGCGCGATCTCGGCGAGGTCCGTGCCGAGCCGCAGTTCGAGGGGAACCCTGACCGCGGCTCCCCCGGCGTTGCGCAGTGTGATGCGCTCCGTGCCGTCCGCCGACCGCAGTCGCTCGACCATGATCGCCGGGTCGGGTCCGTCGGCGGCCGTGGTACGGGCAACCGCGACGAACCGGGCACGCCAGGCGCTGATCATGCGGCCCTGCAGCGGAACGGGTTCCCTGCCGGCGATGAGCAGCTGGCAGCGTGCGATCACCCTGCGGCCCGCGTAGTAGACACCCTCCATTCCCTGTCCGGTCAGCTGTCCGTGGTCGGCCGAGACCGCGAGGTGAGGGGCGGCCACGCAGATCAGTGCGGAGTGGGCCGTCTGGTGCTCCGCCTTTGACCTGGCCGGCCCTGACTGCGAGGACTGCGAACGGCCGCCGCCCCGGTCCGAGCTCGCCTCCGGCAGTATGGGGAGCTTCCCCGCTGAGAGCACCGGCCGGTCACTGTCCTGCTGGTGCGGCCGGGGTGAAGTCGACTGCGGCGTAGGAGACATGGAGCGTTCCTCCGCTTCCTGGTTCTCGGGTCCGGCTGAGCCGGTGCGGTGGGGGGAGTGAGGGGCGTCCGCACTCACATGAACGGGTGGACAGGCGTGCAGGTCACGGGGCACTGCGGGGCGCCCCTTGGGGAGGGACCTGCGTCTTGAGAGCCTTGCGTGCCTCTCGTTCCTTGCGCATGCAGCGGCGCAACAGCTCCGGATCCATGCCGTCGTTGAAGGCGCGGTGCAGCAATCGGGCGAATGAGTACTCCGGGTCGCTGCGGAGGGCTCGGTCGAGGGCGACGCGGGCAGTGGCCTCGTCCCCGCCGGACCAGGCCACCCAGCCCGCGAGCGTCAGCGGGGCAGCGGAGTGCTCCGTATAGGGGCCGACGCATCGCCGGGCCAGGGCCCGCCACAGCCGGAGGGCCGGACCGACATCGCCTCCTTCCATCCATTCGGCCGCTCTGTCCCGGGTTCGGCGGTCCTGGAGTCCGAGGATCAGCAGCGCTGCTTCTTCATGGCTCATCAGCCTGTCGTCGTGAGTGTCAGCGGTGACGATGTCCTTGCCGGCCGGCACGTCCGTCCGGAAGCGGGTCAGCAGCCTCTCGGCCAGTACGAGGGTTTCGGCTTCGACTGCACGGCGGGTGCTTGGTGCGAGGATGCGGGGCACGAGAAGCCTGCTTGCGTCGTCCAGTGCCCGCTCCTGCACCTCGGCGGCCTTCGGTCCCAGTGCGGCCAGCCGACGCTCCAACTCCCGTAGCGATCCATGGACTTGGATACCCGCGTACGCCGCGGCCGCGGCCATGGCCGACGTGCCGGGAACGGCCATGGGCCTGCCCTCAGCCGGGCAGCATGCGGCATCGGGGCAGCAGTAGGACCAGAAGGAACCGCCGGAGAGGCACAACGCCTCGTAGACGGGCATCTCCCGCTCCCCGCAGGCGGTCCGGAGCGCCTGCGCGAGCGGACGCAGCCGTTCCATCACCTCCCTCCCCGATTCGCTGCCGGAGGGGTCCTGGCAGAGGTACACGATGGCGCCTTCCGGACGCCGGCCGCCCGATTTCACGTTCTCCTCCAGGCAAGCCGCCACCTGAGCGGAGACGGCAGGCCACTCCCCGGAGTCACCGGGGAGGCCGAGCCTGATACGGCCGCCAAATCGTCGGCGATCGCCGTGCAGGGCGACCACCACGATGGAGTCGTCGGGGTAGAAGCCGAGCAGATACGGCAGGGCGTCGGCCAGCTGGGCCGGGCCTCGCAGGGCGATCTCCCCCGCACCCCGCAGGGGGGTGCGGTGAGAGGAGCGCGCGCTGCCTCCCGGCCCGCCGGCCCCACCACCGTCATGGTGAGCGAGGCTTTCGTTGCTGCGCTGGCTCCGGTGTCGGCTCTCTCGATGCGTCATGCAAGGACCGTGCCTCGCAGCAAGAGATGCTCGTCCTCAGTTGTCCACAGCTGTCACGGCTTGTACGTCTAGTACTACGGACCGTCGCTTATCCACAGGCGTATTCGCGGGATGCCTGCGCAGTCCGGTTGCATGGGGGCATGAACGACACAGAGCTGCGTCTCGAGGCCGATGCCGTCCTCTCCCGTCTCGTCGGTGCCGGAACCGCCGGGACGGCGGGTGCCGCTCCGGCTCGGCTGCGTGAGGACCAGTGGCGGGCGATCGAAGCGCTGGTCGCCGAGCGACGGCGCGCCCTCGTCGTCCAGCGCACCGGCTGGGGCAAGTCGGCTGTGTACTTCGTGGCGACAGCACTCCTGCGCGCCCGCGGGAGCGGGCCCACCGTCATCGTCTCCCCGCTCCTGGCGTTGATGCGCAACCAGGTGGCGGCAGCGGAAAGGGCCGGTATCCGCGCCCGTACGATCAACTCCGCCAACACCGAGGAGTGGGAGGCGATCCAGGCCGAGGTCGCCGAGGGCGTCGTCGACGTGCTGCTGGTGAGCCCGGAGCGGCTCAACAACCCGGACTTCCGTGACGAGGTGCTGCCCCGGCTCACCGCGGCCACCGGGCTCCTGGTCGTGGACGAGGCCCACTGCATCTCGGACTGGGGGCACGACTTCCGGCCGGACTACCGCCGGCTGCGCACCATGCTGGCCGAACTGCGTCCAGGGGTGCCGGTGCTGGCGACCACGGCCACCGCCAACGCCCGGGTGACCGCCGACGTCGCTGAACAGCTGGGGACGGGGAGCGAGGCCGCCGAAGGCGGCGGCACAGAGGCCGGTCAGTCCGACTCCGCGCTGGTGCTCCGCGGACCTCTGGACCGGGAGAGCCTCAGCCTGGGAGTGCTGCGGCTGCCCGATGCCGCGCACCGCATGGCGTGGCTCGCGGATCATCTCGGGAAGCTTCCGGGCTCCGGCATCATCTACACGCTCACGGTCGCCGCCGCAGAGGAGGTGACGGCCTTCCTGCGCGGTCAGGGACACGAGGTGGGCTCCTACACGGGCAGGACGGAACACACCGAACGGGAGGCCGCGGAGGCCGATCTGCTGGCCAACCGTGTGAAGGCACTCGTGGCCACCTCCGCCCTGGGAATGGGCTTCGACAAGCCCGACTTGGGCTTCGTCGTGCATCTCGGTTCGCCGTCCTCCCCCATCGCCTACTACCAGCAGGTCGGCCGTGCGGGCCGCGGCGTCGAGCATGCGGAGGTGCTGCTGCTTCCCGGCCCGGAGGACGAAGCGATCTGGCGCTACTTCGCCTCCCTGGCCTTTCCCGCCGAGGAACAGGTGCGCCGGACGCTCGAGGTGCTGGGGTCCGCGGGGGGACCTCTCTCGCTGCCGGCGCTCGAACCACAGGTCGACCTGCGGCGCTCCAGGCTGGAGACGATGCTCAAGGTGCTGGACGTGGACGGTGCGGTCCGCCGGGTCCGCGGCGGCTGGACGGTCACCGGCAGGCCCTGGGCCTACGATACCGAAAGGTATGCGTGGGTCGCCCGTCAGCGGGAGTCCGAGCAGCAGGCCATGCGGGAGTACGCGTCGACCACCGAGTGCCGCATGGAGTTCCTGCGCAGACAGTTGGACGACGAGGCAGCGGCACAGTGCGGCCGCTGCGACAACTGTTCGGGCACCCGATTCGAGTCCCATGTCTCCGAAGCCCTGCTCGACGCGGCACGCGGCGAACTCGCCCGGCCCGGAGTGGAAGTGGAGCCGCGGAAGATGTGGCCGACTGGACTTCCCGCGGTCGGTGTCCCCCTGAAGGGACGCATTCCCGCGAACCAACAGGCGGCCACCGGGAGGGCGTTGGGACGGCTGTCGGACATCGGCTGGGGCAACCGGCTACGGCCGCTGCTCGCTCCGCAGGCCGGGGACACGCCTGTGCCGGACGACGTCGCGGAAGCCGCGGTGGAGGTCCTCGCCGACTGGGCCAAGGGGCCCGGCGGCTGGGCTCCCGGCGTTCCGGACGCCTCAGCCCGTCCTGTCGGTGTGGTCACGGTCGATTCCCGTTCCCGGCCCCGGCTGGTCCGCTCCCTGGGTGAACGGATCTCCGTGGTAGGCCGCATACCGCTACTGGGCACGGTGACGTACACGGAAAGCGCAGCATCCGCCGTCCCACGCAGCAACGGCGCGCAGCGGGTACGCGCGCTGCACGCAGCGCTTACCTTGCCGGAGCCACTGGTTCAGGCGGTCGCGGACGCAAGTGGCCCGCTGCTGTTGGTGGACGACTTCGCCGACACCGGCTGGACTCTCGCGGTGGCAGCGCGACTGCTCACAGAGGCAGGCGCTGCGGGTGTGCTGCCCCTGGTCCTCGCAGTGCAAGGTTGACCGCCGCTGGACCGTCCCGCGCCGCTGCGGGTCGGTCGCCGCGCTGTTGCTCCGGAATCGGGCCGGAGCAACAGCTCACCGGCCTCGGCCGACCGACTCGCGACACGGCCTCAGTTCAGCTCAGCATCGGGTCGTGACGGTCAGAGCAGATCGCGGAGCCGCTGCGGATCACCGCAGACGATGAGCCGCTGCCGTGCCTTCGCAAGCGCGGCGGGGAGGGCTTCAGCGGCCTCGGCGTCCGTGCCGCCGTTGACCGCCAGGACCACGACAGTCCGTTCCGGTACACGTGACAGTGCATCGGTCGCCACGCAGAACACATCGCTCCCGTCGACCAGTTGACGCCAGTAGGCGTCCTCGCCGAAGGAGAGTTCGTGCTGGGCCCACGGGTGCTGCTCCCCAGTGGTGAGCAGCAGGATGTCACCAGGCGCGGTTCCCTCGTCGAGGAGCCTGTCCACGGTCTCGTCGGCGATGTCCACCGCGGTCTCGTCGGTGGCACCCACGAGTTCGATCTGCGCTGTCACAGTGGAAGCGGCAGCGCCGGACGCCGAGTTGCCGCGCTGAGGCGATGGACCGCTACTGCGGACGGTGCCTGGACGACCGGGTGTCGGACCCTTGCTGTCCGCGCGCGGCTGCGCGGGGCGCGAAGGGTTCCGGGGGCCGGGTACGGGTGCTGCTGGGCGGGAAGCCTGCGGAGTCCGGGTTGCAGCCGCGATGTTGCGGGGGCCCGGGACGCTCTCGTGAATCTTCGGCTCCTCAGGAGTGAGAGGCATGAGGTGATGTCTATCAAACGCGGGTTCGGGTTCCGTAGGCGGGTTCAGCTCCCGGCTCCGGTGCTCCCGCCTGCTGGTTCAGAAGATGCTCATCTGATCCACGGAGGGATCCTCGGTGGGATCGACCCGGGTCCGCTTCAGGTGCTGCCAGCGGGGCAGCGCATCCATGAAGGCCCAGGACATGCGGTGAATCGGCGTGGGCCCGAGCGCCCGAAGTGCCGTCTTGTGCACTGGCGACGGGTATCCGGCATTGTCGTGAAAGGCGAAATCGGCGTGTGCGCTGCCGAGTTCGGCCATCAACGCGTCCCGGCGCACCTTGGCGAGGACGGAGGCCGCCGCCACCGAGATGCAGGACTGGTCCCCCTTGATCACAGTGCGCACCTGCCAAGGCATCCCGAGGTAGTCGTGGTTGCCGTCGAGAATGACCGCGTCGGGCCGGACGGGGAGTGCTTCGAGCGCCCGCACCGCAGCAAGCCGGAGCGCCGCCGTCATGCCCAGTTCGTCGATCTCCTCCGAGGAGGAGTGACCCAGGGCATGAGCAGTGACCCACCCGTTCAGGACCTCAGCGAGCTCCGTGCGTCTCTTGACGTTGAGCAGCTTGGAGTCGGTGAGGCCCTCGGGCGGGCGGCGCAATCCGGTGATGGCCGCGCAGACCGTCACGGGACCCGCCCACGCACCGCGGCCGACCTCGTCGATTCCGGCGATCACCTTGGCACCCGTCTTGGCGCGGATCGACCGCTCGACGGTGTGAGTCGGAGGCTTGTACGGCATGGCTGGCTCAGCGTAGCGCTGAGAGTCCGCGCCGTGCTCGGCGGGGCTCCCCGAGATCACCTCACCCGGGAAGTACTCCACCGCGTCGGCCAGTTCCCCGGCAGGGCCGGCTTGTTCACGGTCCGGCTTGTGGAACGGAGCGCGGAGAGCGGTGTCTTCGTCCGGAGAGTTCATCGTCGAGCGTCCATCGAGCTGGAATCAGTCGAGGGAACCGTACGAGCGCGGTGTGCACCACTGCTCGAAGGGCCGGTCGAGGTGGTACCTGCCGTCGTTCCCCAGTTCCAGCGTACGCGTTTCCGCGTTGCCGGGATTGGACAGCGACTCGAACTCCGCAACGGTCCAGTGCAGCCAGCGCATGCAGAACAGCCGCATGGTGAGGCCGTGCGTGACGATCAGCACGTTGGGCGGGTGGTCGGGCCGCTCGAAGCTGCGCCACAGACTTTCGAGAAAGGCTCCTGCCCGGTCGTAGACGTCGGCACCGGACTCCCCCTGCGCGAAGCGGTAGAAGAAGTGTCCGTACGCGTTGCGGTAGTCCTTCTGCTTGCGCACGTCCTCCCGGTCCTGCCAGTTTCCCCAGTCCTGCTCCCTCAGGCGGGGTTCCTCGCGGACGCGGAGCAGCGCCGGATCGAGCCGGAACGCGGCGAGAGTCTGGTGAGTGCGCCGGTACGGCGAGACATAGGCGGAGATCCGCTCCTGGCCGAAAAGCTTGCGCAGCTGCGCGCCGGTCTCCTCGGCCTGCCGTACGCCCCGTTCCGTCAGCGCGAGCGCGTGATCAGGCACACGCTCGTAGATGGAGTCGTCGTAGTTCCCCTCGGACTCTCCATGCCTGACCAGGACGATGCGACGAGGTCTTGCCATGGGGCCACTCTAGGCTCACCCCCCGAACTCAGACGGTCCAGGAGGGTTCGAGATCGATCACATCTCCGGCGATGCCGGTCACATCCGCACCCAACTGGGCACGCAGCGCGAGCCGCTCCACCCGCTCGGTGCGGTACTTGCCGTGCTCCGCCGCCGAGTCCCACATGGAGAGGACCATGAATTCGTCCTCCGTCTGCGCCTGCGTGAAGACACCCCGCAGCATCCCCGGTGACCCTGCCATGGCCGGATTCCACACCTTCTCCTGCATGAGCGTGTAGTGCTCGATGCGGTCGCTGCGCACCCGGCAATGAGCGACCCGCAGCAGATCGGCGTCCGCGAAGACGGGCCGGAAACCTGTCTTCACATCGAAGCGGTACTCGAAGAGGCGTACGCGCATGTCCTTGTACGTGCCGACCTGTGCGGCGTGCAGCCGGTCGTGGGAGCGGGCCATGAAGGAGTCGTAGAACGCACGGCTCTCCCAGAACCCGAAGAGGTGCGCGACCCCCGGCCGGGCACGGCTCCAGCCGCCGCCCTGGCCCCGGAATCCCGGCTCGCCGAGCAGTCCCGCCCACTTCCGCTGCCCACGTTCGAACCCCCGACGGTCCACCACGGTGCAGCGCATCCACTTGACCAGCACCGCGCCATCGTACGGCCAAGAGAGTGACAAGCCGTACGCATACGGTCCTCAGGATTCGCGTCGCAGGGCGCTCAGTACCGCTTCTCGCCTGCTTCACCCTCAGCTTCCCCCGTCACGGCGCTCACCGCGCCCGCCCCGAGGTGACAGCGGCCAGATACTCGCTGTAGGTGCGGACGCCGACTGCATGGCCGGGCGTCGTGTGATGTCCCGCCCGGTACGCCCGTGCGGCTCTGCCCGGCAGCCGCACCGGCAGGAGGGGCCTCCGCATGCCGTGTGCACGCAGAGTGAGCAGCGCGAACTCGCGCATGGTGTGCACCTCCGGGCCGCCCATGTCGGCCACCCGTCCGGCGGGCTCGCCCGACGCCAACTCCACGAGTCGCTGCGCCACTTCGTCCACCTCGATCGGCTGGGCGGACATTCCGGCGGGATACAGCGTGACCGGCGACCGCCGCTGCACGGTCGTGATGCGTGCGAGCAGATCGTGGAACTGTGTGGTGCGCAGGATGCTCCAGGGAAGGCCGCAGTCCTCGATGGTCTTCTCCGCGGCCAGCTTCGCCCGGTAGTAGAACAAGGGCACCAGGTCGACACCGACGATGGAGACGTAGACCAGATGCGGTCTCCCTCCGGCCCTGCGCGCAGCCTCGATCAACGCCCGCGTGGCGTCGATGTCCTTCCCCGACCCCGTCGTGGCGCAGTGAACGATGCAGCTGACGCCGGCGACGGCTGCGTCCAGCCCCTTCCCCGTGGTGAGATCACCGGTCGCCCACTGTGGCACTGGAACGCCCGTCTGCGACATGGGAACGGACTGCGCACTCCGGTCTGCAGCGTGTGCACGGCGGCTGAGGACACGCACCTCCCGCCCACGCTCCAGCAGCTTCGGGACGACCCGCCGGCCGAGCGTGCCCGTGCCCCCCGTGACCAGCACTGGCCCGATGTCATCGCTCATGACGTCCATCCTCCGCCGCTCTCCTCATCTGCACACATCCGGTCGTCCGGAGTGTCAGGCCGACCCACGGAGCACCCCAGCCGCACATACGAAAGCGAGGCGGGAACCGGCACACGACCGGTTCCCGCCTCTCAGCTCCCCGCTCGGCACTCACCGCTCAGAGAAGCTTCTCTCCCATCCGCTCACGGAGCCGACCGCCTGGCAGGGCCGGGACCGCCGCGCTCAGCTGCAGCCGCTGGTGGAGCCGCAGCCCTCGCAGAGGTAGCAGCTGCCCGCGCGGCGCATCTTGGTACCGCAGGAGAAGCACAGCGGCGCGTCGGCGTTGAGACCGAGCTGCATCTCCATCAGCTCCGTGGAGTTGTGGGCACCACCCGGCGCGGGAGCCGGGGCCTGTGACTCACTGACCCCTTCTGCCTTGGCCTCTTCCCTGGCCTTCTCCTTCGCCTCCTTGACCGTCTCGGCCTTCGGAGCCGACTGGGCGAGACCTTCGACGTCGAGCTCCTCCTCGGACGGCTCGTACGAGCCGGTCTCCAGGTGACGCTGCCGCTCCCCCGCGGAGTGAATGCCGAGAGCCGACCTGGTCTCGAAGGGCAGGAAGTCCAGCGCCAGCCGCCGGAAGATGTAGTCGACGATCGACTGGGCCATGCGCACGTCGGGGTCGTCCGTCATGCCCGCCGGCTCGAAGCGCATGTTGGTGAACTTCGAGACGTAGGTCTCCAGGGGCACGCCGTACTGCAGACCGACCGAGACGGCGATCGAGAAGGCGTCCATCATGCCCGCGAGCGTCGAGCCCTGCTTGGACATCTTCAGGAAGACCTCGCCCAGCCCGTCGTCCGGGTAGGAGTTGGCGGTCATGTAGCCCTCGGCGCCGCCCACCGTGAAGGAAGTGGTGATGCCGGGGCGGCCCTTGGGCAGTCGCTGCCGCACGGGCCGGTACTCGATGACCTTCTCCGGCTCGGCCTCCTTCTTCTCCTCCTTGCGCTTGGCGGAGAGCGGCTGACCGACCTTGGAGTTCTCGACGTAGACGGCGAGCGCCTTGGTGCCGAGCTTCCAGCCCTGAAGGTAGATCTCCTCGACGTCCTCGACAGTGGACGAGGAGGGCATGTTCACCGTCTTGGAGATCGCGCCGGAGAGGAACGGCTGGGCCGCCGCCATCATCCGCACGTGTCCCATCGGGGAGATGGAACGCTCGCCCATCGCGCAGTCGAAGACGTCGTAGTGCTCCGGCCGCAGACCGGGAGCGTCCACCACGTTGCCGTGCTCGGCGATGTACTCGACGATCGCCTCGACCTGCTCCGGCTGGTAGCCCAGTCGTTTGAGGGCCTTCGGCACGGTGTTGTTGACGATCTGCATCGACCCGCCGCCGACCAGCTTCTTGAACTTGACCAGTGCCAGGTCGGGTTCGACGCCCGTGGTGTCGCAGTCCATCATCAGGCCGATGGTGCCGGTCGGGGCGAGGACGGAGGCCTGCGCGTTGCGGAATCCGTTCTTCTTGCCCAGCCGCAGCACGTCCTGCCATGCCTCGGTGGCCGCGGCCCACACCGGCGTGTCCAGGTCGTCGGCACGCTTGGCCGCCTTGTTGGCGTCGGAGTGCTGACGCATGACGCGGTTGTGGGCGTCGGCGTTGCGGGCATACCCCTCGAACGGGCCGACGACGGCGGCCAGTTCGGCCGAGCGCCGGTACGACACTCCGGTCATCAGCGAGGTGATGCTTCCGGCGAGCCCGCGGCCGCCGTCGGAATCGTAGGCGTGGCCCGTCGCCATCAGCAGGGCGCCCAGGTTGGCGTAGCCGATGCCCAGCTGCCGGAAGGCCCGCGTCGTTTCACCGATCTTCTCGGTCGGAAAGTCGGCGAAGCAGATGGAGATGTCCATGGCCGTGATGACCAGCTCCACGACCTTCGCGAAGCGCTCGGCGTCGAAGGACTGGTGACCCTCGTCGTCGTCCCGCAGGAACTTCATCAGGTTCAGGGAGGCGAGGTTGCAGGACGAGTTGTCCAGGTGCATGTACTCGCTGCACGGGTTGGACGCGGTGATGCGCCCGGACTCCGGCGAGGTGTGCCAGTGGTTGATGGTGTCGTCGTACTGGATGCCCGGGTCAGCGCAGACGTGTGCGGCCTCGGCCATCTTGCGGAAGAGGGACTTGGCGTCCACTTCGTCCACGACCTCGCCCGTCATCCGGCCCCGCAGCGCGAACTTGGAGCCGGACTCGACCGCCTTCATGAACTCGTCCGTGACACGGACCGAGTTGTTGGCGTTCTGGTACTGGACGGAGGTGATGTCGTCGCCGCCCAGGTCCATGTCGAAGCCCGCGTCGCGCAGGGCACGGATCTTCTCCTCCTCCTTCACCTTCGTCTCGATGAAGGCCTCGACGTCCGGGTGGTCGACGTCGAGCACGACCATCTTCGCCGCACGGCGCGTGGCGCCGCCCGACTTGATCGTCCCCGCGGAGGCGTCGGCTCCTCGCATGAACGAGACGGGACCCGAGGCGTTGCCGCCGGAGGAGAGAAGCTCCTTGGAGGAACGGATGCGGGAGAGGTTCAGACCGGCGCCCGAACCGCCCTTGAAGATCATCCCTTCTTCCTTGTACCAGTCCAGGATCGACTCCATGGAGTCGTCGACGGAGAGGATGAAGCAGGCGGAGACCTGCTGCCGCTGCGTCGTGCCGACGTTGAACCACACGGGCGAGTTGAAGCTGAAGATCTGGTGAAGCACGGCGAACGCCAGCTCGTGCTCGAAGATCTCGGCATCCGCCGGCGAGGCGAAGTAGCCGTTCTCCTCACCGGCCGCGCGGTACGTCTTCACCACACGGTCGATCAGCTGCCTGAGGCTGTTCTCGCGCTGCGGAGTACCCACCGCGCCGCGGAAGTACTTGCTGGTCACGATGTTGGCCGCATTGACCGACCAGAAGGCGGGGAACTCGACGCCACGCTGCTCGAAGTTGATCGATCCGTCGCGCCAGTTCGTCATGACGACGTCCCGGTACTCCCAGGTCACCTCGTCGTAGGGATGCACCCCGGGAGTCGTGTGGATGCGCTCGATGCGCAGCCCCTTGTTCACCTTGCCGCCCTTCGCGCGGGAGCCGCGTGCCGGGCCGCTCGTCGTCTCTGTCATTCCGCCTCCCTGTACCGGGCATAACGCCCCGATGTACCCCGAATCTTCCCAGGGCACCTTGCTGTGTCCGATGGCTGGTGCCGGCCGGTGCACACACACCGGGGCCGGGTCGAAAGTCCTGGCAGGCCGCCGCTCAGTCCGCGGTCGGCACCGCTACCGGCGCCGCGGAGCTCTCGCTCCCGCCGCCCGTCCCACTTCCCCCGCGGGCCACGCCGCCCGCTTCCTGCTCGCTCGCCCCCACGCCCTCCCGCGCTTCGCGCAGTTCCTGCACGGCGTCCTCGAAGTCCTCAAGGGACTCGAAGGCGCGGTAGACCGAGGCGAAGCGCAGATAGGCCACAAGATCGAGATCCTGGAGCGGGCCGAGTATCGCCAGCCCCACGTCGTGCGCGGACAGTTCCGCGCTGCCGGTGGCGCGCACCGCCTCCTCGACGCGCTGCCCGAGCTGCGCGAGGGCGTCCTCGGTGACGGGACGTCCCTGACACGCCTTGCGCACGCCGGCGATGACCTTGTCGCGGCTGAACGGCTCGGTGACGCCGCTGCGCTTGATCACCATCAGGGACGCACTCTCCACAGTCGTGAAGCGGCGGGAGCAGTCCGGGCACTGGCGGCGACGCCGGATCGCGGTGCCGTCGTCGGCCGTACGGCTGTCGACCACGCGACTGTCGGGGTGCCGGCAGAAGGGACAGTGCATTTTCCCCACCCTCCTTGAGCCTGCGAGAAGCCCGCTTCGTGCATGACTGGTACGCCCCTCGGCGGACACCGGAAGCGTCCGCGAAGTTGCCACAAGCATAAGCGACGAAGAGACGAATGGATCCCCCGGGACCACAACTTGTGGGTGGCGCACGCCAATCTAACCACTAGATCTGGTGTCGGTGCGTCAGATACGCCAACGCGTGTCGCACCCCGCGCGGCGTCCACGACCCTACGCGAGAAGAGGTACCGCAGACGCATCGGGGCACAGCTGGGAGACTCGTTCCGCGGCGGCGCGAACCGGCCACCCGGGGCGGTCCGGCAACCCGACAGCGAGACCCGAAGCGGGCACCCTCTACACCGTCGGCATCGCTTCAACCAGGAGAACCCGAGATTTTCACTCGAACGTGTGTTTGGCGCAACCTTTCGAAACCAACTACCGTTGTCCCACTAGGGAGAACCGCTCGAGAGGGGCCGACGTGACCACAACCGCAGACAGCGCCACCATCACCTCCCAGAACCGTTCCACACAGTCGCTCGACCGCGTTCAGTCACTGAACGACGGTCCCGTGAACTCGGAGGCGCCTGAGGAGCAGCAAGCCAAGCGCTCGCTGCCAGGACGACCTCCGGGGATCCGTGCGGACAGTTCTGGGCTCACCGACCGGCAACGCCGGGTGATCGAGGTGATTCGCGACTCTGTGCAGCGGCGCGGCTACCCGCCGTCCATGCGGGAGATCGGTCAGGCCGTCGGGCTCTCCAGCACGTCCTCGGTCGCGCATCAGCTGATGGCCCTGGAGCGCAAGGGATTCCTGCGCCGTGATCCGCACCGCCCCCGGGCGTACGAGGTGCGGGGCTCCGACACCCCCAGCACACAGGCGGCCACCGACACCGCGGGCAAGCCGTCCGCCTCGTACGTACCGCTCGTCGGCCGCATCGCCGCCGGTGGTCCGATCCTCGCGGAGGAATCGGTCGAGGACGTCTTCCCGTTGCCGCGTCAACTGGTCGGTGACGGCGAGCTGTTCGTGCTCAAGGTCGTCGGTGACTCGATGGTCGAAGCGGCCATCTGCGACGGGGACTGGGTGACCGTCCGCCGTCAGCCCGTGGCCGAGAACGGAGACATCGTCGCCGCCATGCTGGACGGGGAGGCGACCGTCAAGCGTTTCAAGCGCGAGGACGGTCACGTGTGGCTGCTGCCGCACAACGCCGCCTACCAGCCGATCCCTGGTGACGACGCCACCATCCTCGGCAAGGTCGTGGCGGTGCTGCGAAGGGTGTGACCCGCACCCGCCCCCTCGCCGGGTCACGAGCCGTCGGTTCCACTGCGCCGGGACCGGCGGCTCTGTTGTGCGCGACTCCCCGCCTGTGCAACGGCCCGGCGCCGCGACAGTGCTACGGCCGCGCGCTACGGCCGCCTGGACGGAGCGGCCTCCTTGGCAGCCGCGTCGATGGCGGCCAGTGACCGGCGTACCTGATTGCGGTCGGTCGTGTACCAGAAGTCCGGCATGGAGGCCCTCAGGAAGCCGCCGTACCGTGCCCGCTCCAGCCTCGGGTCGAGGACCGCGACCACGCCGCGGTCCTCGGACGCCCGCACGAGCCGGCCGGAACCCTGCGCCATCAGCAGCGCGGCATGAGTGGCGGCCACCGCCATGAAACCGTTCCCGCCGTGCTCCTCGACCGCTTTCTGCCGGGCGCTCATCAGAGGGTCGTCCGGGCGCGGGAAGGGGATGCGGTCCATCACCACGAGCTGGCAGTTGGCGCCGGGAACATCGACACCCTGCCAGAGGGACAACGTCCCGAAGAGACACGTCTCGGCGTCCTCGGAGAAGCGGCGGATGAGCTCGCCCAGCGTCTCCTCACCCTGGAGCAGGATGGGCACGTCGAGCCGCCCGCGAAGATCCTCCGCAGCGGCCTGAGCGGCCCGCATGGAAGAGAAGAGCCCGAGCGTACGGCCGCCCGCCGCACCCACGAGATCGGCGAGCTCGTCGAGCATGTCGCGCCGCTGGCCCTCCCGCCCGGGCGGTGCCAGGTGGCCGGCGACATAGAGGATCCCCTGCTTGCGGTAGTCGAAGGGGGAGCCGGCGTCCAGCCCGCGCCACTGCGGTGTCTCCTCCTGCGTCTTCTCACCGGCGCCGCCGGGTGAGTCGTCCTCCAGTACGCGTTCGGGGGCCAGGCCGAGAGAGGCTCCCACCCCGTCGAAGTCACCTCCGAGCTTCAGCGTCGCCGAGGTGAGCACGACGGAACGGTCGGCGAACAGCTTCTCGCGCAGCAGTCCCGACACGGACAGTGGAGCGACACGCAGGGAGGCACCGTAGCGGTCGTGCCGCTCGTACCAGATGACGTCGAACTCGGAGCCCTCGACGACACGTTCGGCGACGTCGTGCACGTTCTCCATCGCGGCGAGGGCGAGCTTGCGCACGGCGTCCTCGTCCTGCACGGACTTGTCGCGGGTGTTGCCCAGCGCGGTGATGCACTCGCGAGTGGCATCCCGGAGGGCCATGAGGGCGTGACCGAGGTCCTCCGGGACGACTTCGAGACGTCCCGGCAGGGCCAGCTCCATGAGCCGCTCGAAACCCTCGGCGGCAGTCTGGAGCCGGTCGGCCGCCTTCTCGTCGACGAGCCGCGCCGCGCGGCGCACTGCACGGTTGACGCCGCCGGGGGTCAGCTCCCCCGTGGCGACGCCGGTCACCCGCGAGACCAGCTCGTGCGCCTCGTCGACGATCAGCACGTCGTGCGGGGGAAGCACCGAGGCGCCCTCGATGGCGTCGATCGCCAGCAGGGCGTGATTGGTCACGATGACTTCGGCGAGCTTGGCCCGCTCGCGGGCGGCCTCGGCGAAGCACTCCGCACCGTAGGCGCACTTGGAGGCGCCGAGACACTCGCGTGCGGAGACCGAAACCTGGCCCCAGGCCCGGTCCGAGACGCCGGGCCGCAGGTCGTCCCTGTCACCTGTCCCGGTCTCGTCCGACCAGTCGCGCAGGCGCAGCAGGTCCTTCCCGAGCCGGGACGTGGGGGCAGCGCCCTCGAAGGGGTCGAAGAGCCCCTCTTCCTCCTCCTGCGGAACGCCCTCGTGCAACCGGTGCAGGCACAGGTAGTTCGAGCGGCCCTTGAGCATGGCGAACTCGGCACGACGGCGCAGCAGCGGATGCAGCGCCTCGACCGTGCGGGGCAGGTCGCGTTCGACCAGCTGACGCTGGAGCGCGAGTGTCGCCGTGGCGACCACGACGTGCTCGCCGTTCGCCAGGGCCGGGACCAGGTAACCGAGCGACTTGCCCGTGCCGGTGCCCGCCTGGATCAGCAGATGGGTTCCGCTGTCGACGGCCTCGGCGACCGCTTCGGCCATGGCGATCTGGCCGGGGCGTTCCGTGCCGCCGACAGCGGTGACGGCGGCGTGCAGAAGATCGGTGAGGGCGGGCTTGCTCATAGACACCGCACCTTACGCGTCACCTCTGACAGCGCGTCGGCCGCGCTCGCCCCTCATTACGGGCGGAGGCCGGTGGAGGCGCTCAACGGGTTGGCGACCGTGCCGTGTACGGCGGCGTGCGGCCGGTCAGGACGGTCGCGGTAGCCGTCCAGGTGCAGACGGTTGCGGTTCAGGCACAGCCGGTCGATGCGGGGGGCGAGCAGGTCGAAGGTGCTGAAGCGGTCCTTCATCTCGGGGAAGCGGGCGTGGTACCGCTCGGTCTCCGCCCGTACGAGCGACCAGAACTCGTCCTCCGGTACGTGGAGTTGCTCCTGGCAGAGCGGCGCCAGGTAACGGAAGACCCCCACGAACAGACCGGAGTGGATGAACTGCGTGAGGAAGTCCGGCGGCTCCCGCAGCAGGACCCGGCGGACCTCCTCGGGCATCTCGCCGAGCTCCGGCACGGGCTCGGCACTGACGTTGACGTCGTCGACGAAGTCCTTGACGGCCAGCCGTACCGGCACGTCGGCCTCGTCGAAGATCACGATGGCGTTCTCGCCGTGCGGTGAGAAGACCGTCCCGTACCGGTAGAGGAAATGCAGCAGCGGAGGGAGCAGTGCGCCGAAGAGATGGCGCAGCCATACGCGCGGCTCCAGCCCGGAGCGTCCCACGAGCTCTGCGGTGAGTGAGCGGCCCCGGGCGTCGGTGTGGATGAGAGCGGCGAGCGTACGGGCCCGCTCCCCCGAGTCCAGTCGGCCGGCGAGCGGTTCGCGCCAGATGCAGCCCAGCAGCTCGCGGTACTGGTAGGGCACTTGCGGGAGCCTGTCGAACTGGGGATGCGAGACGGTGACCGAGGCGACCTCACCGAGCAGGACCACGCGGCACTCGTCACGGAGATAGGCGTCGTTGTCACGCAGCCCGTGGATCCACCGGGTCACCGCGGGAGCCGCGAGAGTGCGCTCGGTGGGCAGGCCCCTCCAGACGAGGGTGTTGAGCACGGACAGCGGCAGTTTCACCGTGAGCCGCTCCGGGCGGCTGGTGTTGAGGAACGTGCGGATCGACTGCTGGGGCAGCCGCAGATCGCCGTCCGTGGTCAGGGGGACGATGTCGCCGACGGCAAGGGAGGCGGCGTAGAGCGGTGCGATCATCTCCTCCCACTGCCAGGGATGGACGGGAAGGAACAGGTAGTCCTCGGACGGCAGTCCGCGCGCACGCAGCGTGTAGCGGAAGTCCCGGAGCGTCTCCGGCCTCAGCTCGCGTGCGTAGAGGTGGTGCGGCTCAGCGAGCGAGGGCACACCGCGGTAGGCGGCCAGCCCGGTGCGTACGGCGATCCACGGCAGGCTCTGCGCGCGGCGTGCCTCAGGCGCCCAACGGGCCGCGTCGGACGCGGAGAAGCCCATCCGGCCCTTGTTGGCGACGAGCCACGGGTGACCTTTCTGGTGGCCTTCGAGCTCTGCGTAGCCGAGACCGGCGAGTCGCTCGGCGGTGAGCTCCCGGGCTGCTGACCGGACGTCCGCGGTGAGCGTCGCTGTCAGTTCGCGGATGAGGTGACCGGTGGTGTCACCGGTGAGGCCCAGCACGGATTCGTGAGCGTGAGCGAGAAACGTGAAGGGATCTGCCTCTGCGGGCGTGAGCGACGCCGGGTCGATGTTCCAGTGACCGTATGCGCCGCGGCGAGCGCGGAAACGGAAGGTGAGGCTGTCGTCGACGCGGAGACGGTACGGGCGGAATCCGGCACCCGGCGAGCCGTCCCGCTGTGACACGGGCCGCTCCGAGGCCGACTGCGGAGCGGTGCCGCTCGTACCGCTCGCTGCCGCCTCGGACGCGGTCTCGGGATGGGCCTCGGACGCGGTCTCGGCCTCGGGATCGGTCTCGGGCTCGGGATCGGGTTCCGGGTCGATGATCTCCTCGTACGCGAACTCGCTGAGCATCTTCACCAGGAGTCTTCGCGCGGCGCGGCGCCAGCTGTCGGCGTCCAGTCCGTGCGGGAAGTGCAACGAAGCCGTGTTGCAGGGGTCGTCGAAGCCGTCGTCAGCAGTCGGCGGCAGGTGCACTGGGAATCTCCTTTGCTCGGGGACGGGAACGCTGGAGCAGCGAGTACGAAGAACCGGCCGGACCGGATCCGTCTGTGCCTTCAGAGCACCTCGCGCAGTTCACGGTCGCGGACCATCAGTGCCGCGCGTTTCTCCGGCAGTTCGACTTCTGCGGACAGCCGGAAACCGGCACTCAGGAACGCCGCGACGGAGGCCACGTTGCGCACGTCCGGCTCGGCCAGTACACGGCCGCAGCGCGGTCGTTGGTCGAGGACGAGATCGGCGACGGCGCGCAGCAGAGCCGTGCCGATGCCGCGCCCCCGGTCCGGGACCCCGCCGATCAGCAGGTGCACACCGGTGTCGTGCGGACGTGCTTGGCAGTAGCGGGCGATGGGGTCGAGGTCTGCGCGGTAGATCTCCCAGTAGCTCATCGGGACGCCGTCCAGGACGCCCAGGCAGGGAACGCTGCGGCCGTCGCCGTCCAGTTGCTTCCTCAGGTGAGCTGCTGTGACCTCCTCCGGGCCGGACAGCTCCCAGAAGGCCTCCACTGCCGGGTCGTTCATCCATGCGGTGATCAGTCGCAGGTCGCGTTCGAGTCTCACCGGTACGAGCCGCACCGTCCCGACAGGGGTGCTCGACGACGGCCAGGTGTGGAGCGCGTCGAGCAGCCCCGGCTCCGCCACGCTGCGGCCGCCGAGTCCGGGGCCGGGGCCGTGGGCGCCCGGATGGAGGGGGTGCGGACGGATCGGGCCGTGCGGGTCGGAGGGGACGGCGTGATCGGTCTGGGCAGTCCGGTCGGACCGTACGTCCGGGCCGTGCGGTGTGTGAGCTGCAAGCCGGCCGATCTCATCCGCCTTGTCGTGTTCGGCCAGCAAGGCGGCCAGTTCTCCGGCCAGTTGGAGGTCGAGGGTGTCGTCGTTGCTGGACGCGCCGGAAGCAGGCCGGTTCGGCTGTTGCATGGACGGCGCCTCCTCTCGGTTCTCAGGGCCGTGACGGCTGCCGGGGTGACGGCTGCCGGCGGCCGGTTGCCGTCGTCGTGTGATGTGCGACGTGCGTCTGCAGTCCGGCGGTCGGTCGGAAGTCCGGCGAGTCAGCCGGCCAGCGGGTTGGTGACGGTGACATAGACGGACTGGGTGTCGACCGGCCCGACCAGCTCGTCCATGCCGTGCAGCCTGGTGAGCAGATTGGCCTTGCACCGCAGGGTCGGCGCGTCGAGGAGCAAGGCGGGAAGCGTCGACCTCGGTTCGCCGTCCTCACCCGCCGCCTCGGTCCGCAGGAAGCGGCGGAAGGCGGCGAGCAGCACCTGCTCGGCTGCGAGCTGTTGCTCCCCCAGCGCGCCGATGAGACCGAACACGTTGTTGACGCCCAGGTAGTAGGCGAAGCGCTCGTCGACCACCGCATCCGCGACGAAGGAGTCGCTGGCGACACCGAGCCGTGCACCGGGCATCCGCTGCTGCAGCTCCTCACGGCGGGACGAACGGAAGTAGTAGCCCTGGTTGTCGCGGTAGCGACCGCCCTTCGGCCAGCCGTCGGAGTCGAGCAGAACGAGGGTGTTCTGCTGGTGCGCTTCCAGTGCGATGCCTGCGTTGGCGTCGAACCAGAGGACGGGCCGTACGACGGCGTCGAGGTAGCGCAGGAACCACTCGGTGGCCACCGCAGCCACCGGCCTGCCCGTTGTTGCGGACAGCCGTTCCACGATGCCGGTCAGACGTGAACGCATGACGGTGCCGCCGTCCGCTTCCCTTGACGGGCGTGGGGAGATGAGTCCGGCCACGCAGACAGCGTCGTCCGTGGCGCCGAAGGGGTTGTGCCGGATGACGGTGTCCAGACCGGGCACCGGCCGGCCGTCGGGTCCGTCGACGCCGAGCCACGCCGGATCGCGGACGATGTCGAAGCCCGGATGTGCGGCACGCCACTGGGCGCTCAGCCCCGCGCGCAGCAGACGGTGTACTTCGAGGCCGCGCAGCAGTTCCTTGCGCAGGTTCTCCCGGCGTGAGTTGGTGATGGGCAGGTCGAGGGAGAGCTTCAGCATCGCGGGGCCGTCCGGTCGCACCACTGTGCGCACGGACGAGGTGGGGTGCCACAAGTCCCCCGTCGGGCCCAGGTCGTGCAGCAGTCCGTCGGCGAGGAGGCGGGAGACCGCCGGCCGGTGGGGAAGCTGGCGGGCCTGCCAGGGATGCAGGGGCAGCGGCACCGTACCGGCAGGCAGCCGGGACGCCGCGTCTCCCGCGAGGCGCATCGCGAGCTGATCGCCCGTGACTGTACGGCCGCGTTCCGTCCACGCGGAGTCCCGGGCGAGCACTGACTGGTCGACGGCCATCCAGTGCAACTGGAAGGCACCCCTCAGCTCGGGTGAGTACACACGGCACTCGGCTTCGGAGAGACCTTGGCGTGCCTTCGGGGACGGATGCAGGGGGTGCCCGAGGACGAGGGACTGCTCTGCGTCCAGGAACGAGCTCACCGGGGACGGAGGTTCGGGCGCCGCCGTGCGGGCGGCGAGGAATGCAGCTGTGCGCTCGACGGAATCCGCGACCCGGCCGACGAGGCCGGTGGACTCCGCGGAAGCGGCGGCCCCGTGCGGTGGAGCAGCGACTCCGGAGTCCGTTTCCGTCACCTGTGTTGCCGCAGTCGTCGTCCTTGCGGCGCAGTGCGACGCTTCGCGGCTGATGAGCGCGGCGAGAGTGACGGCGTCCAGTGGCGCGCAGCCCGGCGGGGCGTTCTCGGGTACCGGCGCCCCGAAACGGTGCCGACCGGTGTCGGACCAGTAGTGAACCGGGACGTGCAGAGCGGTGCCGGTGGCGTGCAGTGCGACGCGCAGCGTGTCCTGGGCGGGCCGTGGGATGTCGTTCTCCCGCACCCAGCAGCGCAGCAGATTCTCCGTCGCGGCGGCGTCCGCGACCTGCTCCGGACCGGCGGGTACCGCCGTGCGGGCGGATGCGGGCGCGGTTGCCGTTGCCCTGCCGCGTGCTTGCCGGGGCAGCTCAGCGCGATCGGCAGCGCGATCGTCGTCTGTTCCGTTCAACAGCGCGGTCGCAGCGGGAAGTCCGACTGCCGGTGCAGCGGGCGGCGCAGACGTCTCCGCCGAGGTCTCCGGCGCAGTCGAAGAGTCCGCACTGTCCGCTGGCGTGCCCTGCCGGTTCACCGGTACCTGCCCCGGTACGACGGCACGGTGTCGGCCCGGGCCGGGGGCGGGCGCGGACGCCGTCCCGGTCGGCGGGCCTTCGGCTCCGGTACGCGCGTTCACAGAGATCTCCTCCGGTGTCGACTTGGCGCGCTCATGAGCGGGCCGGACTCCCCCGTCCGTACCAACGAAGCCGATGCCCCGGGATCACGGGCCAAGTGAAGATCTGTCATGTGAAGCGGTCGGAACCGTGGACCCTGCCGGGTCCGTCCCCCTTCTCACCGGGCATAGTGGTTGCCGCTCCGCTCGGCGGGGCCCTCACAACTCAAGAGGCAAGACGACATTCAGGGGGAGTTCATTCATGTCAGCCAACCTCAGGCGCTCGCGACGACGTTCAGCGCCGGCTGTGGCCACCGTCGCGGCAGTCGCGGCTCTTGCACTGACGGCGACGGCGTGCGGGCCGGAGGAAGACAACGGGGGCAGCGCGCCCAGCCCGTCGGTCTCGGCGCCCGAACCGGACGGCAAGCACGACCTGAACCTGCCGGACGAGCTCCCCAAGGACCTCCCGAGTTCCCTCAAGGACCTGGAGAAGTGGCGCAACGGCGAGTGGAAGAAATGGGACCGCGACGAGTGGCTTCGCCGGGCCAAGGAGTTCATCAACCCGATCATCGACGACCTCTGGGACCCGGACCGGATGAAGGACGCCGACGGGAACGACCGCCAGGTCGATGACGACGAGATCGACGACGGCGAGAGCGGCGGCGACAACGGCACCGGCGAGGACGAGGGCGTCACCGACCCCACGCCGGCGCGTGTCACGGCCAAGCCGGTCCGGCTTCCCTACACCAAGAACACCGCGCCGGTGGGCAAGGTCTTCATGGACACCCCGAAGGGCCCGCTGGTCTGCTCCGGCACCGTCGTGGAGGACCCCGCGCACCCGGGCAAGTCCAACCTCGTGGCGACGGCGGGGCACTGTGTGCACGCCGGGAAGACCGGCGGCTGGTTCCGCAATGTGGTCTTCGTGCCGCGTTACAACCCGAAGGGGCTCTCCAACGCACAGCTGGAGAACGCAGCGAGCAAGGACGTCGCCCCTGACGGCGTCTGGTGGGCGAAGTACGCGGGGACCACGGACCACTGGATCGCGGAGGGCGCGAAGGCCGGTGGCGGAGGCGCATCGCAGGACTTCGCCGTGATGAAGGTCAGGCCGGAGGACAAGAAGTCCGGTCCGTCCCTGCAGGAGGTCGTCGGCAAGGCCGCGAAGGTCAACTTCAACACTCCGCGTGTGAAGTCCATTTCGAGCCTCACGCCGCACGGTTATCCGGCAGCGCCTCCGTTCGACGGGACGAAGATGCTCACGTGCACCGGCAAGCCGGGCCGTCTGACCATCGAGCCCAGCGAGCCCACCATGTACCGGGCCGGCTGCACCATGACCGGGGGCTCCTCCGGCGGCGGCTGGCTCACCGCGAGCGGCAGGCAGCTGCTCTCCGTGACCTCCATCGGCCCGGTGCAGGGCGGCTGGCTCGCAGGTCCCCGCATCGGCAAGGAGGCCAAGGAGGTCTTCGACGAGATCGCGAAGAAGTAGCCGGAATAGCCGCACCACCGGCACGTTCGTTCTTGGATGCCGGCCGGCGCCGCCCGTGCGCCGGCCGGCATCCCTCCCCGCCTGCCCGACGACCGCGTCCCGGCCGCCTGTCCGGCCGCCACGTCTCTCCGGGCCGCCGAGGGGGCGCTTCCGGAAGGCGCACATTCCCGGGGCGGCCACGTCCCGACAGCACGCACAGCCATCAATTCACGCCCGATCAGGGGGATCTGTTCCATGTCATCGATACGCAGGCCGGGAAACCGTCGTCCTGCCGTGACCGCCGCCGCGGTCGTCGGGGTTCTCGTACTGACCGCCACCGCCTGTTCGTCCGGCGACGCCGGTGACCGCACCGCACAGGCCCGGCCGTCAGAACGGCCGTCCTCGAACGAGGACCTCGGCATCCCCGACAAGCTGCCCGAGGACCTGCCCACTTCGCTGAAGGACCTGGAGAAGTGGCGCAACGGCGAGTGGAAGAACTGGGACCGTGACCAGTGGATCCGTGAGGGCTCCGACTTCGTGAACCCGTACATCAAGGACCACTGGAAGCCGGACCGCATGGAGGACGCGGAGGACAACGGCAAGCGCGTCCCGGCCGACGTCGAGTCGGCGTCAGGAGCCAGCGCCACAGGTCCCGAGCCCCGCCCGGTCGAGGCCCGTAACGTCAAGACGCCCTACACCAGCAACGCCGCACCCGCGGGCAAGGTGTTCATGGAGACCCCGAAGGGGCCCATGGTCTGCTCCGGCACCGTCGTGCAGGATCCGCGCAATCCGGGACGGTCGAATCTGGTCGCCACGGCGGGTCACTGCGTCCACTCGGGCAAGAACGGCGGCTGGCTGCGCAACATCATGTTCGTACCGGCCTACAACAACCGCGGACTCCCGCCGGCGCAGGTGCGGAACGCGCAGCCGCAGGACGTCGCTCCGTACGGCCAGTGGTGGACGGAGTGGGCGCAGACCAGTGACTACTGGATCAAGCAGGGCGCGCAGTCGGGAGGTGGAGGCGCGCAGCAGGACTTCGCGGTGCTCCAGGTCCGTCCGCAGCAGCGCACGAACAAGTCCCTGGAGGAGACCGTCGGTGCGGCAGTGAAGATCAACTTCAACGCTCCGGCGGCCGAACGCTTCTCCGGGCTCAGTTCCTACGGCTACCCGGCGGCGCCTCCGTACGACGGAGCGAAGATGTACAGCTGCACCGACAAGCCGGGCAGTCTCTCCATCGATCCCTCGCAGCCCGCCCTCTACCGCATCGGCTGCACCATGACCGGTGGCTCCTCGGGCGGCGGCTGGTTCATGAAGGGCGAGAGCGGCAAGGCGGAGCTGGTCTCCGTCAACTCGATCGGTCCGCAGCCGGCCACCTGGCTCGCCGGGCCGCGTCTCGGCCCGACGGCGAAGAACGTCTTCGACAGCATCAGCAAGAAGTACGCGAACAAGAACTGACGGACGCGTGCCGTGTCCACTGCCTGACCGGCACCGCACACGGCACGTGCACGCGCACAGGGCCCGCCCTTCGAAATGAAGAGCGGGCCCTGTGCCGTTTCCGGCTGGTGCCTGTCTCACGACCCCGGCGGCCGCAACCGGCCTTCCGCGCTAGTGCTGAACCGCAGCAGCCGCGGGCTCGTACTGGCGCAGTTCGGCCGCCAGTTCAGCGTGCACACGCACCTTGAGCAGCGTGCCGTCCCCAGTGTGCGTCTCGGAGAGCACCTCACCCTCGCTGTGTACGCGAGAGACGAGATTGCCCGCGGTGTAGGGCACGAGCACCTCCAGTTCGACCGAGGGACGCGGCAACTCCTCGTCGATGAGCGCACGCAGTTCCTCGATCCCCTGCCCGGTACGGGCGGAGACCGCGAGCGCACGGCTCTCGGTACGCAACAGTCGTGCCAGCACGAGCGGTTCGGCGGCGTCGGCCTTGTTCACGACCACGATCTCGGGCACCTGGGAGGCCCCGACATCCCGGATCACCCCGCGCACAGCAGCCAGTTGCTCCTCCGGAGCGGGATGCGAACCGTCCACGACGTGCACGATCAGGTCGGCGTCGGCGACCTCCTCCATCGTGGAGCGGAAGGCGTCGACGAGGTGGTGCGGCAAGTGCCGTACGAATCCGACCGTGTCGGTCAGCGTGTGCAGCCGCCCGCTGGGCGTCTCCGCCTTGCGCACGGTCGGGTCCAGAGTCGCGAACAGGGCGTTCTCGACGAGGACACCGGCCCCGGTGAGACGGTTGAGCAGTGAGGACTTGCCCGCGTTGGTGTATCCGGCGATGGCGACCGACGGCACCTTGTTGCGGCGCCGTTCCTGCCGCTTGATCTCGCGGCCGGTCTTCATCTCCGCGATCTCGCGGCGCATCTTGGACATCCGCTCACGGATGCGCCGCCGGTCAGTCTCGATCTTGGTCTCACCAGGCCCGCGGGTGGCCATGCCGCCGCCCGCGGAGCCGGAGCCACCGCCACCCATCTGCCGGGAGAGCGACTGGCCCCAGCCGCGCAGCCTCGGCAGCATGTACTGCATCTGAGCCAGCGCGACCTGTGCCTTGCCCTCACGAGACTTGGCGTGCTGCGCGAAGATGTCGAGGATGAGGGCCGTACGGTCGACGACCTTGACCTTGACGACGTCCTCGAGATGGATCAGCTGTCCGGAACTCAGCTCACCGTCGCAGACGACGGTGTCCGCACCGCTGTCGATGACGATGTCCCGCAGTTCCTGGGCCTTGCCGGAGCCGATGTACGTCGCCGGGTCCGGCTTGTCACGGCGCTGGATGACGCCGTCGAGTACAAGAGCACCTGCGGTCTCGGCCAGCGCGGCCAGTTCCGCGAGGGAGTTCTCCGCGTCCTGGGCCGTCCCGGACGTCCACACGCCGACGAGCACCACACGCTCCAGGCGGAGCTGCCGGTACTCGACCTCGGTGACGTCCTCCAGCTCGGTGGAGAGTCCGGCGACGCGGCGCAGGGCAGCACGGTCGCTCCGGTCGTACTGTTCGCCGTCACGCTCTCCGTCGACCTCGTCACTCCAAGCAACGTCCTCTTCCATCAGGGCGTCAGCTCGACGGTCGGATTCGGCGACACGCAGGCCATTGGTGGGAAGGGAAGAAGAGGGAGAGGAGAAGGTCATTTGATCCTTACGTCGAAAGCGGATGCGGGAGAAAGCCGTCCCTTGAGTCACAGGTCCTCACATGGACCCGCTAGGGGAACGCTTGCCCCGCACCATTGATTCCCGAGCGGTGGGGCGTTCCCGTGGCGCTCTGCGCGCCGGTGAAATGGTGGCACGGCGGCCGCGCCCCGTCATCCCGTTTCCCGGCTGCCCGCCCGCCACCGGGGGTGGCCGGGCATCGGAGGGGTCTTCTTGCCGTACAGCCATTTCTCGAGGAACACGGTCAGGTCTTCGCCCGAGACCTCGTTCACGAGGGAGATGTAGTCGTCCGTGGAGGCATTGGCGTCACGGTGCAGCGTGACCCATTCCCGTTGCAGACGCTCGAACGCGCCCGCGCCGATCTTCTCGCGGAGAGCGAAGAGCAGGACCGCGGAACCGTCGTACACGCTCTTCCGGAAAATGTTGATCTTGTTGCCGGGCTCGGCGGGGTGCAGCCGCCCGGGCGGACCGAACTTCTTGCGCCAGGTGTCCGAGCTCTTGTACGCGTCACGCGCCCGCGAAGTCAGTGACGGGCCGCCGCGTTCGGCTGCGTAGAGCCACTCGTACCAGGTGGCGTGGCCCTCGTTGAGCCAGAGGTCGTCCCAGCTGCGCGGAGAGACGCTGTCACCGAACCACTGGTGCGCCGCCTCGTGCACCATGATCGATTCCTGGTGCCAGGCGGGGACCACGTCGGTGGTGAAGAGCTGCTTCTCGAAGAGGGACAGCGTCTGCGTCTCCAGCTCGAAACCGGTGCTGGCATCGGCCATCAGCAGACCGTACGTCTCGAACGGGTAGCGGCCCAGTCTCCGCTCCAGCCAGGCCAGTTGCGCGGGAGTCCTGGCGAGCCAGGGCTCCAGTGCCTTCCGGTCACGGCTGGGCACCACGTCGCGCAGCGGCAGACCGTGCGGGCCCTTGCTGCGCCGCACGTACGAACGGCCGATCGAGACCTGCGCGAGTTCCGTGGCCATGGGGTGTGCGAGACGGTACGTCCACTCGGTGCGGTCACCGCCCTTGCGCACCTTCCGCTTCAGCTGTCCGCCCGCCACCACGGTCAGTGCCTCGGGAGCGGTGACACGGAAAGTGAAGGCGGCCTTGTCGGAGGGGTGGTCGTTGCCCGGGAAGACGCGGTGGGCGGCGTCCGCCTGGTTCGCCATGGCCAGCCCGTCCTTGGTGCGGACCCAGCCGTTCGTGGAGGCCTTGTCCGTCGGGCTGGTGTGCCGGACCTCGACGTGCATCCGCTCCCCCTTGCGCAACGCCGCCGAGGGGGTCACCACCAGATCCTCCTTCACGCTCCGGTGCTGCGCCGGACGGCCGTTGACGCGGACAGAGCGCACTTTGCCGGCCGTGAAGTCGAGGTTGAAGCGGGGCAGCCCGTCCTCAGCGGTGACATCTGCGTCGATGACCGTACGTGCGGTGAGCGGCTTGGTGTTGTTGCCCGAGTAGTCGAAGGCGATGTCGTAGGCACCGACGTCGTAGCCCGGATTGCCCAGTTCGGGGAAGAGCCGGTCGCCCACTCCGAGCGGCTTCGGCGGTGGCAGCACGGCTCCGACGAGGGCGAGGACGGCCGCGGCGACGGTGGCGCACGTGCAGGCGCGACGACGGACGGAACGGGAAGCGCGGAGCGGGCCTGCCGCTGCGTGCACAGGGGCTGGGGGAACTGACGCACCGGGCACCGACGCCCGGGAGAGCGGGAAGTCCATGCAGTAACTGCTATCCCTGGTGCGCGGCGGGCAAGGTCGGCTCCGCAGGGCCCCACTCGAAAGAAGTCAGCGCGGTCCAGGCTGCGACGGAGGTGCACGCCAGCGGCCTGCGCCCGCGTACCACCGCGCGCCCCGGCGCAGGCGCGGGACGGGGATGCCTCAGCGCGCGGGAAGCGGGCGGCTGGCTCGCGTGACGTCGTACACGCCGGGGACACGGCGCATCGCACGCATCAGATCAGGCAGCCCGGCCGCGTCGGGCAGCTGCAGGGTGTACGTGTGAAGGACGCGCTGTTCACGCGGCGGTTCGACATCGGCGGCGACGACTGCCGCGCCCTGCGCCGCGATGATCTCGGTCAGATCGGCCAGCAGGTGCGGCCGTCCCAGCGCTTCGGCGCGCAGGGTCACCCTGCAGCCCGCCGCGCCCTGCCGCCAGCGCACCGGCACCGGCCGCCGGCCCGTCGACGTCATGCGCGTCACCGTCTGACAGCTCTCGCGGTGCACAGTGACGGTGCCGCCCCGCACAGCGAATCCCGTCACGGAGTCGGGCGGCACGGGCGTACAGCATCGCGCCAGGCGCACCACGACGTGGGGGTCCTCGGCCACGACGGATGCCGTCTCTGCCGCGCGGCCGTCCTCGGGGTACGGGCCGACCGCTGCGTCCTCGCCCCTCTCCGGGTGGCCTCGGCCTGCCGCGGCGGCCTCGTCGGGCGGGGTCGCCGGGACTGCCGTCGTGCGGGCCGCGACAGGGCGACGGGCGCCGTCCACGGCCTGAAGAGCATGGCCGCCACCGGTTCCGAGGGCGCCCACACTGGTCAGCTCGTGCCTCGGCTCGGCGTCGGCCGCGCCGGGATGAGCCGCCAGCCAGTGCCGGATCGCGATGCGCGCGGCCGGGGTGCGGGCGTGGTCGAGCCACTCCGGCGACGGACCGGACGGTGCCGAGGCCGCGGGCTCGAGGAAGAGCTGCAACGCGTCGCCGTCCCGCAGCACCGTACTGAGCGCCGTCAGGCGTCCGTTGACACGTGCGCCGATGCAGCGGTGGGCCGCTTCGCCGTACCGCGCGTAGGCCGCGTCGACGCAGGTGGCTCCCGCGGGCAGCGGCAGGGCGCCGCCGCTCGGCGCGGGTGCGGCGCCCGGGGACGCGCAGTAGACGGTGATCTCCCGGTCCTGCGCCAGCTCGTCGCGGAGCTCCGTCCAGAACGTCTCGGTGTCCGTGGCGTGGCTCTGCCACTTCAGGAGCCGGGAGAGCCAGCCGGGCCCCGGCTCGTCACCGCCGCCGCCCTCACCGCCGGACGGAACTCCGTGCGGATCGCCGAGTGCGATGACGCCGGCTTCCGCGACGCGGTGCATCTGCCGTGTCCGCACGAGGACTTCGGCCACACGGCCCTCCTCGTCGGCGATCGCCGTGTGCAGCGACTGGTAGAGGTTGAACTTGGGTGCCGCGATGAAGTCCTTGAACTCGGCGACGATCGGCGTGAA
This sequence comes from Streptomyces ovatisporus, assembly GCF_042653885.1. Taxonomy (NCBI): domain Bacteria; kingdom Bacillati; phylum Actinomycetota; class Actinomycetes; order Kitasatosporales; family Streptomycetaceae; genus Streptomyces; species Streptomyces ovatisporus. The sequence continues at coordinate 139,552 of NZ_JBHSFH010000018.1, forward strand.
GCACGTGTGGAGTTCACCGAGGACGGCGTAGCAGTCGGCGTCCTCCTCGACCATGATCAGCAGACGTCCGAAGTCGCACGGCCCGAGTTCGCCGCGCTTCTGGCGAAGGCGGTGCACCGAGACGGTGTGGCGCGGCCGGATGAGGACCTGCGCGATGATCCCGGCCTCGCGCAGCACCCGCCGCACGGAAGTCGCCACGCCTGTGAGCGGGTCGGGCTCCTTGGCGTGCTCGGCGATCAACTCCCGTGCGAGCGTGTGCTCCTCGGGATGGAGAATCGCGAATACGAGGTCTTCCAGCTCGGTCTTCAGCGCTTGTACGCCCAGCCGTTCGGCGAGCGGGATCAGTACGTCCCGCGTCACTTTGGCGATGCGGACCTGTTTCTCCGGACGCATCACGCCGAGCGTCCGCATGTTGTGCAGCCGGTCGGCGAGCTTGATCGACATCACGCGGACATCGTTGCCGGTGGCCACGAGCATCTTGCGGAACGTCTCCGGCTCGGCCGCCGCTCCGTAGTCGACCTTCTCCAGCTTGGTGACGCCGTCGACGAGGTAACTCACCTCCTCGCCGAACTCCTTGCGCACCTGATCCAGCGTCACATCGGTGTCTTCGACCGTGTCGTGCAGCAGAGACGCCGTCAAAGTGGTGGTCTCGGCGCCCAGTTGGGCGAGCAGCAGAGTCACGGCCAGCGGATGCGTGATGTACGGGTCGCCGCTCTTGCGCATCTGGCCGCGGTGCGAGGACTCCGCCAGTACGTAGGCGCGGCGCAGAGCCGCGAGATCGGCGTCGGGGTGGTGTGCGCGGTGCACCTTGGCGACGTGCTCCATGGCATCGGGCAGACCGTCCCGGCGCGGCCCCTGCCCCAGCAGGGCCGCGTGACTGAGCCTTCTCAGACTCCTCATGGCACCTCCGCTGACGCAACACCCCGGACAGGCCCGGGCCTGTGATGCTACCGACCCCAGCACATGCGGATGACCGGGTCCCGCGCAGCGTGAAACGGATCACCCCTTCGAGGGACGTTTAAAGGCAAGGGAGTTCACCAGTGCGCTTGTTGTGGCGCTTCGGGGCCCATGCGCTGGGCGTGCAGCCACTCCGGGTCGATGGAACCCTCCGCGACGATCACAGCGGGCCCGGTCATCTCGATCTCGCCGTCGGCCTGTTCGGTGATCACCAGACGGCCGCCCGGCACGTCCACGGTGTATGTCGCCGACGCACCGTCAGCCACCGGGTCGGCGCCGTCGCGCCGTGCGGCCGCGGCCATCACCGCACACGCGCCGGTTCCGCAGGACCGGGTCTCCCCCGAGCCGCGCTCGTGGACGCGCAGCGCGACGTGGCGAGGGCCGCGGTCGACCACGAATTCGACGTTCACACCGTCCGGGTAGACAGCGGCCGGTTCGACCTGCGGCGCGTCCAACAGGCTTCCCGCGTGGGCGAGATCGTCGACGAAGACGACAGCGTGCGGGTTGCCCATTCCGACGTGCACTGCCGGCCAGTCGCGCTCACCGACGCGCACCCTGACCTCATCGCCGGGCAGAGCGGCGGGTCCCATGGCCACGGTGATCTCGCCGCCGTCCTCACCGAGGTGCGTGCGCCGTACGCCCGCCCGCGTCGCGACGGCGACCTCACCCGCCTTGGCCAGTCCCGCACGTTCCAGATAGCGCACGAAGACCCGCACACCGTTGCCGCACATCTCCGCGACGGAACCGTCTGCGTTGCGGTAGTCCATGAACCACTCGGCGTCTCCCGCCATGGTCCGGGCCTCCGGGTGGGCCGCCGACCGCACCACCCGCAGCAGCCCGTCGCCGCCGATCCCCGCCCGCCGGTCGCACAGCCGCGCGACGGTCTCCGGGGACACCTCGAGAGTGCCGTCCGGGTCGGGGAGGATGACGAAGTCGTTCTCGGTGCCGTGCCCCTTCAGGAACGGCACGGGCTGTGCGCTGACCATGCACCCGATCGTACGGGAGCCGCAGTCGCTGCTGCCCGTCGCGGCGAGGGGCTCAGCGCAGCCTGGCGACGCGCCAGATGGCCAGCACCACGACGGTGCCCACGACGACCGCGTACAGCAGCACGACCCGCCAGTCCGCACGGTCGCCGGAGCCCCGCACGGGTAGCCCCGGCCAGGTCAGGCCGGCGCGACGGGCCGCCATCACTCCCCAGCCCGCGGCACAGCCGCAGATCAGCAGACCGAGCATGGAGACGACCGCTCCGGTGCCGCCGCCCGGCTCGAAGGCGAGCGGGAAAGCGAACATGAGCGAGCCGAGCGCGCTCAGCACCACGATGGGGGCGATCTGCCACAGCCGCAGTTTGCGCGGCGGACGCAGATCCTGCGGCTCCACGGGCGTCTCGTCGACGGGTGGCAGATCACCGGCGTCGCGGGGAGGGCCGTCGGCGTCGCCGTCGGCGTCCGCGACGCCGCTGCCGCGGGTGCCGGCCGTGCCGTTCCCGCGGACGTCGACGCTGCGGTCGGCTTCCGCGGCCCCGCCGGGGGCGGAACCGCCGTTGACCCCGGTCACGTCCTCCGACCGGTCGTCGAGGCTCGTGATGTCTTCGAGGCGTCCAACAGGCCCGACTCGCTCAACGTCGTCGACGGCTGTCTCCTCATTGTCACGAGGGCCGGCCTCCATCGCCACCCGCCCTCCCAACTACGGCTGCAGGCTCCGAACGATGGTCGATGATGGCACGCCGCCGCGGCCCCGGCGGACGCGCAGGGCGTCCCGATGCCATCACGTGATCAGGCTGTGACCGCTTCTTCCAGGAGAGCCAGTGCTTTCCCGGTCAGTTCCCTCCTGTCCGGTTCCGCACCGCTCAGCCAGTGGACACGCGGGTCGCGGCGGAACCACGAATCCTGGCGGCGCGCGAAGCGCTTCGTGGCGCGTACCGTCTCTTCCCGCGCCTCCGCCTCGGTGCACTCCCCCGCGAGGTTCGCGAGCACCTGCTGGTAACCGAGGGCACGCGACGCCGTACGTCCGGTGCGCAGTCCGGCCGCCTCCAGAGCGCGTACCTCTGCGACCAGGCCCGCCTCCCACATGCGGTCCACGCGGGAGGCGATCCGCGCGTCGAGCTCCGGTCGTGCCACGTCGACCCCGATCTGAACGGTCTCGTACACGGCCTCGTGACCGGGGAGATTCGCGGTGAACGGACGGCCGGTGATCTCGATGACCTCCAGGGCCCGCACGATGCGGCGGCCGTTGCTGGGCAGGATCGCACGGGCAGCGACCGGATCGGCCTGCGCCAGACGCGAGTGCAGCACTCCCGACCCCTCGGCTGCGAGCTCTCCCTCCAGGCGTGCCCGTACCTCGGGATCGGTGCCCGGGAACTCCATCGCGTCGATCGCCCCCCGCACGTACAGCCCCGAACCGCCCACCAGCACGGGGACGCGGCCTGCGGAGCGGAGTCTGTCGATCTCGGCCCGCGCGAGCCTCTGGTACTCGGCGACGCTGGCGGCGGCTGTGACGTCCCAGATGTCCAGCAGGTGGTGCGGTACGCCTGCGCGTTCCTCGGCCGCCAGCTTCGCGGTGCCGATGTCCATGCCCCTGTAGAGCTGCATCGAGTCCGCGTTGATCACCTCGCCGCCCAGCTGGCGGGCGAGAGCGACACCCAGGTCGGACTTCCCGGCAGCGGTCGGTCCGACGACGGCGACCACCGGCGGGACGCTGCGGCTTCGCGGGGAGGGGGCAGAGGGATTCACGCCGTCAGTGTCGCAAACCTCCGTCACGTCCCCGACCCACGAAGGAGGGACGTGACGCGCCTTGAGCGGCTTCGTTGCCTGTTTCGAGGGTTCCCAGAGCCGTTTTCCGGGACGCGGCGGCCCGGGGCCGGGGAAGCCGGTCTCCCCGGGGCGCCGGATCGGGACCTAATGAGTAAGGTCAGGAGTGTAGATATGGGCGTCTTTGCACGACTTCTGCGCCGTTCTTCCGGTCCTCGGAAGCCGGCCGCCGGCGCCGCCGAGGCTGCCGGGCCGGCGGACGGAAAGGCGAAAGAACAGGAGGTCAGGGCTGCGACAGGGACCGGGGACGACAACGAGGACGTCGGCATCCCGAAGCAGCAGTCAGCAGAGGGAGCCGCCGACAGCGAAGCCGCCGACGACACCCGCAACTGAACTGCCGCTCAGGCACACCGGACAGAAGGAAGGTGGCCACCATGGGCTTCATGGACAAGGTCAAGGACATGCTGGGTCAGCACGGCGACAAGGTCTCGAAGGGCGTCGACAAGGCCGGGCGGATGGCCGACTCGAAGACCAAGGGCAAGTACAGCGACAAGATCCGGACCGGCACCCAGAAGGCCAGGGAGCAGGCTGAGAAGCTCGGCCGCCAGGAGGGCGGCGGAAAGGGCCCCGAGGCCGGCGGGGGCCACGGAAAGGGTCCCGACGCCGGCGGCGGGCGCGGGAAGGGCCCCGGCGGCGTCTGACCAGAGCCGGTCCGTCCGCCGCCGCGCGGCCCGCCATGTGGGCGTGTGTCCTCCGGATCACCGGGGCACACGCCCACATCCGTACGGTCGGCGGGCGGCCGATCAGTGGCGGCGACGCCGGCTGTCAGCTCCAGCTGGCGACGAGGTACCCGACGCCGTACGGAGCCTCGTCGTAGAGCAGGCGTCCTTCGAGCCCGCTGCCCGCCTCACCCGCTGCCGTGCGGCCGGCGGCGGCCGCACCCGCGAGCACGTGCCAGCTGGAGCGGCCGGACGCGCCCAGCTCGTACCCCAACTCCTCGTCCAGAGCGAGCAGCTGGTCGGGGCTCGCACTCTCCAGGGCCCGGGCCGCCAAGGCGTCGAACGCGGCGGCACGCTCATCGAAGTAGCCCGGGGCCTTGAGGGTGCGGCAGTTCGTGCCGTCACCCATCACGAGCAGGGCCAACCGCTCGTCCGAAACGGCGAGTTGGGCCCCGACCGCCTCACAGCGCTCCCGGTTCAGCGGTTCGCCGACGCCGAGGCCCTCGACCGGGGCGGCGGTCCACTCCGCGCGGCTCAGCAGCCACGCGCCGACGGCGAGGGACGACGGCAGCGGGTGTGCTTCCGGGGCGGGGTCGCCCTTGCCGAGGGTCACGTCGAGGTCCACGCCGTAGCCCCGGAAGGAACCACGCGCGCCCTGGACGTACGTCCCCCGGGCTGCGGGTTCTGCGGGGCCGAGGACCACGAGTTTGCCGGGACGCGCCCCGGCAAGACGTCTGAGCGCTTCGTCGCAGGCGGCGCGGGCTGCATCCATCTCGTGGGCCGCACCTCCCGCGACCTCGGGCACGAGCAGCGGCGGACAGGGGCATACGGCTGCGGCGACAAGCATGGCGCGCAGCTTAACGCCGGAAGTCGCTCTGCGTAACCGCTCGATCAGGACGTACCTCCGGCGAGTGGTGCAGGAGTCGGGGAATGCGCTGCTGCATGCTCCTCGGCGCCCTCGCCTGTCGCCGCCCGGTGCGCGGGCGGCCTCGTCCCGTCGTGCTCAGTCCCGTGCTTCGCGGGCCGTTCAGCAGACGCTGCAGCCGCCGGAGTCGGGCGGCAGCGGCTGCGGAGCGCCTACCGCCGGCAGCCCGAGCATGACGCCCTGCTGCTGTGTCCGGGCGGCCGGCGCCGCGTGCCGGGCCTCCCAGGCGTCCCCCGCACGGGTACGCCGCACGGACGCCGGCGGGGACTCCGCGAGCAGGTGGTGCGGTGCCGCGTAGGTGATCTCGACGGTGACGGTGTCGCCCGGACGTACCGTCTCCTCGGGCGGCGCGAAGTGCACCAGCCTGTTGTCGGGCGCCCGTCCGGACAGCCGCTTCGTGACGTCGTTCTTCCGCCCTTCGCCCTCCGCGACGAGCAACTCGAGCGTCCGGCCGACCTGGTTCTTGTTCTCCTCCCAGGAGATCTCCTCCTGGAGCGCGACCAGACGTTCGTACCGCTCCTGCACGACCTGCTTCGGGATCTGGCCGTCCATCTCGGCGGCGGGCGTCCCGGGACGCTTGCTGTACTGGAAGGTGAACGCCTGCGCGAAGCGTGCCTCCCGCACCACGTGCAGCGTCTCCTGGAAGTCCTCCTCGGTCTCGCCGGGGAAGCCCACGATGATGTCCGTGGTGATGGCCGCCCGAGGCATCGCGGCGCGCACCTTCTCGATGATGCTGAGGAAGCGCTCCTGACGGTACGAGCGCCGCATCGCCTTCAGGACCTTCGACGAGCCCGACTGCAGCGGCATGTGCAGTTGCGGCATCACGTTCGGCGTCTCGGCCATCGCCGCGATCACGTCGTCCGTGAAGTCACGCGGATGCGGCGAGGTGAAGCGGACCCGCTCCAGCCCTTCGATGCGGCCGCAGGCACGGAGCAGCTTGCTGAACGCCTCGCGGTCGCCGATGTCCGAGCCGTAGGCGTTGACGTTCTGTCCGAGCAGCGTGATCTCGCTGACGCCCTCGTCGACCAGTGCCTCGATCTCGGCGAGGATGTCGCCGGGCCGACGGTCCTTCTCCTTGCCGCGCAGCTGCGGAACGATGCAGAAGGTGCAGGTGTTGTTGCACCCCACGGAGACGGAGACCCAGGCGGCGTAGGCACTCTCCCGTCGCGTGGGCAGCGTCGAGGGGAACGCCTCCAGCGACTCGGCGACCTCGACCTGCGCCTCTTCCCGGATGCGGGCGCGCTCCAGCAGGACCGGCAGCTTCCCCACGTTGTGCGTACCGAAGACGACGTCGACCCACGGGGCCTTCTTCACGATCGTCTCGCGGTCCTTCTGCGCGAGGCAGCCGCCGACAGCGATCTGCATGCCGGGGCGGGAGGCCTTCTTCGGTGCGAGCTGGCCGAGGTTGCCGTACAGCCGGTTGTCGGCGTTCTCCCGCACCGCGCAGGTGTTGAAGACGACGACGTCGGCGCCGTCCGCGTCCCCGGGCGCCCGCACGTAGCCCGCGTCCTCCAGCAGGCCGGCCATCCGCTCGCTGTCGTGGACGTTCATCTGACAGCCGAACGTCCGCAGCTCATATGTCTTCGCAGTCATCTCAGTCGACCAGGGTACGCGCTCCCTCCCCGCCCCCGCCCCTCGCTTACCGGGCCGCGGACTGGCACGATCACGCGCATGTTCAGCTTCCGCCGCATCGTCCCCGGCACGAGCAGCAGCCGCTCGCGTCGGCGCTCCCTGCTGCGCGCGGGAGCAGCAGCCGCCGTGGTGCTCGCGCTGCTGCTGTGGTGGCTGGTCCCCGGCGGACGCTCCGCCCCCAGCGGGACCGTCTCGTTCGCCACGGGAGTCCCCACCGGTGTGTACGCGCGTTACGGCTCACTCCTCGAGCAGCGCATGGACCGTGAGATGCCCGGGGTCGACGTGCGGCTGCTGCCCAGTCAGGGCTCGGTGCAGAACCTCGACATGGTCTCGTCGGGCAAGGCCTCCTTCACGATCGCGGCAGCCGACGCGGTGGCCACCTACCGGGACGACGGGGAGAAGGGCGCGGAACAGCTGCGCGCGTGTGCGCGGCTGTACGACGACTACATGCAGCTCGTCGTGCCCGCGGGTTCGGCCGTCCGCAGTGCGAAGGACCTCAAGGGACTGCGCGTGGGCGTCGGCCAGAAGCGCTCCGGTGTGAACCTCATCGCCGGCCGGCTGCTGCGGGCCGCCGGGCTTGACGTCGACAAGGACGTGCACGCTGTCCGCGCGGGTATCGACCGTATGCCGGGCCTGCTGGAGGAGGGGAAGCTCGACGCCTTCTTCTGGTCGGGCGGACTGCCGACCAACGCGATCGAGAGCCTTGCCGCGAAGACGAACATCCAGCTGGTCCAGCTGGGCGATCTCGTGCCGAAGCTGCACGCGCTGCAGCCCGAGACCCGCCACTACCGCGCCGCGGTGATGCCGCCGGACGCCTATCCGGCAGTCCAGCAGGGCGAGCCCGTGAAGACGGTGGCCGTCGCCAACCTCCTGGTGACCACGGACCGTACGGACACTGCTCTGACGGAAGGCGTGACGCGGGCGGTACTCAGGAGCCGCGACCAGATCGGCGAGAAGGTCCACGCGGCGCAGAAGGTCGACCTGCGCACTGCGATCTACACCGCACCGCTGGCGCTGCACCGAGGCGCCAGGGACTACTACCGCTCGGTCAAGCCGTAGTGGCCCGTCCCGTGCCGGTGTTCGAGCTCCCGCCGTGGCCCTGCCGTGCTAAAGCCTCTGTCGGTGCCCGCCCATAGGCTCGCTCCATGGCTGAGGAACGGTTCAAGGACGGCACGCTCTCCGGCGAGGGCGAGTACGTGGACGGTCAGCGGCACGGGCCGTGGACGTTCTACTTCCGCAACGGCCGCCTCCAGGCGCAGGGCAGCTACAAGTCCGGGCAGTTGGACGGCGACTGGGTCTGGCACCGCAAGGACGGTGGCCTGCTCCAGCAGGGGGCTTTCGTGGACGGTCAGCAGCACGGCCTGTGGCGCCGCTGGTACGACAACGGGGCGCTGTGGGACGAGGGTGAGTACGACCTGGGCAAGAAGACCGGGGAGTGGGTGACGTACGACCGCAACGGCGAGGTGTCCAAGCGCAGGAACCACCGCTGAGGCTTCGGTCTCCGCCGTTTCTGGACGGACCGGCCCCGCGGACGGGCCGGTCGCGGCTCGAACCGGCGCTCACGTCGGACCGCGTCCGGCAGGACCGCGCGGTGACCGGCAGCGACTGAGGGAACGCCACTGCTCGGACCACCGGGTGCTCATGGCGGGAGCGCGCTACTGACGGCACGGCCGGACAGCAGATGACTTCTCGGCACTCTGCCATCGGCGAATCTGCCCCGGGCCGAGATCACTTACGCGGGCGTCGCATCGCGCCGAGTGTGGATGACAGCGGCACCCCCGCCGCGCCCACACATGGAGGACCGATGGCTCCAGACATGACCGGCCTGCAGCCGGTCCGTGACGCACAGACCGCCGAGGACGACACCCCGCGGACGCGCTTCGACGACCACCTGGCGGAGCAACTGCTCGCGCAGCGGATCGTCTTCCTCGGCACCCAGGTCGACGAAGTCTCCGCGAACCGCGTCTGTGCGCAGCTGCTCATGCTCTCGGCAGAGGACCCGAGGACCGACATCTGCCTGTGCATCAACAGTCCGGGCGGCTCCGTCACGTCCGGTCTGGCGATCTACGACACCATGCAGCTCGTCCCCAACGACGTCTCGACGCTGGGCATGGGATTCGCCGCGAGCATGGGCCAGTTCCTGCTGACAGTCGGCGCGGCGGGGAAGCGCTTCGTGATGCCGAACACGCGGATCATGATGCACCAGCCGTCGGCGGGGATCGGAGGGCCCGCGGCGGACATCGCGATCCAGGCGGAGAACCTCGAATTCATGAAGTCGACGATCGAACGGATCACCGCGTCGCACAGCGGCCAGGACGTGGAGACAGTCTCCCGGGACAGCGACCGCGACCGCTGGTTCACGGCGGAGCAGGCGAAGGAGTACGGACTGGCCGACCGCGTCGTCGAATCGCTCGCCGACGTCCGCCCGGCCCGTTCGCAGCGACGGATGGGACTGTGACATGAGCCAGTACACGATCCCGACCGTCGTCGAGCGCACTCCGCAGGGCGAAAGGGCGTATGACATCTACAGCCGGCTGCTGGCCGACCGGGTCATCTTCCTCGGCACCGAGATCGACGACGGAGTGGCGAACGTCGTCATCGCGCAGCTCCTCCACCTCGAGGCGTCGAACCCGGAGCGAGAGGTCGCCGTCTACATCAACTCGCCCGGCGGATCCTTCACTTCGCTCATGGCGATCTACGACACGATGACGTTCGTCGGCGCCCCGATCGCGACGTTCTGCGTCGGCCAGGCCGCCTCGACAGCGGCGGTGCTGCTCGCGGGCGGCGATCCCGGACGCCGCTTCGTCCTCGATCACTCCCGGGTGCTGCTGGGACAGCCCGCGAGCGGAGGTCACCAGGGGACTGTCTCCGATCTCAGCCTGCAGGCGAAGGAGATGCTGCGCATCCGCTCCCAGGTCGAGGAGGTCCTCTCCAGGCACACCAGCCACGATGTCCAGACCCTCCGCGCCGACATGGACCGCGACAAGGTCTTCACCGCTCACGAGGCGGTGGCGTACGGGCTCGCCGACGAGGTGCTCACGCGGCGCGCCCAGGCGGCGGCCTGACTCCGTTCCGGCTCCTGGGCTGCCGCCGTCCCCCGACGGGACGGCGGCAGCCCGGAACGCATCAGGCAGCGAGGCGCATCTCCCCGTGCATGGGGGGTTTCCGCACACTGTCGCGCCGGGGGCCGCCCGTGGCGTCCGGACGGCGCGCGAGGAACGAGGTGACGGAAGTCCCTGTGCGCGCCGCCCCCGTGCGCGCTCCGCCGAGGCGGACCAGTTCCTCGTGCGCGAGGACGAGGAGACCGGCGAGATCCAGGCTCAGCGCCCGAGCGGCTGCCGCGAGCACCTCGGACGACGCCTCCTTCAGACCACGCTCCAGCTCGGAGAGGTAGGGCATCGAGATGCGGGCCGCGTCCGCGACGTCCTTCAGCGTGCGTTCCTGGGCAAGCCGCTCACGGCGCAGGACGTCCCCGACGACGTCCCGCCAGAGCGGCTCCTTCGCGGCGGGAACAGTTGCGGCAGGGGGCTGTGCGGCGGAGTTCGGCTGTGCGGCAGGGTTCCGGGACGGCGCGGGCGCCCGTGTGGGCGGGGATGTCTGCCCGGGCGGTACGTGCGGCCGGGGCGTTACGTGCGGCGCTGCCGCGGCAGGCGGGCACAACGGGAGGACGCGGGCTCGGTTCGACGCGGGTTCGGTCACCTTCCCAGCGTAGGAGCGCCGGGCTCCGGGGGAAGGGAACTGCGGTCTGCCCTCGGCGAAATCGCCGAGGCGCGCGGCTTGCGGGAGCGCTCGCAGCGCTCCCGCCGGTTCCCGGGAGGGAAGTGCCCGCCGGCGGGGCGGTGTTCCCCGCGCCGCGCGGGCTGCTGCGAGCCGGGCCTCCGCGGACGGTCCGCAGAGGCCCCCTGCTGCACCCGGCCTGGCCTGTCCGGTGCGAACTGCGAACGCCCCGTCAGGCGTTGGGGTCGAACGGGATGTCGCCCGGCTTGGCTCCTTCGAGGTGCGAGTTGAACGTGTCGTCCCTGATGCCGAGCGTCGCGTCACCGAAGTCCGCGCCGGTGAGCTTCTCGCGCAGCCCCCCGGGGAAACCGTTCCAGCCGACCAGCGTCGGGTACTGCCACGCGCCCTTGTGGTTCTCCGGCGGCTCGTCGCCGCCGTCGTTCTTGGCGGCCCGGAAGCAGTGCGTGCCGGCCCCGTCCTTGTGGTAGACGACCTTCGGGTGGGTGCCGTCGAACGGCAGGTCGGAGGCCTTGTGGATGTCGAACCCGCCGTGCCTCGAAGTCGACACGTACTCCGCCTTGTTGTCCTTCACCCACACCACGATGTGCTCCCAGTCGTGTGTGTGGCCGGCGCTGCCCGGACCGAGGGAGACCTGGTCCTTCTCGAAGTAGGAGGCGTAGACGATCCCGCACCAGCCGTTGTTGCACTTCTCGCGCGAGTAGCTGTTGGTGTTGTCGAGATCGGACTCGTCACGGCAGTTGCCGTTGACGTCGCCACCCAGCTTCAGACCCTCGTTCAACGTCCCGTCGGGACCTATCGCGGGAGTGGCGTAGCAGCCGTCCTTGTCGTAGTCGTAGGCGGGCTGAAACGTCTTCTCCCGTTCCTCTGCGTCGGCCGGCAGCGCCGGCGGCGGTCCCACGACCGCCGAGGCCGGGAATGCGAACAGCGTGACGACGGCGGCCGCGCCGGCGATCCCTGCGAGCGACAGCCGCCGCGAGCGGCGCGGGCGCGAGGGCCCTGATGTCGCTGACGTCGTTGTGTGCTTCACGTGCGTCCTCCTCACGAGTCCGGCAGAGGGCCGGAAGCTTTGGATTGGCATGCGCATGATTGCCACACGCGAAACATGCACGCCCCTGTGCACACCGCGTACAGGGGCGTGGAGGCCTCTCCCCTCGTGCGTCCGGGGCCCGTCGCCGTCCTCGATCCGGGCTTCCGGCACGGGGAGTTGGAAGGGCTGGGACCGGCTTGCATCGATCCTGGTGCGGCAGACCGGGCGCCGACGGCGACGGAACGAGGGCTCCCGTCGCGGCGGGCCTCTGCGGCAACAGACCGGCCTCACCGAGCCGTTCGCAGTCGGCGGCACCGGCGGCACCGGCGGGCAGCGATGGTGCGCCAATACGTCACCACCAGCCGAATCACAAGCGCTATCTTCGCGGCCCGCATGATGGCAGGGTCCTCACCAGGAGGAACGAGGACCCATAGATCGGAGCAGCCGCATGCACGACGACCGCCGCATCGTTGAGGACCGACTGCGCCGCGTCCTGACCGAGCGCATCAGGCCCGCGGTGTACAGCAGTCCAGTACCCCTGACCGTCGAGCGCTGGGACGCTCCCGGCGAGCCCGTGCCCGTGGCCGAGGGCCTCAACGCGTCCTACGAGCCCGCGAAGGCGGGTCAGCGGTGGGGTCCCGCGTGGGGGACGACGTGGTTCCGGGTCACCGGACGCGTACCGGAGGAGTGGCAGGGCCGGACGGTCGAGGCGGTGCTGGACCTCGGCTTCGACCGGAACATGCCCGGCTTCCAGTGCGAGGGGCTGATCTACCGGGCGGACGGCGAGGCTGTGAAGGCACTCAATCCGCGCAACGACTGGGTGCGCATCGCCGATTCGGCATCCGGCGACGAAGAGGTCGAGCTGTTCGTCGAGGCCGCGTCCAACCCGATCGTCAACACCCCGCAGACGCCCACGTATCAGGGCGACAGGCTCACCGCCAGCGATCGCCCGCTCTACCGCCTGCGGCGGATGGAGCTCGCGGTCTTCGAGGCCGAGGTGTGGGAGCTGGTGCAGGACCTCGAAGTGACCGGATCGCTGATGCGGGAGCTGCCGCTGGAGGACGCGCGGCGCTGGGAGCTGCTGCGCGCGGTGGAGGACGCACTGGACGCCGTAGACCTTCATGACATCGTTGGCACCGCCTCCGCGGCTCGTGCCGCACTCGCCGGCGTACTGTCCACACCTGCACGGCCGTCGGCCCATCGCATCAGCGCCGTCGGGCACGCACACATCGACTCGGCGTGGCTGTGGCCGGTCCGCGAGACCGTGCGGAAGGTCGCCCGTACGGCTTCGAACATGGTCAACCTCATGGACGACCACCCCGAGTTCGTCTTCGCCATGTCCTCCGCGCAGCAACTGGCCTGGATCAAGGAGCACCGGCCGGAGGTCTATTCCAAGGTGAAGAAGAAGGTCGCGGACGGCCAGTTCGTGCCCGTGGGCGGGATGTGGGTCGAGTCGGACACGAACATGGTCGGCGGCGAGGCCATGGTGCGGCAGTTCCTCTACGGAAAGCGGTTCTTCCTGGACGAGTTCGGCGTGGAGACCAGGGAGGTGTGGCTGCCGGACTCCTTCGGCTACACGGCGGCGATGCCGCAGATCGTGAAGCTGGCGGGCGCGAAGTGGTTCCTGACCCAGAAGATCTCCTGGAGTGAGACGAACAAGTTCCCGCATCACTCCTTCTGGTGGGAGGGCATCGACGGAACCCGCGTCTTCACGCACTTCCCTCCGGTCGACACCTACAACTCCGATCTGGGCGGGGCGGAGATGGCGCACGCCGCCCGCAACTACCAGGAGAAGGGCGGCGCCACGCGCTCCCTGGCACCCTTCGGCTGGGGCGACGGAGGCGGTGGGTCCACGCGCGAGATGCTGGCGCGCGCAGAGCGGCTGAAGGACCTCGAGGGTTCGCCGCGGGTGACCATCGAGAAGCCGTCGGCGTTCTTCGCGAAGGCGGAGGAGGAGTACGCGCAGAAGGCGCCGGTGTGGGCCGGCGAGCTCTATCTGGAGCTGCACCGGGGCACGTACACGTCGCAGGCGAAGACCAAACAGGGCAACCGGCACAGCGAATCACTGCTGCGTGAGGCCGAGTTGTGGGCGGCGACGGCTGCGGTACGGACGGGACACACCTACCCGTACGAACAGCTCGACGCGTTGTGGAAGACGGTGCTGCTGCACCAGTTCCACGACATCCTGCCGGGTTCGTCGATCGCCTGGGTGCACCGCGAGGCCCGTGAGACCTATGCCCGTGTGAAGGCGGAACTCGAAGCGATCATCGGCGAGGCCCAGGCCGCCCTCGCCGGCGAGGGCGACGTTCCGCTCGTCTTCAACGCCGCACCGCACGCGCGGGACGGTGTCGCGGCGGGAGGAGCCGAGCCTGCCCGGCAGCGCACCGGCGGCACGCCCGTGTCGGTCGAGGAGCGTCCCGGCGGCGGCTGGGTCCTCGCCAACGGGCTGCTGCGGATCGAGGTCGACGCCCGCGGTCTGGTCGTATCGGCGTACGACAAGGACGCCCGCCGTGAAAGCGTCGCGCCCGGCGAGGCGGCCAACCTGCTCCAGGTGCATCCCGACTTCCCCAACCACTGGGACGCCTGGGACGTCGACTCCTTCTACCGTCACAACGTCACAGACCTCACGGGCACCGACGAGCTGGCGCTGGCGGAGTCCGGCGAGGAGCGTGCCACTGTGCGCGTCGCCCGCTCCTTCGGTGATTCCTCCGTAGTGCAGCGGCTCACTCTGCGCGCGGGTTCAAAGGTGCTGGACATCGAGACAGAGGTGGACTGGCACGAGACGGAGAAGTTCCTGAAGGCCGCCTTCCCGCTGGATGTGAAGGCGGACCGTTCCGCGTCCGAGACGCAGTTCGGGCACGTCTTCCGGCCGACGCACACCAACACCTCGTGGGAGACGGCCAAGTTCGAGATCTGCGCCCACCGCTGGCTGCACGTCGAGGAGCCCGGCTGGGGAGCCGCCGTCGTCAACGACTCGACGTACGGGCACGACGTCACACGCGAGGTCCGGCCGGACGGCGGGCAGACCACCACTGTCCGGCTGTCGCTGCTGCGCGCGCCGCGCTATCCGGACCCGGAGACCGACCAGGGAACGCACACCCTGCGTTTCGCGCTCGCGCCGGGCGCCACGATCGGGGACGCCGTACGGGAGGGCCACTGGATCAACCTGCCGGAACGTACGGTGCGGGGCGCCGGCAGCGGCGTCGCGCCACTGGTCGGTGTCGACAACGACCAGGTGGTCGTCGAAGCGGTCAAGCTGGCCGACGACCGCAGCGGCGACCTCGTGGTCCGGCTCTACGAGTCGCACGGCGGCCGTGCACACGCGGTGCTCTCCGCCGGTACGCCGGTCACGTCGGTGACGGAGACGGATCTGCTGGAGCGGCCTCTCGCCGACGCGGAGGCAAGGGAGTTGACCGGCGACGGCACAGTCGAGGTGACTCTGCGTCCCTTCCAGATCCTCACTCTCCGGCTGGGCAGGCAGACGGCCCCGTCGGCACAGCAGTAGGACAGCAGCAGGGCAGCAGGAGGACGGTTCACTGCCGGGGCGGTGTGCGGACAGCGTCACCAGACGTGTCGTCTCGCCCGTCCCGGTGGTCCGGCGAGCCGCTCGGAGCCCGTCAGGTTTCCGGCGTCTCCTGAGGACTCGCCCCGCGCTGGGGCGGGTCTTCCGGTGACGGCCTGGTGCGCGGCACCGTGATCACCACGCGCAGTCCCCGGGGTTCGTTGCGCCGGTAGGCGATGCGCGCTCCGCCGGCGGCGAGCAGCGCCTTCGTGATGGAAAGACCCAGGCCCGAACCGGAGATGTTCTGGTGCCGGCTGCTGCGCCAGAACCGGTCACCGATGCGCTCCAGTTCCTCGTCGCTCAGGCCGGGCCCGCCGTCCGCGACGGTGAGCGTCACCCGGTCCCCCTCGGAGACGACCCCCACCGTGACCGGCTCGCCCTCGGGCGTGAACTTCAGGGCGTTGTCGACCACCGCGTCGAGCGCACTGGACAGTGCGACAGGGTCGGCCCAGCCCGTGGCCGCCGACGGCCCCTCCGAGTCCAGGAGGACGCCTTTGCGCTCCGCGACCGGACGCCAGGCCGCGACGCGCTCGGCTGCGAGCTCGGCGACATCGGTCAGCCGCAGGTCGGCCGGGGAGTGCTCGGCCAGGGCCAGATCGAGGAGGTCGTCCAGCACCCGGGCCAGACGCTTGCCCTCGGACTGCACGGACGCGAACTCCTCCTGTGCCTCCGGCAGTTCCAGTCCCAGCAGTTCGATGCGCAGCAGCAGCGCGGCCAGCGGGTTGCGCAGCTGGTGCGACGCGTCGGCCACGAAGGCCCGCTGCTGCTCCAGTACGTCCTCGACGTTGTCGGCCATCTCGTTGAACGAGCGGGCCAGCCGTCTCAGCTCCGGCGGGCCGCCCGAGGCGGCCACCCGTGATTTGAACTTGCCCAGAGCGATCTCGTGAGCGGCCCTGTCCAGTGTGCGTACGGGTCGCAGCACCCAGCCCGTCAGCCGCAGCGCGAGACCGACGGCCAGCAGCATGGCGGCGAACTCGCCCACGGCGATCGGCAGCCAGTCCTGGACGATCCGGGAGCGCAACTGCCCGGTCGGCGAGTCGGTCAGTACAACGGCGGCCACGTCGCCGTCCCGGATGACGGGTGAGGCGACGGCGATGCGGGGGTCCTCCTGCCAGGGCCACACCTGGGCGGGGTCGTGGCTGCGGCGTCCGGCCAGCGCTTCGGCGAAGGCGTCGGCGCCCTGGCCTTCCTGGGGGACCTGCCAGCCGTCCGGTGAGACGCCCATGGCCCGGCCGTCGCGGAGGAAGACGCCCACGTCGATGCCGTAGAGGTCGTGGTAGCGGGCGAGTTCGTCCTGCAGGATCTCGCGTCGCTCGTCCTCCTCGCTCGACGTCGCGACGAACTGGGCGAGCGCGGCGAACCGCGCGGTGTCGTCGATCCGGTCCACCACGACGCGCTGCTGCTGTGCGGCGGCCTGGCTGGCCGCGAGCGGGAAACCCAGGGCGAGGAGCACACCGGCGAGCAGGACGAGCAGCAGCGGTAGCAGACGGGCATGCATCGTGATTCCTGCCGGGCCCCGGTCGCCTAGGCCGTCTGCGAGGGCACGACGAGCCTGTATCCCACGCCCCGCACCGTCTCGATCAGTGCGGGCCGCTGCATCTTCGAGCGCAGGGAGGCGATGTGCACCTCCAGGGTCCGTCCGGTGCCCTCCCAGCTCGTACGCCAGACCTCGCTGATGATCTGCTCGCGGCGGAAGACGACACCGGGCCGCTGCGCGAGGAGCGCCAGTACCTCGAATTCCTTGCGGGTGAGAGCGACGGCGGCGCCGTCCACGTAGACCTGGCGCATGGACAGCTCGATGGTGACCGGGCCCAGCCGGAGCGTACGGTCCGCGGCGCCGGAGCCGCCGGAGGGCACTGTCCCCGCGCCGCCCGGTGCGCCCGCTCCGCTCGCGGAGGTGTCGGCGCTCTCCTCGGGCGCGGCGCGCCGGCTGACCGCGTGGATGCGCGCCAGCAGTTCACCGGTGTCGTAGGGCTTGACCACGTAGTCGTCGGCGCCGAGGTTCAGGCCGTGGATCCGGGACCGGACACCGCCGCGCGCGGTCACCATGATCACGGGGGTGGAGCTGATCTTCCGGATGCGGCCGCACACCTCGAAGCCGTCCTGGTCGGGAAGGCCGAGGTCGAGAAGGACGACGCCGAAGGGAGGGGCGTCGTCGGCGGGCAGCAGTTCGCGGAGTGCCTCTTCGCCGCTGCGTGCGTGGACCACCTCGAAGCCGTGCCGTTCCAGCACCGCCGAGAGCGCCGCGGCGACGTGGTTGTCGTCCTCGACGAGCAGCAGCCTCACTGCGGCCTCCCTTCGAATCGTCGTGCCGGCCGTTCGGCGAGCGGGCCTCGGCACTGCATCCACGCGCATTCACGCAGGTGAGTCAAGGGGCTCCCTGTCACGCGGTACGTACCGTTATGCAGCCGGTACGACACAGTGCGCAATTCCCCCGCCGGCGTCCCGCCGCCCCCTCCGGAAGCCGCCTCCACCCCCGCCGCAGGGGCGCCGGCAGCGCCCTAGCCTGGGCGGGCGCTCGCACAGTGTGCCGTTTCGCGACGCGATCGTTATGCTCAATTTCCCCTCAGATGTAATGACGCTGGTGGCAGTCGCTCATTAGTGTCCTCGCAACCGACGAGGACGGAGCTACACGCCGATGAGCGAAGTATCGGTGATCAAGGACGCCGCGCCGGCCGCGGACGACCTGGTCGTACTGGACAACGTCAACAAGCATTTCGGCGCGCTGCATGTGCTCCAGGACATCGATCTGACCATCGCGCGCGGGGAGGTCGTCGTCGTCATCGGCCCCTCGGGGTCCGGCAAGTCCACACTGTGCCGCACCATCAACCGCCTCGAGACGGTCGACTCGGGCAGCATCTCCATCGACGGCAAGCCCCTTCCCCAGGAGGGCAAGGCGCTGGCCAAGCTGCGCGCGGACGTCGGAATGGTCTTCCAGGCGTTCAATCTCTTCGCGCACAAGACGGTGCTCGAGAACGTCATGCTCGGTCAGACCAAGGTCCGGCGCACGGACAAGCAGGAGGCCGAGAAGAAGGCGCGTGCGCTGCTGGACCGCGTCGGCGTCGGCAACCAGGCGGACAAGTACCCGGCTCAGCTCTCGGGAGGCCAGCAGCAGCGTGTGGCCATCGCCCGCGCGCTCGCCATGGACCCCAAGGTGATGCTCTTCGACGAGCCCACCTCCGCGCTCGACCCCGAGATGATCAACGAGGTTCTCGAGGTCATGAAGCAGCTCGCCGACGAAGGCATGACGATGGTCGTCGTCACCCACGAGATGGGCTTCGCACGCTCGGCCGCGAACAGGGTCGTCTTCATGGCGGACGGCCGGATCGTCGAGGAGGCGACACCGGACCAGTTCTTCAACAACCCTCGCAGCGACCGCGCGAAGGACTTCCTCGCGAAGATCCTTCACCACTGACGTGTCCGCCGAGCGGAGTGCCGTGATTCCGGCCGGCCCCGGCCCCTACGACCGCCGACAGGCGTCCCGTGCCCCCGGCTCTCACCCCACCGACAGCCGGACCGCCGGACGCCCCCATGCACCGATACCGAGCAAGGGATGTTTCTCATGAAGTTCCGCAAGAGCGCCGCCGCGGCGGCCGTGGTCCTCACCGTCGCCCTCTCCGCCACCGCATGCGGCGGCAAGGAGGGTCCCGCAGGCGACAAGCCGGGCGGTGACACCGACAAGAAGGCGCTGCCCACGTACAAGGTCGCCAAGGACGTCGACGTCGACTCCCCCGTGATCAAGAAGGCGCAGAAGCGCGGCAAGCTGATCATCGGGGCCAAGTCCGACCAGCCCTACCTCGGCTTCCAGGACCCCTCCTCGAAGGAGTACGAGGGCTTCGACATCGAGGTCGCCAAGATGGTCGCCGCCGACCTGGGCTTCGACCCCGAGAAGGACATCCAGTTCAAGACCATCGACTCCTCGGTCCGTGAGACGGCCATCTCCAAGGGCCAGGTCGACCTGATGGTCGGCACCTACACCATGAACGACGAGCGCAAGAAGCAGGTGAGCTTCGCGGGCCCGTACTACATGGCCGGCCAGGACCTGCTCGTCCGCAAGGACGAGAAGTCCATCAAGGGCCCGGACAGCATCAAGGGCAAGAAGGTCTGCTCGGTCACCGGTTCGACCCCGCTGCAGAACCTCAAGGACAACAAGTCGAAGTACGGTGCCACTCCCGTCGAGTTCGGCAAGTACACCGACTGCGTCAAGCAGCTGCTCGACGGCCAGGTCGACGCCATGACCACTGACGACGCCATCCTCAAGGGCTACGCCGCCGAGCGTCCCACCAAGCTCAAGGTCGTCGGCGAGACCTTCAGCGAGGAGCCCTACGGCATCGGCCTGAAGAAGGACGACAAGGCGCTGCAGGAGGCCGTGCTCGACGCCGTCGAGGCGCACCAGAAGGACGGCAGCTACAAGAAGGCGTACGACGCGACGCTGGGCCGCTCCGGCTCCACGTTCGAGGAGCCCCCGGCCCTCGAGCGCGGCTGATCCCGCGCCGCAAGGCCTGACCGGCGCGCCGTGAACGCTGCCGGCGCGCCGCAAGCCCTGCCGGCCACCGGCGTCACCCGCCGTCCCGTACGTCCGCCTCGCGGGCGGGCGTACGGGACGCGGCATTTCCCTGACCGCCCAGCGGAGACCCTATGAATGTTCTGCTCGATCACCTGGACCTGTTCCGCGACGGATTCCTCGGAACGGTCTCACTGACCGCGACCAGCGCTCTGCTGGCCCTCGTGCTGGGCGTGCTGATAGCCGGCTTCCGGGTCTCGCCCGTGCCGCCCCTGCGCGTGTTCGGCACCGTGTGGGTGACGCTGCTGCGCAACACACCGCTGACACTGCTGTTCCTCGTGGCCTTCTTCGTCCTGCCGCAGGTCGTCTTCCCCGGCATCAGCTCGTACATCCTGGGCGTGCTGGCGCTGGGCTTCTACACGTCGGCGTTCGTCTGCGAGGCGGTGCGCTCCGGCATCAGCACCGTGCCGCTCGGGCAGGCGGAGGCGGCCCGCAGCCTCGGCATGACCTTCGTGCAGACCCTCCGGATGGTCGTACTGCCGCAGGCGACCCGGACAGTGCTGCCGCCGCTCAGCAGCATCATCATCGCGCTGACGAAGAACTCGGCCATCGCCGGTGCCTTCAACAACCCCGAACTCTTCAGCGTGCAGAAGGTGCTGAGCGACAAGGGCTTCAACGTCATGGTCATCTTCGTCTGGGTGGCCCTCGCCTACCTCGTCCTCGTCTTTGCGATCAGCGGCCTCTTCCGCCTGCTGGAGCGCCGTCTGGAGGTCGCCCGATGAGCTCGTCCGTCCTCTTCGACGCGCCCGGGCCCAAGGCCCGCATGCGCAACCGCCTGTACGCCGTGATCGGCACCGCCGGTCTGCTGGCGCTGCTCGGCTTCGTCGCCTACCGGCTGGCCGCCAAGGGCCAGTTCGACGGCGCCATGTGGGACATCTTCAACTACGCGGGCGTCCGCAACTCCATCGTCACGGGCATCGTCAGCACCCTCCAGGCGTTCGCCATGGCCGGGGTGCTGTCGCTGGTCCTCGCGGTGCTGCTGGCCGTGGCGCGGCTGTCGGAGCACAAGCCCGTCAGCTGGGTGGCCACCGGAATCATCGAACTCTTCCGCGCCGTACCGCTGCTGATCACCATCTACGTGCTGTGGGTGGGCTTCTTCACCAGTGAGCCCCTCTGGGCCGTGGTCATCGGGCTCACGCTCTACAACGGCGCCGTACAGGCGGAGGTCCTTCGCGCAGGCATCCTCGCCGTACCGAAGGGGCAGAGCGAGGCCGCGTACGCGCTGGGAATGAGCAAGACCCAGGTCATGACCACGGTGCTGATCCCGCAGGCCGTACGGTCCATGCTGCCGACGATCGTCAGCCAGCTCGTGGTCACGCTCAAGGACACCTCGCTCGGCTTCGTCATCACCTACGAGGAACTGCTCTACGCCGGACGGCAGATGGCCAGCACCATCCTCGTCGACGGAGAGAACCCCTACGTCCCGGTGGTTCTCGTGTTCGGTGCCATCTACGTCGCGATGTGCCTCGCGCTGTCCGCGCTGGCCAACTGGATCGAGCAACGCGGACGCCGGACGAAGACCGGCATCAAGGTGGCCGAGGCCCAGAAGGCGACGCCCGACATGGGCAACGCGGGCGGAGGGGCCGCGGTCTGACGGACCGTCCCGCCGGCGGTGCGCCGGTGAGGGCGAGCAGTGTACGGACAAGGCGGGGGCGGAGGCCCGGACAGATCATGACAAGTCCGGGCCTCCGCCCCCGCAGCTTGACGGGTGACCTTGCACTGGGTTGCATACATTGCGTGATCGCTCACGAGGCTCCACCTGTGCCGACTCCTCCCTCGTCGCCCGCTTGCGCGGTACGGGCGACGCGTGGTGCCGGCCACCGTACGAAGTCCAGCCGCGGAGCCCTGCCCGGCACGCACACCGGTGCTGAGTTCCGCACGGTGACGCGCGCGTGAGCGAGTCCGAAGTCATCGTCGTCGGCGCCGGGCCGACCGGCCTCGCCCTGTCGCTGGCACTCTCCAGGTTCGGGGTGCCCTCACTCGTGCTCGACAACGGCGACGGTGAGGTGACAGCGCGAGCAGCCCGCACCTGCGTCCTCCGGCCGGACACGGCAGCGTGGCTTCCCGCCCCTCCGGACTCTCCCGTCCCGGCCGCCCGCTGGACCCGCTGGCGTACGAGACGACGTCAGCAGACCGTTCACCAGAGGGAGTTGGACGAGGAGACCGCGCCCTTCCACGTGGAACAGCACGTACTGGAAAGGGCGCTGCGCGCGGCACTGGCGCAGGAGAAGCTGGCACGCATCGTGACGGGCAGCCATCTGGACGTCCTCGAACAGGACGCCGCGGGGGTCACCGCACACACGCGTCGGCGCGGCCCGGAGGGTACGGCGGGGCGCGGCGGCGGCACGTGGTGGCGCGGCAGCTATCTGGTGGGCTGCGACGGTGCCCGCTCGACGGTGCGGAAGCTGCTGGGGGTGCCCTTCGCCGGGCGTACAGCCGTGGAGCGGCACGCGGTCGCGGCCCTGCGGACGCGGCTGCCCTGGGAGTCGGAGGCGCTGCTCGACCGTGACCTGGGCGGCGAACACAGGGAGGTCACAGCCCGGCCCCTGCCCGGCGGGGTATGGCGACTGGACTGGCTGCTGCCCGCGCGGGGAGACCTCGTCACCCCTGAAGCGCTCCTGGATCACATCCATTCGACTCTCGCCCACTGGCACGGCAGGGGCGGGGCCGGCGGCCACGGCAAGGGCGGGGACCGTGGCGCCGACGCTGCGGCGGCGCCCGGCCCGTACGAACTCCTCGACACGGGAGTGCACACCTCTCACCAGCGGCTCGCCCGGCGCTGGCGCGTGGGACGTGCCTTCCTCGCGGGGGACGCGGCACATCTGGTGGGCGCCCTCGGGGTGCAGTCGGTGGACGAAGGTCTGCGCGACGCCGCCAACCTGGCGTGGAAGCTCGCCGTGGTGTGGCACGAGCTGAGCGGCGTACGCGGACCGCGCGTCGACCGGGATGCCGTCGAAGTCGTGCTCGGCAGCTACGAGTCGGAGCGGCGCGGCGCCGTCGCCTCGCGCCTGCGGGCGGTCGATCAGGCGCTGCCGCTCGTACGCCGGGAAGGCGGCGGACTGCGGGCCATCCTTCCGGGCGGCGGTGCGCGTACGCCCCTGGAGCTGCTCACCGACGGGCATCTCGGGCGCGGACTGCTGGGCTCGCCTGCGGCGTACGGACGCTCACCGCTGACTCCGCCGCGTGGGACCGTCGACACTGTGCCTGTCGCCACGCCGCCGGGGGCGCCCGTGGACGACGTGTCAGTGATCGCACTGAACGGCGAGCAGGGCCGGCTGCGTGAGCGGCTGTGCGGCAACGGAGGCGAACTGCTGGTCGTGCTCGTCGCGCCGGGCACCGGGGTATGGGACAGCAGGCACTGGCTGTCCGCCGGGATAATGCCCGAACTTGCGGCTGCGGTGGGGGCGTTGCCGCTCAAAGCAGAGCTGCTGGTGACCGAGAGCTACCCGGGCGCCGCTCCGCACACGGTGCTGGTGATACGGCCCGACGGGCACCTGGTGGCGGCCCTGCCGGCACCTCGTATCGCTCAACTGCGTGAGTGCGCCGACGCGTTGCGCGGCGGGCCCCTCGCCGGAGCACGCTCGGCGTCCCCTCGCGACGCACGCCGGTAGCGGGGCTTCCGGGCCATGAGGGGGCTCAACAGCTCTCGGCAAGCCCTTGAACTCTCCCGCCAAGCCCGCAGAGAGGCGAACCCGGCTCGGCCCAACACCCTTCAGTCTTCCGGCAGATGCTGCTCCAGCAGTTCGCCGTCCGCTCCTTCTTCTTCCAGCGCCCTGCGGACCACGCGCAGCGCCAGCCCTTCGCCGTACCCCTTACGCGCCAGCATCCCGGCGAGGCGGCGTATGCGCTTCTCCTGGTCGAGGCCCCGCGTGCTGCGCAGCTTTCTCTCGACGAGGGCGCGGGCCGTATCCGCCTCCTGCTCGGAGCCGAGTTGCCCGACCGCCTCGTCGACGATCCCCGACTCGACGCCCTTCAGGCGCAGTTCGCGGGCGAGGGCCCGGCGGGCGAGGCCGCGGCTGTGGTGCCGGGACTCGACCCAGGCACCGGCGAACGCCACATCGTCGATCAGGCCTACCTCTTCGAAGCGGGCGAGCACCTCCTCCGCCGCTTCGTCGGGGACCTCACGCTTCCGCAGGGCGTCGGCGAGCTGCTTCCGCGTGCGCGGCGTCCCCGTCAGCAGCCGCAGACAGATGGCACGTGCCCGCTCGACCGGGTCTTTTTCGGGTCCCTCGTTCGGAGCGTCCCCCGCCGCCGGCTCGCCACCACGGCCGCCGGCGGATTCGCCCCCCTCCTCGTCCACCTCAAGCTCCGGGCCGGCCTCCCACGGTGAGCCGAAGTCGGCGAAGCGTTCGCCGTCGCGCCGTGAGCCGCGTGACACTCGCGTCCGCGATGAGCGCGGTGGTCCCGCCTCGGCCCTCGACGAGGTGGGACCACCGCTGTCTTCGCGCACCGGCCACTGGCTGCGCCGCGTCACGGATCAGCTCTTTGCAGCGGCGGCCTTGGCGGACTTGGCCTTCGTCGCCGCTGCCGGCACCGACTTGGCCGCGGGAGGCGCCCCGTCCGCCGAACCAGCCCCCGCCGCGTCGGCACCGGGTTCGCCTGTGGGCTCCTCCGGAGTCACACCGATCCCCAGCTTCTCCTTGATCTTCTTCTCGATCTCGTTGGCCAGGTCGGGGTTGTCGCGCAGGAAGTTGCGGGAGTTCTCCTTGCCCTGGCCCAGCTGGTCGCCCTCGTAGGTGTACCAGGCGCCGGACTTGCGGATGAAGCCGTTCTCGACGCCCATGTCGATCAGGCCGCCCTCACGGCTGATGCCCTGGCCGTAGAGGATGTCGAACTCCGCCTGCTTGAAAGGCGGAGCCACCTTGTTCTTGACGACCTTCACACGGGTGCGGTTGCCCACCGGTTCCGTGCCGTCCTTGAGTGTCTCGATGCGGCGGATGTCGAGCCGCACCGACGCGTAGAACTTCAGCGCACGGCCACCGGTGGTCGTCTCCGGCGAGCCGAACATCACGCCGACCTTCTCGCGGAGCTGGTTGATGAAGATCGCCGTGGTCTTGGAGTGGTTCAGCGCACCGGTGATCTTCCGCAACGCCTGGCTCATCAGACGGGCCTGGAGACCGACGTGCGAGTCGCCCATCTCGCCCTCGATCTCCGCGCGCGGGACGAGGGCCGCGACGGAGTCGATGACGATCAGGTCGAGCGCGCCGGAGCGGATGAGCATGTCGACGATTTCCAGCGCCTGTTCGCCGTTGTCCGGCTGGGAGAGGATCAGCGCGTCCGTGTCGACGCCGAGCTTCTTCGCGTACTCGGGATCGAGCGCGTGCTCCGCGTCGACGAACGCGACGGTGCCGCCCGCCTTCTGCGCGTTGGCCACCGCGTGCAGCGTCAGGGTCGTCTTGCCGGAGGACTCCGGGCCGTACACCTCGACGACACGGCCACGCGGGAGGCCGCCGACGCCGAGAGCGACATCGAGTGCGGTGGACCCGGTGGGGATGATCTCGACCGGCTCGTTCGGCCGCTCCCCCATGCGCATCACGGCGCCCTTGCCGAACTGCCGTTCAATCTGCGCGAGGGCTGTTTCGAGCGCCTTCTCGCGGTCGGTTTCTGCCATCGGTGCCACCCGGTTTGCTTGAGTCGATCGCTTCACGTCCACGACGCTAGCGGCTGCCACTGACAATCCGCCCCGGAGCCCGCTCCGGGGCCGGAAGGGCGGGAGCGGGAGATCTCCCGTGCCCGCCAGGAACTCCATAAGAATCGATGTTCGATTTTTGCGTCAAGTCACCCCGTATTTCTGTGGATAACTCACGAAAGACCTGCTCATAACGCCCACTCAGAAACGGCTCGAGCGGCACCGCGGACATGAGCGGGCGGCAGCCGGCTCCGGTTCATCTCTTCTCGGCAGGCACATCCATGACGGCACACACCGTGCGCCAGATCTCCTTCGCGTCCCAGCCGGCGTCCAGGGCCTCGCAGACCGTACGGCCGCCGAGTTCGGACATCACGTGGTCACGGGCGAAGGAGTCGGCGTAGGCCTCGCCGAAGTGGTCCGCCATCCGCTGCCAGAAGTCCGTCAACCGCATGCTCCCCAGTATCCAGCTCCGGACCGGCCGCCCTGCCCTCGTCGGCCGTCCTCGTCGGCCCTCGGCTGTCCTCCTCGGCGCTCGTCGGCGCTCGGCCGTCCTCAGCCCAGGGCCCGTACGCCGCGGTGACCAGTACGAGCCCGCCGGGCCCGGCGCGGTGCTGTGCCCCGCGGTGCACGAAGACCTCGACGCCTTCGGATACGGCGCCGATGGTGCAGGCGCCGTGCGTGTGCCGGGCGAAGGTCCTACGCAGGTAGCGGACGCGCAGCAGATCGACCTCCGGCAGCGCCGGATGCCGCCAGTGCCGTGCGCTCTCGCCGGTCTCCACAGCTCCCATTCTGCGTCCGCGCCCGGCGCGGCATCGTCGCCGGACCGCCCGGTCAGCGCCGCGGCCTGGCGTTGTCGGTGGCCGGGTGCACGATGGACGGCATGGGTCAGTCCTCGCCGGCTGCGGCGCTCGATGTCTTCTCCCCCGCGACGCGGGCCTGGTTCGCGGGCGCCTTCCGCGAGCCCACTGCCGCGCAGGCAGGGGCCTGGCGGGCGATCGCCGAGGAGTCGGACGCCCTGGTCGTGGCCCCCACCGGTTCCGGCAAGACCCTCGCCGCCTTCCTGGCCTCCCTGGACGCGCTGGCCTCCACGCCACCGCCTGCCGACCCCCTCAAGCGCTGCCGCGTGCTGTACGTCTCGCCGCTGAAGGCTCTGGCGGTGGACGTGGAGCGCAATCTGCGCAGCCCCCTGACCGGAATCCGCCAGGAGTCGCTCCGGCTCGGCCTGCCCGAGCCCGACATCAGGGTCGGCATCCGCTCCGGTGACACCCCCGCCGCCGAGCGGCGCTCCCTCGCGCGGCGCCCTCCCGACATCCTGATCACGACCCCCGAGTCGCTGTTCCTGATGCTCACCTCCGCCGCCCGGGACGCCCTCTCCGGCGTCGAGACAGTGATCCTCGACGAGGTGCACGCGGTCGCGGGCACCAAGCGCGGCGCTCATCTCGCTCTGTCCCTGGAGCGGCTGGACCACCTGCTGGAGCGCCCTGCCCGGCGGATCGGCCTCTCCGCGACGGTACGCCCCGTGGACGAGGTCGCCCGCTTCCTCTCCCCGCAGCGCAAGGCCACTGTCGTACAGCCCCCTTCCGGCAAGGAGTTCGACCTGTCGGTCGTCGTCCCGGTCGAGGACATGGGCGAGCTGGCCGGCTCCCCGGTGCAGGACGGCAGCACGGGCGGCGGCAGCGGTCCCGGGGACGGCGCGAAGCCCTCCATCTGGCCGTCCGTCGAGGAGCGGATCACCGACCTGGTGCAGGCGCACCGGTCCACCATCGTCTTCGCCAACTCGCGACGGCTCGCTGAGCGTCTGTGCAACAGGCTCAACGAGATCGCGTACGAACGCGCGACAGGCGAGGCCATGCCGGAGCACCACACACCTGCGGAGGTGATGGCCGAGTCGGGAACGGCCAAGGGAGCGCCGCCGCTGCTCGCCCGCGCTCACCACGGCTCGGTCTCCAAGGACCAGCGTGCCCAGGTGGAGGAGGAGCTGAAGTCGGGCCGGCTGCCGGCGGTGGTGGCCACCTCCAGCCTGGAGCTGGGCATCGACATGGGTGCGGTCGATCTCGTCGTACAGGTCGAGTCGCCGCCGTCGGTCGCCTCCGGGCTTCAGCGGGTGGGCCGTGCGGGGCACCAGGTGGGCGCCGTCTCGGCCGGTGTCGTCTTTCCCAAGTACCGCGGCGACCTCGTCCAGTCCGCGGTGGTCACCGAACGGATGCGCGAGGGTGCCATCGAGGCGCTGCGCGTTCCGTCCAACCCGCTGGACGTACTGGCGCAGCAGCTCGTCGCCATG
Organism: Streptomyces ovatisporus; assembly: GCF_042653885.1. Classification (NCBI taxonomy): domain Bacteria; kingdom Bacillati; phylum Actinomycetota; class Actinomycetes; order Kitasatosporales; family Streptomycetaceae; genus Streptomyces; species Streptomyces ovatisporus. The sequence continues at coordinate 167,333 of NZ_JBHSFH010000018.1, forward strand.
GTCTCGGTGGACACCTGGGACGTGGCGGAGCTGCTCCTGCTCGTCCGCCGCGCCGCTCCCTTCTCCTCGCTGCCGGAGTCGGCGTACCACGCCGTGCTGGACATGCTCGCGGGCCGTTACCCGTCCGACGCCTTCGCCGAACTGCGCCCCCGGCTGGTCTGGGACCGGGTGGCGCAGACCGTCGGCGCCCGGCCCGGCGCGCAGCGGCTCGCGGTCACCTCCGGCGGCACCATCCCCGACCGCGGCCTGTTCGGCGTCTTCCTCGCCGGCTCCGACCCGAAGAAGGGCGGTGGCCGCGTCGGCGAGCTGGACGAGGAGATGGTCTACGAGTCCCGGGTGGGTGACGTCTTCACGCTGGGCACCACGTCCTGGCGGATCGAGGACATCACCCGCGACCGCGTGCTGGTCTCACCCGCACCGGGCGTGCCCGGCCGGCTGCCGTTCTGGAAGGGCGACCAGCTGGGCCGCCCCCTCGAACTCGGACGGGCGCTCGGCGCGTTCCTCCGGGAAGTCGGATCGCTCTCAGCGGCAGCGGCGCAGGAGCGGCTGGCCGCCGCCGGTCTCGACCAGCTCGCGGTCACCAACCTCCTCACCTATCTCGACGAGCAGCGCAGCGCCTGCGGCCACCTCCCGGACGACCGCACGATCGTGGTGGAGCGCTTCCGCGACGAGCTGGGCGACTGGCGGATCGTCGTGCACTCGCCCTTCGGTGCCCAGGTGCACGCCCCCTGGGCCCTCGCACTCGGGGCGCGCCTGACCGAGCGTTACGGCATGGACGCGCAGGTCATGCATGCCGACGACGGCCTGGTTCTGCGGCTTCCGGACGCCGATCTGATGGGCCTGGACCTGCTGGAGGAGGCGTCGGCGGGCGGCGATGCGGCCTTCGACTCCGGTCAGGCACCCGTCGGCGTCTCCGACGTCCTCTTCGACAAGGGCGACGTGGAGCAGATCGTCACCGACCAGGTCGGCGGGTCCGCCCTGTTCGCCGCCCGTTTCCGCGAGTGCGCCGCTCGCGCGCTGCTCCTGCCGCGCCGCAGTCCGGGCAAGCGCACACCGCTGTGGCAGCAGCGTCAGCGTGCGGCTCAACTGCTGCAGGTGGCTTCGGAGTTCGGTTCCTTCCCCATCGTGCTGGAGGCCGTACGGGAGTGCTTGCAGGACGTCTTCGACGTACCCGGGCTGTCCGAGCTGATGGGCGACATCGAGTCCCGACGGGTACGCGTCGTCGAGGTCACCACCAACGACCCGTCCCCCTTCGCGCGCTCGCTGCTGTTCGGCTACGTCGCGCAGTACCTGTACGAGGGCGACTCGCCCCTCGCCGAACGCCGTGCCGCCGCCCTGTCCCTCGACTCGCGGCTGCTCGCCGAACTGCTCGGCCAGGCGGAACTGCGTGAGCTGCTCGACGCGGAGGTGCTCGGCGAGCTGGAGCAGGAGCTGCAGTGGCTGACCGAGGACCGCCGCGTCAAGGACGCGGAGGGCGTCGCCGACCTGCTCCGCCTCCTCGGTCCGCTGACTACGGCCGAACTGCGGGAACGGGGCGCCGATCCGCAGTGGGCGGCCGACCTGGAGTCCGCCCGCCGTGCCATCCGCGTCCGTATCGCGGGGGAGCAGCACTTCGCCGCGGTGGAGGACGCCGGCCGGCTGCGGGATGCGCTGGGCGTGGCACTGCCCGTGGGCGTCCCGGAGGCCTTCACAGAACCGGTACCCGATCCGCTCGGCGACCTGCTCGCACGCTATGCCCGCACTCACGGCCCGTTCATCTCAGCCGACGCCGCCACCCGCTTCGGACTCGGCACCGCGGTGGCCGAGGGCGCGCTGCACCGCCTCGCGGCGAGCGGCCGTCTCGTCCAGGGCGAGTTCCACCCGGCAGGGATCGGCCAGGAATGGTGTGACGCCAATGTGCTGCGCCGCCTGCGCCGCCGTTCACTGGCTTCGCTGCGGCAGGAGCTGGAGCCGGTTCCGGCGCCGGCGCTCGCGGCGTTCCTCCCCCAGTGGCAGCACCTGGGCTCCGGCCGCGTGCGCGGAATCGACGGACTGCTGCGCGCGGTCGAGCAGTTGCAGGGCGCACCGGTCCCCGCCTCGGCCCTGGAGAAGCTGGTGCTGCCCGGCCGCGTCCGCGACTACGCACCGGCCATGCTCGACGAGCTCACCACCACGGGCGAGGTGATCTGGGCCGGCGCCGGATCACTGCCGGGCAAGGACGGCTGGATCTCCCTCTATCCGGCGGACAACGCACCTCTGCTGCTGCCACCGCCACTGCCCCTGGAGCTGACTCCCCTCCACCGGTCGGTGCTGGACGCCCTGGCTCCGGGCTACGGCCTGTTCTTCCGTCAGATCGCGGACCAGGTGCGTGCCACGGAGGCCCCTGAGGCGACGGATCCCCAACTGGCCGACGCTCTCTGGGACCTGGCCTGGTACGGCCACGTCGGCAACGACTCGCTCGCTCCGCTGCGCGCCCTGCTGGGCTCGGGCCGCACCGCGGGAGCGACGGCGCACCGCGCCAAACGCTCCGTCCCCCGCGGTCGCTACGGCTCACTGACGGCCGCCACCACCCGCAGCGGTACGAACCGGCCGACTGCCTCGCGCAACGGCCCCCCGACGGTCGCCGGCCGCTGGTCCCTGCTGCCCGTCGCGGAGTCCGACGCGACGCACCGTGCCCACGCGCTGGCCCGTACGCTCCTCGACCGGCACGGCATCGTCACACGCGGAGCAGTGTCGGCCGAGGGAGTGCAGGGCGGATTCTCCGCGGCCTACAGGGTGCTGGCGGCGTTCGAGGAGAGCGGGCAGGCCCGCCGCGGCTACGTCGTGGAGGGCCTGGGCGCGGCCCAGTTCGCGATGGACGGCGCCATCGACAGGCTCCGCGCGGTGCACAGCGCCCGCGAACGTGAAGAGCACTTCCGCGCTGTCGTCCTCGCCGCCGCCGACCCGGCGAACGCATACGGCGCAGCTCTGCCGTGGCCGGATCCGCCCGAAGGCGCCACGCACAAGCCGGGACGCAAGGCGGGAGCCGTGGTCGTCCTCGTCGACGGGGAGTTGACGCTCTACATGGAACGCGGCGGAAAGACCCTGCTCGCCTGGCCCGGCGGCTTTCCGGAGGGCGGCACCCCGGAGGGCCCAGCAGCGGCAGACGCCCAGGGCGGTCCCCCCGGGACCACCCCGGCACTGACGACCGCGGCCGAAGCTCTGGCGCGCGCCGCCCAGGAGGGCGCCCTGGGTACGGTCACCGTGGAGCGCGTCAACGGGGCGCCTACGCTGTCCTCTCCGATAGGCGCCATGCTGGAGAGCGCGGGCTTCCACGCCACGCCACGAGGGCTGCGACTCCGCGCGCGTTAGCGGCAACCGGCCGCTCTCCCCCGGCAGTCGACGCCCGCCCGACCGACGGTCGAAGACAACCCGAACGAGGCCGACGAGGGACGTCGCCCGCCTCCGTGTCCGGCTCCCCCACTCCGTTCCCGACTGCCGCAGGAGAGCGATGCCCGAAGGAGACACCGTCTGGTACAGCACGCGTCAGCTCCACGAGGCGCTCGCCGGCCGGACCCTGACCCGTACGGACTTCCGCGTCCCCCGGATCGCCACGGCCGACCTCAGCGGGCGCGCGATCCTCGACGTCTTCCCCCGCGGGAAGCACATCCTCATGCGCGTGGAAGGAGGAGTCACCATCCATTCCCATCTCGGCATGGAGGGCTCCTGGAGGGTGAGCACCGGGCAGCTGCGCCCCCGGGGCGGAGGCGGACCGTCGCACCAGATCCGGGCAGTGCTCACCGCCGGTGCCACCACCGCCACCGGCTACCGCCTCCCTCTGCTCGAACTCCTGCGCACCGGCGAGGAGTCGGCGGCTCTCGGCCATCTGGGCCCCGATCTTCTGGGCCCCGACTGGGACCCTGCCGAGGCCGAGCGCCGCCTCGTGTCGGACCCCGGTCGTCCCCTCGTCGAAGCCCTGCTCGATCAGCGCAACCTGGCCGGCATCGGCAATGTCTACGCCGCCGAACTCTGCTTCCTCGCCGGCACCTCACCGTGGACGCCCGTGGGAGAGCTTCCCGGAACGCTGCCGGCCCGCATCGTCGCCGCCGCCCAGCGGCTCCTGGACGCCAACAAGGACCGCCTCGCCCGCCGTACGACGCGCGCCCCCGCAGGAGCGGACCGCGACCGCGCGGTGTGGGTCTACGGGCGCACGCGCCGCCCCTGCCACCGCTGCGGCACACCCGTCCTCTCGGGCACTCACGGCCCCCCGGAACGGCCCCGCCCCGTCTTCTACTGCCCCCGCTGCCAGCCGGGCCCGCTCCGCGCCGCAGACGACTCCCCTCGCCGCTGACTTCCGGGGCGTCCCCGCTTCCTCAGCTCCGCCCGTATCTGCGGATCCGGCGGTCTTCCCGGTCCCGGCTCCTCCGGTCTTCCCGCTCCCGGACGGATGCCGGCCCACACCCGCTCCGTGCGGTCCGCCCCCGATGCTCGCCCCCGAGGTACGTCTCGACGCGCCCCTCCGCCCTGCTGCGACCGGATCGCCGTACGGCCCGCCTTCCGGGCCGGCGAATGGACCTCCCCCGCCCCGACCACGGCCCCCTCAGGGTGACGTGGACGGGCAGCAGCCCCAGTCCCCACCCGAGCAGCACGAAGGCCGCACCCGGTGCCGTGTCCGCTGCGGGCCACCACGCCACCAGGCCGCACCACGCACCGCACAGCACAGCCGGCAGAAGGCTTCGGCAGCGGCCCAGCAGCCCACGGCTCAGCGCCGCCATCACACCTCCCGCACACCCGGCAACGGCTGCATACTGCTCATGCTCGCGCACAGTGTGCGACTGCGCGACCACAGCGAGAGGCCCCGCCGGGGAGCCCGGCGGGGCCTCTCGAGAAGCTGAACGGCTGGACGGTGCGGAGCGTCAGGCGGCGACCACGTCCACGGCCTCTGCAGGGGCCTTGATCGTCACGCGCTCTTCCGGAACCCCTGTGACGGAAGTCACGGAGACGGGATTGAGCACCGGCCGGCGCATCGGCGCAGGAACCGTGTCGCTCGCAGCGGACTCGGCCAGCTCCGCAAGGGCCAGCTCGTCACTGACCTCACGCATGAGCTCGGACATCCGCACATCCAGCGCATCGCAGATCGAGGACAGCAGCTCCGAAGAGGCTTCCTTCTGGCCACGCTCGACCTCGGAGAGATACCCGAGCGAAACCCGGGCAGATGAAGAGACTTCGCGCAGGGTCCTGCCCTGGCGCTGGCGCTGCCGACGCAGCACGTCACCCAGCAGGCGACGGAGCAGAATCATCGGTGCTCCTCCCTCTCAACGCGCGGCGTCTTCCACAGCTTGATACCCACCACCCCAGGGGGTGTGAATCCTTCAGGCTCCACCGTACCGCCTACGGCTCCAGCCGTGCGGGGAGCGATGTCTTGTTCACTCAGGGCTGCAAACATCAATTCCCCCCGCGTTGTTCCGTATCCTTCGGCCGCACCTTCCCCGTCAGTTCCTCATTAAGCAGCCGCAGGGCGTTCGTCACACTGGCCTTGCGGATCGTGGCCCGGTTCCCGTCCAGCTTCAGCGGGCGGGCGATCGCACCGTCCGAACCGGCGACAGCGGCGAAGACCGTGCCCACCTCCTGCCCGTCCTGCGGCTCCGGGCCGGCGACCCCGGTCGTGGCCACACCCCAGGTGGACTTCAGCAGCTTCCTCACGCCCTGGGCCATCTGCCTGGCCACCTCGGCGTCCACAGCGCCGCGCTCCCGCAGCAGGACGCCGTCCACACCGAGGAGTTCCCGCTTCACGTCCGTCGCGTACGCGGTGACCGAACCGATGAACGCCTGCGAAGAACCCGGCGCCGACGTGATCTCGGCAGCGACCATGCCACCTGTCAGCGACTCGGCCACGGCCACCGTCTCGCCCCGCTGGATCAGCAGATCGAGCACATCGGCGGACACATCGAAGTAGTCCTCCTCCGCTTCCGCGCCGGGCGTCACGGCTGCACGCCTCCGTCGCTCTGCACCGCCCGGTCGCGCGCACGCCCCGCACGGCGCAGCACGACGGCCTGCCGCACGTAGTCGAGACCGGTCACCACCGTCAACGCCACCGCCACCGCCATCACCCACCAGCGCATCGTCGCCAGCGGCCCCGTCAGAGCCAGTACGTACATGCCCACGGCCACGCCCTGAGCGAGCGTCTTCAGCTTGCCGCCGCGGCTCGCGGGGATCACTCCGTGCCGGATGACCCAGAAACGCATCGCCGTGATGCCCAGTTCCCGGAACAGGATCACTCCTGTCACCCACCAGGAGAGATCACCCAGCGCGGACAGGCAGCCCAGAGCCGTTCCCATGATCGCTTTGTCCGCGATCGGATCGGCGATCTTCCCGAAGTCGGTGACCAGGTCGTAGCGCCGTGCGAGCTCGCCGTCGAAGAGGTCCGTGATCATCGCGACGGTGAACGCCGCCCAGGCGAACGACCGCCAAGCCGGGTCGTGCCCGCCTTCTGCCAGCATCAGCACGACGAAGCCCGGCACGAGCAACAGCCGCACCATGGTGAGGATGTTGGCGATGTTCCACAGGCTCACCGTCCGGACACCGGCGACTCCGCCGGTCCCGGGCTGAGGCTGCGATTTGGGCTGGGGCTGGGCCATCGCACCACCACTCGACGCGGAGGCAGGCACTCCTGTCATGTGGCTGCCTCCTCGCTGCCTCCGCCGCCCTCGTCGCCTCCCTCGGCAGCACCACCCAGAGGTTCGGCGACAAGGTCGACACCTTCGGTGGCGACCACCTTGGCCTCGACCATACGTCCGATCACGAGCTCCCGTCCGGGCCGCGCAGCCACGTCCAGCAGCACGTGGCCGTCCGTCTCGGGTGCCTGGTGCGCCGCCCGGCCCACGGCCATGACCCCCTCGTCGCCCGCGTCGCCCGCGTCGCCCGCGTCGCTCTCGAAGGACTCGACGAGTACGCGGACCGTTTCACCGAGCCGTTCCTCGGCACGCTGGGCGGACAGCTCCTCGGCGAGCCGGGAGACCCGCTCGAGGCGCTCCGCCACCACATCGGGGTCGTTCTTCTCCTCGTAGCCGGCCGCCTCCGTTCCGTCCTCGTCGGAGTACCCGAAGACCCCGACGGCATCCAGCCGGGCCGCACCGAGGAAGCGCTCCAGCTCCGCGACGTCCGCTTCGCTCTCACCGGGGAAGCCGACGATGAAGTTCGACCGGACGCCTGCCTGGGGCGCCTTCGCCCGGATGGTGTCCAGCAGCTCCAGGAAGCGCTCCGTGTCCCCGAAGCGGCGCATCGCCCGCAGCACGCCGGGAGCAGAGTGCTGGAACGACAGGTCGAAGTACGGGGCCACCTTCTCGGTCCCCGTCAGCACGTCGATCAGGCCGGGGCGCATCTCGGCCGGCTGCAGGTAGCTGACCCTGATGCGCTCGATGCCGTCGACCGCGGCCAGTTCCGGAAGCAGCGTCTCCAGCAGCCTGATGTCGCCCAGGTCCTTGCCGTAGGAGGTGTTGTTCTCCGAAACGAGCATCACTTCACGTACGCCCTGCTCGGCCAGCCAGCGCGTCTCACCGAGTACGTCGGAGGGCCGCCGCGAGATGAACGAACCGCGGAAGGAGGGGATGGCGCAGAAGGAGCACCGTCTGTCGCACCCCGACGCCAGCTTCACCGAGGCCACCGGGCTGCCGTCCAGACGGCGCCGCAGAGGAGCCCGCGGCCCGGAGGCCGGGGCCAGGCCCTCGGGCAGGTCCCCGGGCACTGTGCGGGGCGGCTGCGCGCCCGTACCGGCACCGTCCGGTGCGCCGGCGTCCGCGCCGTGGCCGGGGAGCGCGACGTCCGATCCGGCGCTCTGCCGCTCCGCCGGGCTCACGGGCAGCAGCTTGCGACGGTCGCGCGGCGTGTGAGGGGCGTGGACACCGCCGCTGAGGATCGTCTGCAGCCGGTCGGAGATGTCGGCGTAATCGTCGAAACCGAGCACGCCGTCCGCTTCCGGCAGCGCTTCCGCCAGCTCCTTGCCGTACCGCTCGGCCATGCAGCCCACGGCCACCACTGCCTGGGTGCGGTTCCCCTCGGAACCCTCCCCGGACTTCAGGTCGTTGGCCTCCAGCAGCGCGTCGACCGAGTCCTTCTTCGCAGCCTCGACGAAACCGCAGGTGTTGACGACGGCGACGTCTGCTTCGGCGGCTTCCTCGACGAGGTCCCAGCCGTCCGCTGCGAGGCGGCCTGCGAGCTCTTCGGAGTCGACTTCGTTTCGGGCGCAGCCAAGCGTGACAAGGGCGACGGTGCGGCGTTCGGGCATGGACTCAGCGTACTTCGTCGCGTCCCGCCCACAGCCCGCAGGTGACGCTGCTCCCGTGCCGTGCCACGACCTCGCAGGAGACCCGCGGAGAGTCCCGGAAACGGTTAAGTCCGAAGTCCCGCCTTCCCCCCTGGGGCGGACGGCGCGACTTCGGACTTACTCGCGGCCGGGACCTGCCTTGCCGGTTCAGCCGGCCTCGGGATCGCCTCGGGTGTAGGAGACCCGCTGGACCTGGCCGTCCTCGCCCACGTCCTTGACCTCCTTGCCGTTGACGTAGAGCTTCACGCCTCCGGCGTTGCCGAGCACGAGGTTGAGCCGCTCGTCGTCGGTGAAGGTCTTGCTCTTCCCCTTCTGGAGCACACCTTCGTGGACGAGCCGGCCGTTGTGGTCCTCCGCGGAGATCCACACGTTCTGTTCAGCCGTCATCTGCACAGTCACCTTGTCTGCCGGAGCAGCGGCGATCGCACTGTCGGACGGCTTGGGGTCCGCCGGAGGCGTGTCGGTCGGGTCGGCCGACTTCGAGGGCTTGCCCGGCTGCGAGGGCTGCGACGAAGGTGTCTCCTCCGCCGCCGGCGGAGTGGCCGGGTCCTCGCCTCCGATCAGCGTGAAGCCGACGAAGCCGATCACGACGACGATCGCGGCGACCATGGCGACGGTCCAGTTGGGCCTTCGCCGTTCCGGGCGGATTCTCTCGGCCTCGAAGAGCGCTGCCGGCGCGGTCGGCTGGGGGCGTCCGCCGTGCTCGGCGTCGTACTGCTCGACGAGCTCTTTGGGATCCAGTCCGACTTCACGGGCGAGCGTGCGGATGTGTCCGCGGGCGTAGACGTCGCCGCCGCACCGGGAGAAATCATCCGCTTCGATGGCCTGGACGATGGGGACGCGCACTCTCGTCGACGTGCTGACTTCGTCGATGCTCAGTCGGGCGTCGTTACGGGCTTGTTGGAGGGCTTGACCGACCGATGGCCGGTCCTCTTCCGCTGCGTTGCCGATGGACACGGGGGCGCCTTTCGAGCGTGTAGCCACCTGCTGGACGTTCAGTCTAGGGGCGGAGCAAAAGAGCGGGGCAAGCGGGCGGACGATGTTTGTACGCCATCAGGTTCGTCGTACGTCCTGACTTTGGACACGTCCATCCGCTCCCGTCTCCAACTTGACGTATGCGCGACGGAAACGGTTGCCTCACTCGTCCTTACGGGTGAGGTTCCCCGCGGATCACGGCCAGCACACCCTCGAGTTCGTCAGGTTTGATCAGCACGTCCCGCGCCTTGGACCCCTCGCTGGGCCCGACCACGCCTCTGGACTCCATCAGGTCCATCAGCCTGCCGGCCTTGGCGAAGCCCACCCGCAGCTTCCTCTGCAGCATCGACGTGGAACCGAACTGGGTGGAGACGACCAGTTCCGCCGCCTGGCAGAGCAGGTCCAGGTCGTCGCCGATCTCCTCGTCGATCTCCTTCTTCTTGCTCTGCCCGACGGTCACGTCCTCGCGGAAGACCGGGGCCATCTGCGCCTTGCAGTGTTCGACCACCGCGTGGATCTCGTCCTCGTCGACGTAGGCGCCCTGCATCCGCACCGGCTTGTTGGCGCCCATGGGGAGGAAGAGACCGTCGCCCTTTCCGATGAGTTTCTCCGCGCCCGCCTGGTCGAGGATGACGCGGCTGTCCGCGAGGGACGACGTCGAAAAGCCCAGCCGGGAGGGGACGTTCGCCTTGATCAGCCCGGTGACGACGTCGACGGACGGACGCTGGGTGGCGAGCACCAGGTGGATCCCCGCGGCCCGCGCGAGCTGTGTGATCCGGACGATCGCGTCCTCCACGTCACGCGGGGCGACCATCATCAGGTCCGCCAACTCGTCGACGATGACGAGGAGATACGGATAGGGCGCCAGCTCACGCTCACTGCCCTCCGGCGCGGAGATCTTCCCGCTGCGCACAGCCGCGTTGAAGTCGTCGATGTGGCGGTATCCGAAGGCGGCCAGGTCGTCGTAGCGCAGGTCCATCTCGCGTACGACCCACTGGAGCGCTTCGGCCGCCTTCTTGGGATTGGTGATGATCGGTGTGATCAGGTGCGGGATGCCCTCGTACGACGTCAGCTCCACACGCTTCGGGTCGACCAGGACCATCCGTACGTCGTCGGGCGTGGCCCTGGCGAGGACGGAGGTGATGAGGCAGTTGATGCAGGACGACTTGCCGGAGCCGGTGGCGCCCGCGATCAGCATGTGCGGCATCCGGGTCAGGTCGGCCGAAACGTAGCCCCCTTCGACGTCCTTGCCGAGCCCCACGAGCATGGGGTGCTCCTCGCCCGCGGCGGCGGCCGAGCGCAGCACGTCGCCGAGGTTGACCATCTCCCGGTCGCTGTTGGGGATTTCGATGCCGACGGCGGACTTGCCGGGAATGGGACTGATGATGCGCACATCGGGGCTGGCCACCGCGTACGCGATGTTCTTCGTCAGCGCCGTGATCTTCTCGACCTTCACGGCAGGCCCGAGCTCCACCACGTAGCGGGTGACTGTCGGCCCGCGGGTGAAGCCGGTGACTGCCGCGTCGACCTTGAACTCGCTGAAGACCGTCGTCAGCGACTCGACGACCTGGTCGTTCGCCGCACTGCGTGTACGCCCCGGGCCGCCCCTCGTCAGCAGGTCGAGCGAGGGAAGGGCGTAGGTGATGTCGTTGGACAGCTGAAGCTGCTCGGCGCGGGCAGGCAGCCCCTCGGTCTCCTTCTGCGCCGGAGCCTTCGTCAGATCGGGTACGGGCGTGCGCTCGACCCCGTCGTCAGCGTCCGGCTGTGCGGCTCCACCGCCGGACCTCGCCCGCTCCTCGGCGGCCTTGCGGCGCTCCCCCGAAGAGACCCCGGAGCTCAGGTCCGCGACGAGCGGCGAAGGCTGAACCCCGTGCAGCAGTGCCCCGTCCAACGACGCCGCGGCTGCGGCCGCCACGTCGACGGAGTCGCTCTCCCGCCCCGCGGCGGCACCGCTCCGCCTGGAGCGTCCCCTGGACGTACGGCGCCGGTCGAGAGCCTCTTTCTCGGCGTGAGCCGGGTCCAGGTACTCCTTGCGCATGCTGTGCGCGCGGGGCCTTCCCCGGCGGGCCGGCTGCTCCGCGTCCACGTCATCGTCGTCGAACTCCCGTGCGGCCTCGGGGGCGTGCACGACGCCGAGCCGCACCCCCAGCGCCCGCAGCCGCCGCGGAATGGCGTTGACGGGCGTGGCGGTGACGACCAGCAGACCGAAGACGGCGACCAGCACCAGCAGCGGCACCGCCAGCATCTCGCCGACCACCTCGATCAGCGGCCGGGAAGCAGCCCAGCCGATCAGGCCGCCCGCGTCCTGGATCGACTCGTTGCCCTCCCCGCGCCCAGGGGCTCCGCACCCGATGTGCACGAGCCCGAGCCCGCCGACGACGAGCGCCGAAAGCCCCACGACGATACGGCCGTTGGCCTCCGGCTTCTCCGGGTGCCGGATCAGCCGCACGGAGATCACCCCGAGCAGTATCGGCACCAGCAGGTCGAGACGGCCGAACGCACCCGTGACGAGCAACTTGACGAGTTCCCCGACCGGACCCTTGAGGTTCGACCAGGTGCCCGCCGCGACGACGAGTGCGATGCCCAGCAGCAGCAGGGCCAGCCCGTCCTTGCGGTGAGCAGGGTCGAGGGCCTTCGTACTGCGCCCTATCCCGCGGAACAGCGCGCCGACGGCGTGGGCGACACCGAGCCAGCACGCGCGCACCAGACGGTAGACACCCGCGGTCGGCGAAGGGGCGGGCTTGGCCGCGGACTTGGCCTTCCCCTTGGCTGCCGGCTTCTTGGCCGGTGCCTTCTTGGCGGTGGCCTTCTTCGCCGGTGGCTTTTTCGCGGCAGCCTTCTTCGCGGGTGCTTTGGCGGCTGCCTTTCCGGTGCCTGACGTACGAGAGGCCATGGTGGTGAGGTTACCGCCGCGGGGCGTCCGAGGCACGAACGGCCGGGCATGACGGGCGGTCAGCCTCGCGCGCCCGTCGGGCAGTCCGCTCCGGAAGTGGCTCCCGGCTCAGTTCTGCGACGGGACCTGCGCCGAGGCACCGCCGCCCGTGCCGGGTTCGAGGGCGTCAAGTGCCCGGCGCAGGCCGGAGAGCTTCCGTTCGAGGTGCGCGGCTGTTGCGACAGTGGCCGATTCGGCGTTGTCGCCGAGCTGGTTGGAGAGCGCCTCGGCCTGCTCCTCGACAGCGGCGAGGCGGGCCGACAGTTCCGACAGCAGGCCGGGAGGCTCGCCGGCCTCGTCGGCGGGGCCGTCCGGCGAATGCCCTGTGCCACTGCCGTTCTCCAACTGGAGCCGCAGCAGCGATGCCTGCTCACGCAGCTGGACGTTCTTCATGTAGAGCTCGACGAAGACCGAGACCTTGGCCCGGAGCACCCACGGGTCGAACGGTTTGGAGATGTAGTCCACCGCGCCCGCCGCATAGCCCCGGAAGGTGTGGTGCGGACCGTGGTTGATGGCCGTGAGGAAGATGATCGGGATGTCCCGCGTACGCTCCCTGCGCTTGATGTGGGCGGCGGTCTCGAAGCCGTCCATTCCAGGCATCTGGACGTCCAGCAGAATGACCGCGAAATCGTCCGTCAGCAGCGCCTTGAGCGCTTCCTCCCCTGACGATGCCCGCACCAGCGTCTGATCGAGCGCGGAGAGAATGGCCTCCAGCGCCAGCAGATTCTCCGGCCGGTCATCGACCAGGAGGATCTTGGCCTTCTGCACCATGGCCCGTCCTCCTCGCCCCGGCAGCCCCTCGGACGCCGCCCCTGGGAGCGGCTCCTCGACGCCGCCGCCCGTCCTTGTGCGGGTCATCGTAGCCGCACGCCACGGTTCACCACACCCTGTCACCGTGATGTCACTGTGCACACAACAGAAACGCCTCAGGAGACCAAAAGGTTCCCCCTCGACCGTACTTCACACGTCTTCGGCACACTCCGTCAGCTGCCGAACGCCACAGGCACGCTGCCACATCAACGCGCCCTCATCCACTCCCCCATGACAGTCAGCAGGTGGTCCGTGTCCACCGGTTTCGTCACGTAGTCGGACGCACCGGCCTCGATGCTCTTCTCCCTGTCGCCCTTCATCGCCTTCGCCGTCAGCGCGATGATCGGCAGCCCGGCGAACTGCGGCATCTTGCGGATCGCCGCCGTCGTCGCGTAGCCGTCCATCTCCGGCATCATGATGTCCATCAGCACCACCGCGACGTCGTCGTGCTGCTCCAGGACCTCGATGCCCTCCCGGCCGTTCTCGGCGTAGAGCACCTGGAGTCCGTGCTGTTCCAGCACGCTGGTGAGCGCGAAGACGTTGCGGATGTCGTCGTCGACGATGAGCACCTTCTCCCCGGAGAACTCGCTCCCCGGGCCGGGCTCGACGAGGTCCTGGCCGCTGTGGAGCCAGGCGTCGTCCTGCGACTGCGCAGCGTCCCGACCCGTCTCCGAACGCCCCTCGTCCTGCGCCCAGTCGGCCTTGCCGCGGGCGCCGCCGCGGCCGTTCCGGCTCCCGCTGCGGCCGTTCTGCAGCGCTCGCGGCTCGGGCTGCGCTTCAGGCGGCATCTCCCGCTGCTGTTCGGGCTCTGTGGCCGAACGCTGCCGACGGCGCCGTACGAGCGAGGCCGCGGCACGCTCCGCCTCCGAGGCGGCGACGTCGCCCCCGCCCTCCTCGGCATTCCCGGTCGCGCCCTCGCCGGCCTCCCCGGCGGCGTCGACCCGCTCCAGCGGTTCGATGCGCTCTGCCGCGGCCGCTGTGGTCTCCGCAGCGGCGGCGATGGCCAGGGTGTTCGAACCGAGCTGCGCGTAGCCCTGCGGCGGCAGTTCGGTCGGATGCAGCGGCAGATACAGCGTGAAGGTCGATCCACGGCCCGGTTCACTGGCTGCGTAGATCTCACCGCCGAGCAGGCGCGCGATCTCCCGGCTGATGGACAGACCCAGACCCGTACCCCCGTACTTGCGGCTGGTCGTGCCGTCGGCCTGCTTGAACGCCTCGAAGATGACCCGCATCTTGCTCGCGGCGATGCCGATACCCGTGTCGGTCACGGAGAAGGCGATCATCTCGGCGTCGGCGTCGAGCAGCGAGCCGTGCTCCAGCATCTGCTCGCGGATGACTTCCGGGACCTCCGCCTGCGCGGAACGGATCACCAGCTCGACGGCGCCGCCGTCGGTGAACTTCACCGCGTTGGACAGCAGGTTCCGCAGCACCTGCAGCAGCCGCTGTTCGTCCGTGTGGAGCGTCGCGGGCAGCTCCGGCGAGACCCGCACGGAGAAGTCGAGGCCCTTCTCCGCTGTCAGCGGCCGGAACGTCGCCTCGACGTAGTCGACGAGCTGGACGAGCGCGATGCGTGTCGGGCTGACGTCCATCTTGCCCGCCTCGACCTTCGACAGGTCGAGGATGTCGTTGATCAGCTGCAGCAGGTCCGACCCCGCGCCGTGGATGGTCTCGGCGAACTCGACCTGCTTCGGGGAGAGGTTGCCCTCCGCGTTGTCCGCGAGCAGCTTCGCCAGAATGAGCAGCGAGTTGAGCGGCGTCCGCAGCTCGTGGCTCATGTTCGCGAGGAACTCGGACTTGTAGCGCATCGAGACCGACAGCTGCTCGGCACGCTCCTCCAGGACCTGCCGGGCCTCCTCGATCTCCCTGTTCTTGATCTCGATGTCGCTGTTGGTCTGCGCGAGCTGTTCGGCCTTCTCCCCCAGCTGCGCGTTCGACTCCTGGAGCGCCCTCTGCCGGTTCTCCAGCTCTTCCGAACGCTCCCGCAGCTGTTCGGTCAGCTCCTGCGACTGCCGCAGCAGCACCTCGGTCCGGGTGTTGACGCTGATCGTGTTGACGCTGGTCGCGATCATCTCCGCGATCTGGTTGAGGAAGTCCTTCTGGATCTGCGCGAAGGGCTGGAACGCCGCCAGCTCGATCACACCCAGAATCGTCCCCTCGAAGATGACGGGCAGAACGATCACGTGCGCGGGAGGTGCCTCACCGAGCCCGGAGGAGATCTTCAGATACCCGGGCGGCGCGTTCTCGACGAGGATCGTCCGGCCCTCCTGCGCCGCCGTCCCCACGAGCGACTCGCCCGGCGTGAACGTGGTGGGCATCGTGCCCTTGGAGTAGCCGTAACTGCCCAGCATCCGCAGCTCGTACTGGCCGTCCGCGCCGTGGTCGGCCCCGATGCCGACGTCCTCCTTGTCCTCGTCCGTCGAGACGGCGAGGAAGAAGGCGCCGTGCTGGGCCGAGACCACCGGGGTCAGCTCGCTCATGATCAGACCGGCCACGTCGGTCAGGTCCCGGCGCCCCTGCATGAGGCCGGAGATGCGGGCGAGGTTGCCCTTGAGCCAGTCCTGCTCCTGATTGGCGAGGGTGGTCTCACGGAGGTTGGCGATCATGGTGTTGATGTAGCCCTGCAGCTGCAGGATCTCCCCCGCCGCCTCCACGTCGATCCGGACGTTGTGGTCTCCACGCGTCACGGCAGTGGCCACGTCGGCGATGGCGCGCATCTGACGGGTCAGGTTGGAGGCCATCTCGTTCACCGAATCGGTGAGGTCCTTCCAGGTGCCGGCCACGCCCTGTACGCGTGCCTGTCCGCCCAGCTGTCCCTCGGTACCCACCTCGCGGGCGACCCTGGTGACCTGCTCGGCGAACGAGGAGAGCTGGTCCACCATCGTGTTGATGGTCGTCTTCAGCTCCAGGATCTCGCCGTTGGCCTCGATGTCGATCTTCTTCGTCAGGTCACCGCGGGCGATGGCGGTGGTGACCATCGCGATGTTGCGGACCTGTCCGGTGAGGTTGGAGGCCATCGAGTTGACCGACTCGGTGAGGTCCTTCCACGTGCCTGCGACCCCGGCGACCCGCGCCTGACCGCCCAGCACACCGTCCGTACCCACCTCGCGGGCGACGCGGGTGACCTCTTCCGCGAACGTCGACAGTGCCGTGACCATCGTGTTGAGGGTGTCGGCCAGCTGCTCGACCTCGCCGCTCGCCTCGACGGTGACCTTCTTCGTCAGGTCGCCGTTGGCGACCGCGGTGGCGACCTGCGAGATGTTGCGGACCTGGCTCGTGAGGTTGTTCGCCATCAGGTTGACGTTCTCGCTGAGGTCCTTCCAGATGCCGGTCACACCGGGCACCCTCGCCTGACCGCCGAGCATGCCTTCCGTGCCCACCTCGCGGGCCACCCTCGTGACCTGTTCCGCGAACGAGGACAGCTGGTCGACCATCGTGTTCACGGTCGTCACCAGTGCGAGGATCTCGCCCTTCGCATCGACGGTGATCTTCTTGGACAGGTCGCCCTGCGCGACCGCCGTGGTGACCTCCGCGATGTTCCGCACCTGCGACGTCAGGTTGTTCGCCATGAAGTTGACGGACTGCGTGAGGTCCTTCCACGTACCCGAGACGCCCTTGACCTCCGCCTGACCGCCCAGGATGCCCTCCGTACCGACCTCGCGGGCCACCCTCGTGACCTGCTCGGCGAACGAAGAGAGCTGGTCCACCATCGTGTTGAGGGTGTTCTTCAGCTCCAGGATCTCCCCGCGCGCATCCACGGTGATCTTCTGGGAGAGGTCACCGCGGGCCACAGCGGTGGCGACCTGGGCGATGTTCCGGACCTGGTCGGTGAGGTTGCCCGCCATGCCGTTCACGGAGTCGGTCAGGTCACGCCAGACGCCCGCGACGCCGGGCACCTGCGCCTGGCCGCCCAGCCGCCCCTCCGTACCGACCTCGCGGGCGACGCGGGTGACCTGTTCCGCGAAGGCCGAGAGCTGGTCGACCATCGTGTTGATGGTGTTCTTCAGCTCCAGGATCTCCCCGCGCGCATCGACCTTGATCTTCTGGGAGAGGTCACCGCGGGCCACAGCGGTCGTCACCTGCGCGATGTTGCGCACCTGAGAGGTGAGGTTGCCCGCCATGAAGTTGACGGAGTCGGTCAGGTCCTTCCAGGTACCGGAAACGCCGTCCACGCGGGCCTGACCGCCGAGACGCCCTTCCGTCCCCACGTCACGGGCCATCCTCGTGACCTGCTCGGCGAAGGACGAGAGCTGGTCGACCATCGTGTTGACGGTGTTCTTCAACTCCAGCATCTCGCCGGAGACATCGACCGTCACCTTCTGCGACAGATCACCGTTCGCCACCGCCGTCGTCACCTGCGCGATGTTGCGCACCTGCCCGGTGAGGTTCCGGAAGGCGGTGTTCACCGAATCGGTGAGGTCCTTCCAGGTGCCGCCCGCTCCCGGCACCTGCGCCTGGCCGCCCAGTTCCCCCTCGACGCCGATCTCCCGGGCGACGCGGGTGACTTCGGCGCCGAACGAGGAGAGCTGGTCGACCATCGTGTTGACCGTGGTCTTCAACTCCAGCATCTCGCCGGAGACATCCACCGTCACCTTCTGCGACAGATCACCGTTCGCCACCGCCGTCGTCACCTGCGCGATGTCCCGGACCTGCGCGGTGAGGTTCCGGAAGGCGGTGTTCACCGAATCGGTGAGGTCCTTCCAGATACCGGCCGCACCGGGCACCTGCGCCTGACCGCCGAGGACGCCCTCGGTGCCGACCTCGTTCGCGGCCCGCGTCACCTCGTCGGCGAAGGTCCGCAGCGTCTCGGTCATCGTGTTGATGGTCTCGGCGAGCTGCGCGACCTCACCCCGCGCGTTGACGGTGATCTTCTGGGACAGGTCGCCGTTGGCGACCGCCGTGGTCACCTGCGCGATCTCCCGCACCTGCGAGGTGAGGTTGCCGGCCATGAGGTTGACGGAGTCGGTCAGGTCCTTCCATACGCCGGCGACGCCCTGCACACGCGCCTGTCCGCCCAGCTCCCCCTCGGTGCCGACCTCACGGGCGACGCGCGTCACCTCGGACTGGAAGGAGGAGAGCTGGTCGACCATCGTGTTGACGGTGTTCTTCAACTCCAGCATCTCGCCGGCCACGTGCACGGTGACCTTGCGCGACAGATCGCCCTTGGCGACCGCGGTCGTCACCAGCGCGATGTCCCGCACTTGAGCGGTGAGCCGCGACGCCATCGTGTTGACGGAGTCCGTCAGGTCCTTCCAGGAACCGGACATGCCGCGCACCCGCGCCTGGCCGCCCAGCTTCCCTTCCGTGCCGACCTCGCTTGCGACGCGCGTCACCTCGTCGGCGAACGTCGACAGTTGATCGACAAGGCCGTTTACGGTGCGCCCGACCTTCAGGAACTCGCCGCGCAGCGGATGTCCGCTGCCGTCCGAACCGCGTGAGCGCAGATCCATCCGCTGTTCCAGGTCGCCCTCGGCAACCGCGGACAGCACACGACCGACTTCGGAAACCGGCCTGACCAGATCCTCGACCAGCGCGTTCGACGCATCGATGGCCGCAGCCCAGGAGCCCTCACACGTGCCGGTCTCCAGCCGCTCGGTCAGCTTGCCCTCGCGGCCGACGACCCGGCGCACCCGCGCCAGCTCACCCGTCAAATGCAGGTTCTGATCCGCGACCTCGTTGAAGACGGCCGCGATCTCCGCCATCGGACCGTCCCCCGTGACGGTCAGCCGCTTGCGGAAGTTGCCGTCCCGCATCGCCGTCAGCGCCGTCAGAAGCTTGTTGACGGAAGCCGCATCGACTTCGATCGTCCCGCTCTTCCGGGAGCGGCCGCCCTTCGGGCGCGTACTCCTGCTACGCGCCGCCGCGCCAGACTCCACCGTGTCCCTCCCGAAGGGTCGACCGTACTGCCGTCATACCCGGGTTGTTGCTTCGAGCCTTCCCAGTGTTTCACCCTGCCTGAACCAGGCGATAACAGTTCGGCAGCATGGCACACAGCTCTACACACGGCCCGGCCGGAAAACACACCGGATCCGGCACCCGCGCACACTGCGAACGTAAGTAACCTGGCCTCCGGCTGTCCATCCACCCCGATGTGCCGGGGAGAGGGCGGAAGAGCACGAAGAGTGCAGAAACGCACGGAGCGTGCAGGGGCAGCTGCGAGGGCATGAAGAGCAACGGAGGGGCGCCGCGGGTGACGCAAGAGAAGAGCGCCGAACGCGGGGACGCCCCCGCCGACGGCGACATGGGTCTCCCGGTCGACGGCTGCGGCGGCAGGCACAGCAACGGCAGTACGTCTGCCACCGGCAGCGAAGCTCCCCGCATCGCGGCACAGGAGCTCCCGCCGGGTGCGGACGGCAGCGACGGCAGGCGTGCCGGCAGCGAGCAGCGATACAAGGGGAAGCAAGTGATCACCGCGAGGGCAGCGGCCACGTTCGAGCCTGTCGGACGTTCCGTCGCGACGGCCCGCGCCTTCGTGCGGGACACCCTCCAGGGCTGGGGCCTGGGCGACATCGTCGACGACGCCGTCGTCCTGACCAGCGAACTCGTGACCAACGCGGTCGTCCACGCGGGCACGGCAGCCGAGGTCGTCTGCCTCCGCGACGGAGACGGCGTCCGCGTAGAGGTCGTCGACCGCTACCCGGAGCGTGAACTGCCGCTGCAGGACCCCGCCCAAGTGATCGCCAGCCCCGACCGTGAAGGCGGCCGCGGCCTGCTGCTGTGCGCCGCACTGGCGTCCCACTGGGGCGTCGACTACACGGCCGCAGACAAGCGCGTCTGGTTCAGCCTCGACCTCCCCGAGCGTCCTGTGGGGACCCGCGCGGCCGGCCCCGCACTGCCCGACGACGCGCTGCCCGTGGCCGATACCCGCGTCCATGTCGCCGTCGTGCAGGTCGACCGCCACGGGTCGATCGCCGCCTGGAACGAAGACGCCCAGCAACTGTTCGGTTACCAAGCCGTGCAGGTCTCCGGCAAACCTTTCACCGACTTCGCAGCCTGGCCTCACACCCCGGGCACCAGCACGGGCATCGCCGAGGCGCTCCAGCTCTCCCGCTGGGAGGGCTCGTACGGGCTGCGCGGCGCCGACGGCCGTACGATCCCCGTCTACGCCTCACACCTGCGCGTGCGCGACAGCGACGGTGAACCGTCCACCGTCTGCCTCCTCGTCCGCGACCACGAGCGTGCCATTCTCCAGACACCGCTGCGCTCCCCCGCCCCCGATTCCGCAAGCCGCCATGGCAGCGGCGACGGCCCGGCCGACCCCTTCGAAATCTTCATCGGTTCCCCCGCTCCGGACGACCTCGACGGACTGCTCCAGCGGACCGTGGAACGGGCACGCGACATGCTCGACGGCGACGCGGCCTACCTGCTGCTGGCCACCGACGACGAGACCGAGCTGGAGGTACGGGCCTCCACCGGGCTTCCCTCCGCCCGGCAGCGCTTCGCCCGCGTTCCGGTCGAGGCCGGTACTGGACGGTACGGATCCGCGCGTATGCCCTCCGTACACGAGGACCTCACCGTCGTACCCGGTGCCGTGCCCCTCCTGGACGGGACCGGCATGCGCGCGGTCGTCACCGTCCCGCTCAAGGTCGAGGGACGGCTGACCGGTTCACTGGGCGTCGCCACCGAGTCACCCGGCCGCTACACCAACGAAGAGGCACTGCGCCTCCAGTTCGCCGCCGACCGCATCGCCCTCGCAGTCGAACGCGCTCGTCTGACCGAGCTGGAGCGGCTGCGCCGCGGCTCGCTCTCCTTCCTCGTGGAGGCCTCGGACCTGCTCGCCGGAACCCTCGACAGGGACCAGACGCTGGCGTTGATGGCCCAGATGACGGTGCCCACACTGGCCGCCTGGTGCGCCGTCTACACAGTCGCCGAGCCCGGCTCCGACCCCAAGCTCTCCTACGTGCTGCACGAGGACGAGGACCGGATCGACAACCTCAAAGCTCTGCTGGCGAAGGTCGATCCCCCCGACCCCGTGCCCACACCCGGCGCACGGGTCTGGAGCGCCCCCACCGAAGCGGCCCACTCCGCCGCCTTCCGCACGTCACTGCGGAGCGTGGCCCTGGGGGAGGACGAACCGCACCTCTCGTCCGGTGCCTCGCGAGCGACAGCATCGGCCGTCGGCGGCGAGACCGTCGTACTGCCCCTGGTCGCCCGCAACCGCGTCATCGGCATGCTCACCCTGGGCAAGCCGACCGACGAACGGTTCCGTCAGGAAATCCTCGAACTCGCCGAGGATCTCTCCCGCCGTGCGGCTCTCGCGCTCGACAACGCACGGCTGTACTCGGAACGTACGGCCATCAGCCAGTCGCTGCAGCGCAGTCTCCTTCCGCCCGAACTGCCCGACGTCGGCGGCGGAGTGGAAGTGGAGGTCATCTACCGCGCGGCAGGAGAGGGCAACGAGGTCGGCGGCGACTTCTACGACCTCTTCGACATCTCCGAAGGCACCTTCGGCTTCGCAATCGGCGACGTCTGCGGGACGGGCCCCGAAGCGGCGGCCGTCACCGGACTCGCCCGGCACGCACTGCGGTTGCTGGCCCGCGAGGGACTGGGCGGCCCCGCCGTACTGGACCGGCTCAACACCGCCATCCTCGACGAAGGCGCGCGCAGCCGCTTCCTCACCCTGCTGTACGGGGAGTTGAGGCCGCAGAGCGACGGCAGCGCGGAGCTGAAAGTGGTCTGCGCGGGCCATCCGCTGCCGCTGCGTCTCCGTCAGGACGGCAGTGTCGAACCGGCTGCCGACCCGCAGCCGCTCCTCGGTGTCATGGACGACCTCGAACTGTACGAGCAGACGATCATCCTCGAACCGGGCGATGTGCTGCTGTGCGTGACCGACGGCGTGACGGAACGCCGTGAAGGCACCCGCATGCTCGGGGACGACGGGCTGGCCGACGTGCTCACCACCTGCACAGGACTCACGGCAGGTGCGGTGGCCGCACGCATCATGCGGGCAGTCGAGCGCTTCGCGACCGACGCCCCGTCCGACGACATGGCCATCGTCGCGATGCGGGTTCCCGAGTAGCCGACTGGTCCCCGGCGGCTGCGCCCCCAGGCACGAGAAAAGGCTCCCGCTCGAGAGCGGGAGCCTTTCGACTGCCTTGCTGAGAGCCCCAAAACGGAATCGAACCGTTGACCTTCTCCTTACCATGGAGACGCTCTGCCGACTGAGCTATTGGGGCGCGCTGCGGCGCCGCTGATCTTACCCGATCCGCACCGCTGAACCGAATCGCCGCCCGCTCCCGGCCGACGTGTGCCGGCCGGTCTAACTCACCGCCGAACCTCTGCACTTCATCTGCCTCAGCAGGCCGGCTCCATGAGCAGCCCGCCCAGCCCGTTGCACGCCGACACCACTCGCTGCAGCTCTCGCTTCGTCATCGATGCCTCCAACGGGAGCGCCAGCGACTCGTCGGCGGCACGCTCCGACTCAGGAAGGCGCACGTCAGTACGGAACTCGGCCGTACGGTGCGCGGGGGTCTTCACCGGGACGTAGCAAGGCACACCCCGGGCTCGGAGCGCGTACTTGAAGGCATCACGGTCCGGCCTGCCGTTGCCGGGAACGCGGACCACGTAATCCGTGTAGGCGTGTTCGA
Source organism: Streptomyces ovatisporus (assembly GCF_042653885.1). Lineage (NCBI taxonomy): Bacteria > Bacillati > Actinomycetota > Actinomycetes > Kitasatosporales > Streptomycetaceae > Streptomyces > Streptomyces ovatisporus. The sequence continues at coordinate 189,915 of NZ_JBHSFH010000018.1, forward strand.
CCCCTGCGGCGACCGACGGTACGACGACGCCGCGAAGCCTCATGTCGAGATAAGTGGCGTACTGCCGGCGCCGCACGGCATCCACTGCTACGACCTCAGGCCCGGCGTCGATGTCCACCATTCGCAATCCGCGGCGCTGCGCCAGCTCCTGGAGGCACACCATGTCCGCCGGGTGACCGAAGAGATGGACAGGAACGACAGCGACCGTCGCCGGAGTCACCGCCGTCTCGACCGCCGCAGGATCAAGGCAGAAACTGCGCGGATCGATGTCCGCGAAGACCGGCCGGGCGCCCAACTCCCGTACCGTCCTGGCCACTTCGGTACCCCCGTAGGCGGGCACCACGACGTCGTCTCCCGGCCTCACGCCGGCGGCCGTCAATTCGCTCGTCCCCATGATTGCGATGCTGAGGGCGGGACATGAACTCCTGGTGACAGCACAGAAAAAGGCCGTGGTCCCCGGACTTAACAGTCCAAGAACCACGGCCTCTTCAATGATAGTTCGGCGGTGTCCTACTCTCCCACACGCTCCCGCATGCAGTACCATCGGCGCTGAAAGG
>NZ_JBHSFH010000019.1:0-4960 GCF_042653885.1 Streptomyces ovatisporus
GCACCCGGATCACGCACCACCTGACCCTCGAACAGCTCATGCACCGTCTCCGACACCACCGAGGAGGACACAGCGGCGCCCGCCGCGAGCAGCAACTCCTCCTCACCGGCGGGGAGACGGACGGCGCGGGCGTCCCCGTCCGCGTCGGCCGCCATCGCCTCCAGAACCGCGCGGAACATGCCGGCGATCCGGTCGGCGTGCTCCTGGCTGAGGTGGTGGGTGTGCGAGCGCAGGCTCAGGGTGCCGCCGAGCGCTGTGACGGTGAGGGCGAACTCGTTGGGGGCGTCGTTGAAGCCCCAGCCGTCCTCGGCCTCTTCCGAGTCCATGCGGTGGAAGTCGAGGTAGCTGAAGAAGACGTCGACGAGACGTCCGCCGCCGTGCTGCGGCATTCCCGGCATCGGGAAGTGCCGGTGCGGCCATGCCTCGATCTCCCGGTCGGAGACCTGCCGCACCAGCTCCCGCCACGTGCGGGCCGTACGGTCCGCGGGGAAGGGAACCGTGTTCAGGTAGGTGCCGTAGACCCTGTCCGCACCCGGCTCCTCCAGCCGGGAATGGGTGACGAGGCCCGCGTGGTAGGCGGGTTCGTCGGTGAGCTGGCCCATGACCTTCATGAACGCGGCCACGAGCACGCTCTTGACGGGCACCTTCGCCGAGGCGGCAAGTGCCCGCAGCCGGTCCGTCAGGTCGTCGAAGTGCACGCCTGCGCGGACCACTTCGGCCGGAGCCGCAAGGTCGCCGTGCCAGCCGTCGGGGACCCCCGCCTTGGTGTGTTCCGCGACCAGGCGCTCCCAGTAGTCCTTGTCCTCCGCCGAGTCCAGGGCGGCGAGTTCGGCCGCGACGGAGTCCGCGAAGCGCACAGCCGGCGCCTGGTACGGCTCCGGTTCCAGGCCGGCCCGCAGCCGCCGGTAGACGTGTACGAGGTCCACCAGGAACAGCTGGTTGCTCCAGCCGTCCATGATGGCGTGGCTCTGCGTGAAGGTGCACAGCCATTGGCCGTCGCCCAGGATGTGCGCGGCGACGCGCAGCAGGGGTGCCTGCGCCGAGAGGTCGAAGACGCGGGTCCGCTCGTCCGCGACGTAGGCGAGCATGTTCTGCCGCTGCTGTTCCTGTGACAGCCCGGTGAGGTCGCGCAGTTCGGCCGGGACGTCCGCGTGGGCGTGTACGAACTGCATCGGACGCGAGTAGCCGGTCAGCGCCACGGAGGTGCGGAGCGTCTCGTGGCGGGCGACGAGGATTCCGACTGCTTCCTCGAAGGCCTCGAAGTCGAACGGCTCCTCGTCGTGGACCCGGTAGACGTTGACGTTGTGGTAGTTGTTCTGCTCCTCGTCCGCCAGCGTCTCGACGAGCATGCCCGTCTGCACCAGCGAGAGCGGGTAGGCGTCGACGACGCCGTCGGGCAGCCTCTTCCGGTCCGCCTCGGTGACCAGCTCGTACGGAGCCGTGAACTTCTGTGCCCCGGCGGAGAGTTGAGACCTTCCGGAGAGCAGCCGGCACAGTCCCGCGATGGTCCGGTGGGCGAACACGTCACGTACCGCGACGTCGAATCCCTCGCCGCGCAGGGCACCGATCAGCGCCACGGCCCGGATGGAGTCGCCGCCGAGGTCGAAGAAGTCGTCGTCCACGCCGATGCGTCCGGACCCGAGGACGTCGCTCCACACGGCTGCGACACGTTCCTCGAGCGGAGTCCGCGGGGCCGTGTACTCCGTCTGCGCGTACGCGTCCTCCCCCGGATCGGGGAGGGCCTGCCGGTCCAGTTTGCCGTTGGCGTTGAGGGGGATGGCCTCCAGCGGCACGAACGCCGTGGGCACCATGTACTCGGGCAGGGTGCAGCCGAGGAAGGTGTGCAGTTCGGCGGCGTCGACGGGCGTCTCCCCCGCAGGGACGAGGTAGGCGACGAGCCGCAGCTCGCCCTGGTCCTGCTCGCGGAGCACGACGCGTGCGTCCGTCACCCGCGGGTGGTCGCCGAGCGCCGCCTCGATCTCGCCCAGTTCGACGCGGTAGCCGCGGATCTTGACCTGTCCGTCTCCGCGTCCGAGGAACTCCACGTTGCCGTCGGGCAGCACCCGCACGAGGTCGCCGCTGCGGTAGAGCCGGTCGCCGGGGTCGCCGTAGGGGTCGGGCACGAAGCGGGAGGCGGTCAGCTGCGGATGCGCGAGGTAGCCGCGTGCCACGCCCGTACCGCCGACGTACAGCTCTCCGGTCACGCCGGTCGGAACGGGCTCCAGGCGGTCGTCGAGGACGTACATCCGCACACCGGGCAGCGGACCGCCGATGGGCATCACGTCCGGCAGGCAGCCGTCCTCGGACGTGCCGGGCACGGGCCAGACGCAGGTACCGACCGAGTTCTCCGTCGGGCCGTACTCGTTGACCAGCCGCGTGCCCGGAGCGAGCGACTGCCACGCCTGCACCACCTGGCGGCGGAACGCCTCACCGGCGACCACCAGCAGCGGAGCGAGCTGCTGCGCCTGCTCCGGGGAGAGCTGCTGCGTCAGCACCTCGAGGTGGGCGGGCGTCAACTTCACGAAGGAGTACGGGGCGTGTGCGGCCAGCGTCCCGCCGAGCTCACCGAGGTCGCAGTCCTGCGGTACGGCGTGGACCCGCTGTCCGGCGAGCAGCGGCGCCCACAGGTTCGGCACCACCAGGTCGAAGGCGACGGAGGAGAACAGGGGCGCACCGCCCTCGCCCGCGGTGGTCAACTCCTCGACGGCCCAGCGGACATGGTTGACCAGTCCCCTGTGCGGTACCAGAACTCCCTTGGGCCGGCCGGTGGAACCGGACGTGTAGATGACGTAGGCCAGCCGGTCCAGGTCGTCGACGCGTTCCGGCCGCGTCGCCGGGCGCGTGTCCAGCTCCTCCCGGTCCCGGTCGAGCAGCAGCGTGTGCCCGGCGAAGCCGTCGCCTGCCCGCTCTTCGTACGCCGAGGTGGTCAGAAGCACACCGGCGGAAGCGTCGTCGAGCATGTGGGCGACGCGTTCCGACGGGAAGACGGGGTCCATCGGCACATAGGCGCCGCCCGCCTTCCAGACGGCCAGCAGCCCCGTCACCAGGTCGGCTCCGCGGTCGAGCAGCACGGCGACCACGGACTCCGGGGCGACGCCGAGCTCACGGAGCCGGTGGGCGAGCCGGTTGGCGCGGGCGTCCAGTTCGGCGTAGGTGAGCCGCTCGTCGCCGGACACCACCGCACAGGCGCCGGGTGTGAGTGCCGCCTGCTCCTCGAAGAGCTCGGGGACGGTCCGCGTCACCGGGGCGGTCGGATTGGCCGCCCATTCGCCGACGAGGCGTCGCCGCTCCTCGGCGGGTATCAGCGGCACCCGCGCGTCACCCTCGGCGTCGGCCGCCATCGCTTCCAGGACCGCACGGAACATCACGCCGATCCGTTCGGTGTGCTCCAGGGTGAGCGACCAGGAGTCGGCCGTGAGGAAGATGTGCTTGACGCGCGAGGAGATGGTCAGCGGGAACTCGGTGGGGCTGTCGTCGATGCCCACGCTGTCGTCGACGAGAGAGGCGTCGACCTGGCGGAAGTCCTGGTAGTTGAAGAAGACGTCGATGAGCTGTTTGTTGCCGGTCTCACGCTGCACGGCGGGGAGCGGGTGCCTGCGGTGCTCCCAGGCTTCGACCTCCCGGGTGAAGGTGTTCCGTACGAGTTCCAGCCAGGTCCCCGGCATCCGGTCCACGGCCAGGGGGAGCGTGTTGAGGTACATGCCGTACACGCGGTCGGCGCCCGTCACTTCGGGACGCACGTCGAAGACCAGACCGGCGTGGAAGTCCTTCGCATCCGTCAGCTGGCTCATCACCTTGCCGTACGCGGCGAGCATGACGCTCTTCAGCGAAGCCCGTGCTCGGGTGGCGAGCGCGCGCAGAGCAGGCTCCAGGTCCTCCCAGGAGACCTGCACATGATGCTTGACGCGAGGGGCCCCGCTGCCGTCGCCCCACGCCGTCGGCAGCGTGAACTTCTCGTATTCACTTGTGACTCGGCGCCAGTAGGCGCGGTCGTCCTCGGAGGCGAGGGAGGCGAGTTCACCGGCGATGGAGTCGACGAAGCGCACGGCCGGCGGCTCGTGGGGTTCGGGCGAACCGCCGTCCCGTATCTGCCGGTAGCAGCCGAGCAGTTCCATGAGGAGCGAGTGGTAGCTCCAGCCCTCCATGATCGGATGGCACTCGGTCACGGAGATCCACCAGGTGGTGCCGTCGGTGACGTGCGCGTGGAACCGCATCAGGGTAGGGGTGCTCAAGTCGAACGCCTCGGCCCGCTCGGCGCGTACGAAGTCCCGCAGCGCGGCCTGGATCTGCTCGTCGGTGAGGTCGCGGAGGTCGTGCGTCCCGATGCGGGCCTCTGCGCTCGCGTGGACGAACTGCATCGGCACCGAGCAGCCGGTGAGGTGCACCGAGGTGCGCAGCATGTCGTGGCGGGCGACGACTTCCTCGGTGGCGCGGCGGAAAGCGGCGAAGTCGAAGGGGGCGTCGTCGAGAATCCGGAAGCAACTGCAGTTGTGGTAGTGGTTCTTCTCCTCGTCGGCCAGCATCTCGATGACCATGCCGGTCTGGATCTGGGACAGCGGATAGGCGTCCACGACCCCCTCGGGGAGCCTGTCCCGGTCCTCGTCGGAGATCAGCTCGAAGGGCTGCACGAGGGCGAGCTGGTCCGCGGACAGGGCAGTACGGCCGGTCAGCAGCTCGCACAGTTCCGAGACCGAGCGGCGGTCGAAGACGTCGCGCACCGACAGGTCGAATCCCTCGGCGCGGAGGGCTCCGACGAGGGCGACGGCGCGGATGGAGTCACCGCCGAGATCGAAGAAACTGTCGTGCACCCCCACCCGGTCGACCTCGAGGGCCGTCGCCCAGACGGCGGCGACCTGCTCCTCGACAGGGGTGCGCGGGGCCACGTACTCGGACAACGCGTAGGAGCCCTGATCAGGCGCCGGCAGAGCCCGCTGATCGAGCTTCCCGTTGGCCGTCAGCG
>NZ_JBHSFH010000020.1:0-1208 GCF_042653885.1 Streptomyces ovatisporus
CGATGCGGCGCAGGTCGGCGGCCGCGGTGTCGGCCACCGAACCACGGTCCGACTCCAGTTCCTGTACGCGTGTCGCCAGCCGGGACGGCCCGAGCAGCCCGGTCACCATCAGCCGGTCCACCTGGTTGAGGCCCCTCACCAGCCACGGCGTCAGCAGCACGAGCCCCAGTCCGGTGGCGCTGGTGAGCGCCATGTCGGGCAGGTCGTCGAGGTACGTGTCGTCGACCGTCGCCGGCCCGACGGTGGTGAGCCCGTCGGGCCCCCACTGCAGGCCCGGCTCCCCGAGATGGCGGGGGAAGACCCACTGCCAGGCCGGGTACAGCGCCAGTGCCCACCCGAGGGGGAAGAAGACGGCCGTGACGACGAAGGAGAAGAGAGCCCAGGGGAAGTGCAGCACCGTGTAGAGGAGGTGCCGCCACGAGACGCCGCTGCGCAGCAGCGCCCCGACCCACGGCATGAATCCGCTACGGCGCTGGAGCGTACGTACGGGCTCGGGCTCCGCGACCTCCAGGCGCAGCAGGCCGCGTGCGCGGGCCCTCTCCAGACGTCCGATGGCGCGACAGCCCATGAGGCCCGCCGCGAGGAGGGGGACGCCCAGGAAGGTGATCAGCAGTCCGGCGCTGGCGGAGACGACGGAGACGGCGTAGGCGAAGCTGAAGCAGGCGATCGGCAGTCCGGTCAGTGCGTAGAGCAGCTCACGCCAGTTGCGCCCCTCCAGGGGAGCGCGCAGGACGGCGGGCAGCGTGTGGGAAGGCGGCTGCACGGTGTTCGATGCGGTGGCCATGGGCGAGGTCCCGTCCTTCCCGATCGGGTGTGCTGCGCGGTCCGCCCTGGCGGCGGCCGGTCTGCGGCGTCCCTGCCAGGATCAGCCGTGCGAGGGGTCCCCTGCCATGGCGCCGGCAGGTCTCACCGGGAGGGGGTTTACCCCACCTCCGCATGCCTGTCCGCCGAACGGCGTGACCGCTGCCTGCCCTTCCGGAAGCCTCTGCCTCCGCTCTCCGCGACGAACCCCTCCCGCTCCCGCCAGGGGAGTTCGGCGGTGATGGTGGTGGGGCCGCCGGTGGGGGAGTCGATGACGAGGAGGCCGTCGACGGCGTCGAGGCGTTCGGTGAGTCCGGCGAGGCCGGTTCCGGTTTTGGTGTTGGCACCGCCTTGTCCGTCGTCGGTGACTTGGAGGAGGAGGCGGTCGTGGGTGTGCCAGACGTCGA
>NZ_JBHSFH010000021.1:0-4847 GCF_042653885.1 Streptomyces ovatisporus
GTATAGAGGCTGCAATGGCGATTCACCTGTTCCACCTGTTCCAGGACGACATATCCGCAGGTCAAGACGCCAACCAGTGGAACACCCCTGCCTGTTCCACACGGAGCCCGAAAACGCAGAGGGTGGCCTCTTCCATGCCAACCCCGAACGGCATGCACTCGCCAACGCTGGTGAAGAGGCCACCCTTGCCCCCGCGTCCGTTCGTGAGGCCAAAGGTGCCCGGTCCTCCCGCCCTCGCGCGCTCGCCGTACGGGCGCGCGAAAGCCCCTCCACAGAGGGGCCGATGGCTCGCGGCGTTCGATCAGGACTTCATGCGCTCGCGGAGCGCCTTCAGCGTGGCGTCATTGAGGGCGTCGTCCGTGATGAGGAGGTGGATCAACGCCCGGATCACCTCCGCCGTTGGCACGTCGGGTACGTCCAGGGCGTCAGCCGCGTCCCCCGCCCAATGCTTCAGCCTGCGGTGCAGGGACGGCGTCAGATCCACGGTCGTACGGACGGGCCGACTTCGAGAGGCGAGGCGGCCCGGGGTGGGTCGCTGCTCTGTGCTGCGGCGGCCCGCGGCGGCTCTCGCCATGCGCTCTTCGCGCTGCTCCTTGGTCTCGGGCGGGGTCATGCGGCTCTCCTCAGCAGCTCGGTTGCCAGCTCGTCGTACGCGGAGCCCGGGGCGGGTGGGTGAGACCCGAAGGACTGCGCGAAGACCTCGCGCCTGGGGATCGTGGCCGTCAGCACGTCGTGCCCGAGCCGTGCGAGTGTGCGGCGAGCGGAGCCTGTGGAGGAGGCTCCGGCGACCGTGCGCGTGAGCAGGACGCAGGCGCGGGCGTCATCAGCCCGTACGGACTCCAGGGCCTCGACCTCGTCCAGAATCGGCCCCATGCGCTCCAGCTCGATCCCTGCGGGAGCCACGGGTGAGACCAGTTCGTCCGCCCATCGCATCGCGGATCGCGCGATGGGGGCGTGGTCCTCTATCTGCGGCACGTCGCAGATGACCGCGTCGGCGCCCTCCGCGAAGTCGTCCACGCGCTTGTGCATGTCCTTCACGGGGAGGCCCACGACACGGAAGGGGAAGCCGCCTGCGAGGTCGGACCAGGCGAGCACGGAGGCGCCCGGATCGGAGTCCGCGACGACGACCTTCTTCCCGCGGTGGTGGAGGGCGTAGGCGAGCCAGACGGCGGAGGTCGTCTTGCCCACCCCCGGTTTCAGGTTGGCGAATGCGATACGCAGCATGGGCGCAATCTATCGCCGTCACTGCGGTACTGCCCTCCGGCGTTACCGGATGCAGCGATGCAGTGGTGCAGTAGCTCCGTGATGACTGCTGGATTGAACCGGGTCGCGGAAAGGTTGAACCTCGCGGGGCCCTGTGGTCGCCCACAACGGGCAGTGGTGCAGTGGTGCAGTGGTGCAGTAAGTCAGTCGCCATCCGTGCTGGTGCTCAACTCGTTCAACATGTCGGTGATCTCCGCGGCGAGGGTTTCCGCCTCCACGCTGACGCGGCGGGGCGCATCGAGGCCGAACAGCTTCACCCTGCGGTCGATGACCTTCAGCGCAGTCTCGACGGCCTTGACATCGCCGCTCATTGCCGCGGGCCACGCCGCGGCCTGTAGTCGGTCGAGGCGTCGTGCCTCCGTATAGCGCATTAGCGCGATCTGCTCGGCCTCTTCCGTCTGGCGCTGCTCCATCGCCCGCGTGACGTCCGTATAGGCCGCCCCGCGGGATGCGTAGCCAAGTTGGTCCGCGATGCCCTGCCAGCTCATTCCGGCGAGGTGTAGCTGGATCGCGCTCGCGCGACGCTCTGCGACACGTGCGCGCTTCTCGGATCTTGAGGGGTTGATCATGCCCTGAGAGCGTCCACTCCCCTTCAGGTGTTCCCGGGTCACTGCGAGCCGCAATGCAGGAGGTACGGGACGCAGTAACGCCGTGAGGCCGCAAGGCAGTGCATCCGCAACGCAGTGATGCCCCGATCCGAGAGGGCTGGGCACGCTCGATCTTCAGGTTTTCTACGGCTTTCTTCAGTGGTCAGGGCCCTGGCTTCGACCGGGGCCGGTTGCTCGTGTTCGCACGTTTCGCGAAGAGGTGCAGGTCAGAGGGGGTGGTGTTTGCATGTTCGCAGGGAAGTCACCCTTCCGGACGCCCGAAGCCTGTCGCGCGTAGCTGTACGTTTTCGCAAGATCCTGCGCGTTCCTCGGAGCCGCCTCCCCCGCAGCGGTCGAGTTGGGCACAACAGGAACCCCCGCCCGGGGTGTGTCCAGACGGGGGCCGTTGTGATGCGCGGTCTATGTGTTCTTCTTCGCTTCCCTCTCTGACTGCTCGCGGCCCTCCTTGTGGCTGAGCTGGCTGGCCTCGGTGCGTGGGGCGTTGGTCAGCCAGGGGAACGGGCGGGTCCAGTCGGCCGCGGCGGAAACGCGGATCGCCGCACCGCCGACATTGCCGGGGAAGACCTTGGCGCCGTCGAGGGAGGCCAAGAGTCGGGTGGCGTGGTGCTCGCAGCCCCAAGCCTCGTAGTTCTGAGCGTCGAGAATGCGTACGGCGTGGTGGTCGCCGACGCAGGCGGTGGGGTCCTCGGGGTGCGCTGCCTCGCAGCGGTCGGTGTCCATGTCTACGGGGTCCCTTCGGTTCTTCACTTGCCCTGTTCGGAGTCCTTGGCGATGCGCTTGAGGGCCATGGTCACTGCGCCTCGGTTGCGGTAGGAGACGTGGCGGAACTGCCCATCGGCCGTGATGAAGTTGTGGGACCCGTAGCCTGCGTCCACCACGTAGCCAACTGTCCGCCCCTCGTACTCGACAGGCTGCGGGTTGGTGTTGTCGAACCTGGCGGCGATCTTGCGGGCCTGGGCCTTGGTGATCGGCTCGTCCTGTTCGGCGGACTCCTCGGTCTCCGTCGCCGCGGCTGTTGGCTTCTCCGGTGCACGCGGCTCGGACGACGACGGGGTGGCCTCTTCTGCACTGGCCGCCTGCGCCTGGGCTTCGTCGTACTCCCGGAGCATGCGCATCACGGTCGCGGCTGAGGGGTGCTTGCCCTTCTTCTTGCCTGTGGTGATGACCAGGCGGGAGGCGATGTCTCGCAGGCTCACGTCCTGCTCCCGCAGGTGCAGTGCCATCGACAGCATGTCGTCGTTCGAGACCTTCGCCCCGCCGATGGTCTTGCCGCGCTTGCGTGCGGACTCCTGCCCGTCCAGCGTCTTCTCCCGGATGTATTCGCGCTCCATGCCGGACATGGCGGCGAGCACGCTGAAGACGACCCCTCCGGGGTCGTGCGACCCCTTCAGTTCACCGGTCAGGAATTCCAGGCCCACGTCACAGGAGCGCAGGCGTTCCGCCAGGTTCACGAGGTCGGCACCGCGTCCGAGGCGTTTGTGTTCGTGGACGGCGAGGGTGACGCGAACGCCCGAGGCGCGCAGTTCGCAGGCCAGGGTGATGGCCTTCTCCAGCTCGGGCCGCACCTTGACGCGTGTGGAGATCTTTTCCTGAAAGATCTTCTGTACGCCGTCCTGTGTGAGGGCGTCCACCTGAGAGTCGAGCGACTGGCGGGCCGTGGAGGCGCGGGCGTATCCGATGCGGACGTGGTGCCCGGTCGGCTCGGTGGTGGCCGCACTGGCGGGGCGGGGCAGTTCCGTCCATGTGGCGCCTGGCCTCCGCACGGAGGGCGTGGGTACGTTCAACTCCTCCCGGGTCTGAGGCACCAGGCGGAAGCGCGCGGTGTGGTACTGCGCAGCGACCTTGCCCTGTCCCGTGCGGCAGGGAGATCCGGCAGGGACGGCGCACGTGGACATGGGGCAGTCGTGAGCCTCCACGAGGAGGTAGGTGTCGTCCATGGACCGAGTGTTTCATGGGTGTGTTTCAGATAGCAAGCCCGTTGCAACACTTCATGAAACACAATCCGCCCTGTTCGGCATGGGGGGCAGCGGGTGTTTCACATACGACCACTCATGAAACAAGGCGAGCCGTCGTGTTGGCGTTCCTTGTGGGTTGGCGTATTCGGGGTCGGGCGACCTCGTGTTGCGTTCGTGTTCACAGCCCTTGTGGGTTCACAGAACGGGGCCTGAGTGACCGTGTCGGGGGGCAGCGAGCGGCGAGGGTCGCAGGATCGGGAGAGCCCGAGGGGCGATCCCTCCGAAATAAGGGCGAATCGGATACTCAACTCGCCCCCCGCGGCCCGGACTTGATTGGCGGCCCGTGAAGGTCAAAAGCGGCCTCACAGGCTGCCGTCTCCCGGACTTTCAGTGCTGCCCGTGGGTGATTGGACGTTGGCAAAGATCAACGGCCGTCAGGCGGGCGCACAGGGATTCGTGCAGGTCAGAGGCTTGACGCTTCATCACATGCGACACGCTCGCCCCCGGTTGACCTGCGAGGACGGCACGACGACGGGTCGGAGGCGCCTGCCTGGGGCGCACCGACGACGATCGCCCACGACTCGCCAGAAACCGCGAGAGCCGAGGAAGTGGCCTCTTCTTCCCGCGAGGACCGTGTGGCGGCCGACTCCGCCGCGCCAGCCGGAAGCTCGAAGCCTCCTCCGGTGTGCACCAGGAGGAGGTGTCAGCGGTCGGTCAACCGGGGGCAACCGGGCCTGATCTGCGGAGAGCTGAGACCGTTTAAAAGGACCAGCAACCGGCCGCGCAACCGTGGAGGCAACTCACTGCGCAACCGTTGGAAGTAACCGTGGAGGCAACCGGCCGCACAACCAAGATCGCTCCGCATGGACAAAGGTATCTCCCCTCTCCGGGGAGATACGGCGCGCTCGCCGTGGTGGCGGACAGCGGACCACTCGCGCCCCGGTCGCCTCCTCGATGAACACTTGACCTTTCTGACCAACAGAAGAGGTGTCGCGGTCGAGGGCAACCGGGGCAACCGGGG
>NZ_JBHSFH010000022.1:0-1346 GCF_042653885.1 Streptomyces ovatisporus
TGGACGCGAGCAATCAATGGTCAAGCCCTCGGCTTATTAGTACCAGTCAACTCCAACCCTCACGGGTCTTCCATATCTGGCCTATCAACCCGGTCATCTCCCGGGAGCCTTAACCCCACACGGGGGTGGGAGTCCTCATCTCGAAGCAGGCTTCCCGCTTAGATGCTTTCAGCGGTTATCCCTCCCGAACGTAGCCAACCAGCCATGCTCTTGGCAGAACAACTGGCACACCAGAGGTCCGTCCGTCCCGGTCCTCTCGTACTAGGGACAGCCCTTCTCAAGACTCCTACGCGCGCAGCGGATAGGGACCGAACTGTCTCACGACGTTCTAAACCCAGCTCGCGTACCGCTTTAATGGGCGAACAGCCCAACCCTTGGGACCGACTCCAGCCCCAGGATGCGACGAGCCGACATCGAGGTGCCAAACCATCCCGTCGATATGGACTCTTGGGGAAGATCAGCCTGTTATCCCCGGGGTACCTTTTATCCGTTGAGCGACGGCGCTTCCACAAGCCACCGCCGGATCACTAGTCCCGACTTTCGTCCCTGCTCGACCCGTCAGTCTCACAGTCAAGCTCCCTTGTGCACTTACACTCACCACCTGATGACCAACCAGGCTGAGGGAACCTTTGGGCGCCTCCGTTACATTTTAGGAGGCAACCGCCCCAGTTAAACTACCCACCAGACACTGTCCCTGATCCGGATCACGGACCCAGGTTAGACATCCAGCACGATCAGAGTGGTATTTCAACAACGACTCCACCCAAGCTGGCGCTCGAGCTTCACAGTCTCCCACCTATCCTACACAAACCGAACCGAACACCAATATCAAGCTATAGTAAAGGTCCCGGGGTCTTTCCGTCCTGCTGCGCGAAACGAGCATCTTTACTCGTAGTGCAATTTCACCGGGCCTATGGTTGAGACAGTCAAGAAGTCGTTACGCCATTCGTGCAGGTCGGAACTTACCCGACAAGGAATTTCGCTACCTTAGGATGGTTATAGTTACCACCGCCGTTTACTGGCGCTTAAGTTCTCAGCTTCGCCACACCGAAATGTGACTAACCGGTCCCCTTAACGTTCCAGCACCGGGCAGGCGTCAGTCCGTATACCTCGCCTTACGGCTTCGCACGGACCTGTGTTTTTAGTAAACAGTCGCTTCTCGCTGGTCTCTGCGGCCACCACCAGCTCCGGCAGCACGTGCCATCACCAACAGTGGCCCCCCTTCTCCCGAAGTTACGGGGGCATTTTGCCGAGTTCCTTAACCATAGTTCACCCGAACGCCTCGGTATTCTCTACCAGACCACCTGAGTCGGTTTAGGGTACGGGCCGCAACAGCACTCGCTAGA
>NZ_JBHSFH010000023.1:0-569 GCF_042653885.1 Streptomyces ovatisporus
TACTTTTCACCATTCCCTCACGGTACTATCCGCTATCGGTCACCAGGGAATATTTAGGCTTAACGGGTGGTCCCGCCAGATTCACACAGGATTTCTCGGGCCCCATGCTACTCGGGTGATCCTCAAACGAGTTGCTGACATTTCAGCTACGGGGGTCTTACCCTCTACGCCGGGCCTTTCGCATGCCCTTCGCCTACATCAACAATTTCTGACTCGCCGACCGGCCGGCAGACCGATCAAGAGAACTCCCACAACCCCGTACATGCAACCCCTGCCGGGTCTCACACACATACGGTTTAGCCTCATCCAGTTTCGCTCGCCACTACTCCCGGAATCACGGTTGTTTTCTCTTCCTGCGGGTACTGAGATGTTTCACTTCCCCGCGTTCCCTCCACACACCCTATACATTCAGATGCGGGTGACAGCCCATGACGACTGCCGGGTTTCCCCATTCGGACACCCCCGGATCACAGCTCGGTTGACAGCTCCCCGGGGCCTATCGCGGCCTCCCACGTCCTTCATCGGTTCCTGGTGCCAAGGCATCCACCGTGCGCCCTTAAAAACTTGGC
>NZ_JBHSFH010000024.1:0-936 GCF_042653885.1 Streptomyces ovatisporus
TGGTGGAGCTGTCTAAGGACTGCACCGCAGGGAGGTCTTCGTGTACCACCGTAATGCCCGGCTGACTGTGCGTGGGAGGCGGTTGCTGGTCGACCGTGTCCAGGCCGGCAGGCCCGTTGCTCACGTGGCCGCGCAAATGGGCATCTCGCGGACCACGGCCCACAAATGGGTCCGCCGGTTCGCGGCCGAGGGCGATGCGGGGCTCCATGACCGCTCCAGCCGCCCGCACCGAACGCCGCACCGCACCCCGGCAGTGACCGAAGCCGAAGTATGTGCCCTGCGGACCAGCAGGAAACTCGGTCCCGCCCGCATCGGACCGATACTCGGCCTGCCCCATTCGACCGTCCACCGGGTCCTGGCCCGGCACGGTCTGAACCGGCTGAGCTTCCTCGACCGGCCCACCGGAGCTGTCATCCGCCGCTACGAACGCGACCGGCCCGGTGAACTGGTCCATGTCGATGTGAAGAAACTCGGCCGCATCCCTGACGGCGGAGGCCACAAAGTCCTGGGCCGTCAAAGCTCCCGCCTGACCAAGACCGGCGTCGGCTACGACTACATCCACTCCGCCGTCGACGACCACACCCGCCTCGCCTACAGCGAGATCCACCCCGATGAGAAGGCGGTCACCTGCGCGAGCTTCCTCCGCCGAGCCGCAGCACACTTCAACGCCCTGGGTATCGCCCGCATCGAACGAGTGCTGACCGACAACGCGATGGCCTACCGCTACAGCAGCGCCTGGAAGGCGGCCCTGGCCGATCTGGGCGCAGCCGGTAAACGAACTCGCGCCTACCGGCCTCAGACCAACGGCAAGGTCGAGCGGTTCAACCGCACTCTGCTGGATGAGTGGGCCTACATACGGCCCTACACCAGCAACGATCAGCGAACTCAAGCCCTGGCAGACTTCCTCCACAGCTACAACCATCACCGGTGCCACAC
>NZ_JBHSFH010000025.1:0-500 GCF_042653885.1 Streptomyces ovatisporus
ACCAGTGAGCTATTACGCACTCTTTCAAGGATGGCTGCTTCTAAGCCAACCTCCTGGTTGTCTCTGCGACTCCACATCCTTTCCCACTTAGCACACGCTTAGGGGCCTTAGTCGATGCTCTGGGCTGTTTCCCTCTCGACCATGGAGCTTATCCCCCACAGTCTCACTGCCGCGCTCTCACTTACCGGCATTCGGAGTTTGGCTAAGGTCAGTAACCCGGTAGGGCCCATCGCCTATCCAGTGCTCTACCTCCGGCAAGAAACACACGACGCTGCACCTAAATGCATTTCGGGGAGAACCAGCTATCACGGAGTTTGATTGGCCTTTCACCCCTAACCACAGGTCATCCCCCAGGTTTTCAACCCTGGTGGGTTCGGGCCTCCACGAAGTCTTACCTCCGCTTCACCCTGCCCATGGCTAGATCACTCCGCTTCGGGTCTTGAACACGCTACTCAACCGCCCTCTTCGGACTCGCTTTCGCTACGGCTCCCCCACACGGG
>NZ_JBHSFH010000026.1:0-10929 GCF_042653885.1 Streptomyces ovatisporus
CACTCCGCTCATCGCGCATCGCCCCCTCGCGCTGCGCGCGAGGCAGGAAACCGGCGCGCTTCGCGCGCCTCCATCCGCGGGCTCCGCTTCGCTCCACCCGCGGATGCCGGGGTGCTCCGCACCCGGCTTGCTCCGCGAAAGTGCACAAGTGGCCGCTTCGCGGCCCCTTGTTGGGCCGCCTTCGGCGGCCGTTTCCCGCCCCGGCTTCGCAGGGGCGGGAAACGGCCCGCTTGCGCGGGCCGGGCTAACTGTGAATCTTAGCCGAGGGGCTGTATCAAAGTGGGATGCGGCTAAAATCTGGGCTGGGCCGCATCCACCTCTGAGGTAGGGTGGCATTTCTTTTCACCAGGTGAACACGGGATATTGACCGAAAGGGTGTACTTACTCCGGTATCTCATGGGTGTGGGGTTGCTCTTCTGCTGCGGAAGGGCAACCCCACACCTGTGTCGCTAAGGACTGTCAGGCCATCAACAATAGCCGTGTGTGAGGAACGAGTTTCCTATTTACACTGGTCGACTGCACGAATATGGAATAGTCTGGATTGTCCTCTGGGGTGACTCGGACTTCTACGTCAGACAGGCCGATCAATTTCCGGGCTTCTTGGCCGCCGTACACTCGTCCGGTTTTCTTCTCCAGTACAGCGATTTTCTTCTGCGGCTGAATGTTCTCCCGCTTGGAGAGTTCGTAGAAGGCAGATCCCAACTTGAAGGGCAGTTGGCATTCTTCCAGAACCCACTTACGGATTCCTATTGCTTTTGTGACTGGGATGAGGCTGTAGCTGGAGGCACTCAGAGGTGTCAGGCCAGCGGCGCGAATCGTGTCTGCGTTGACCGCGTCAGCTCCCGTGGAGAAGACCGATCGCGAGCCGCGGATTCCCGAGGCTCGGTTCGCCAGAAAGATCTCTGTGGCCTGCTGGATCTTTCCAGCCGCCTCCTCCAGTCCTCGTGTGGAAGAAGCATCCCAGAGGGCGATGTTCTCCCGTGGGAAGCCCGCTTGCTGAGCCTCTCGTTTGCCGATCTGATCCGGTACGAGGACGGCTAGGGTCCAGTTGTCCGGCATCGTCTTGATGCGTTCAGAGACGTGGTTCACCAGCCCTCGCGGATTGCGCGCCGGAGCATCTGCGCAGCGGTGGCTTGCGTTCTCCTGGCCGTCTGTCAGCACGAAGGTGAGGAAGCTGTGGTCCCCGTAGAGCTGAGCGGTCTGTGCC
Source organism: Streptomyces ovatisporus (assembly GCF_042653885.1). Lineage (NCBI taxonomy): Bacteria > Bacillati > Actinomycetota > Actinomycetes > Kitasatosporales > Streptomycetaceae > Streptomyces > Streptomyces ovatisporus. The sequence continues at coordinate 1,208 of NZ_JBHSFH010000026.1, forward strand.
AGCTCTCGTTGTGACTTGAGCGTGGCAGAAAGTAGTGCGGTCATGCCTCCAGGCTGGTAATACTGGGAGATGGACGGGAGGCGGAGTACGTCTTTTTCGTAGATGACGCACTCCGCTTCGTCGGCGAAGACATAAACGGTGACTCGTGTTTCCTGGTCGAGTTCCTTGGAGCGTCGTGCAAGGTAGGCGATTTGCTCGTCTGCCACTTGCACGACTTTGTTCCTCAAGTGGCTCATGGATGTGCTGGCGTCCAGTACCAGAACTACGTGATTAATGAGCCCTTGATGCACTGTCATGCGTTCTCCCTTGCCGCTTGATTACTAACTCGATTTTCGCATCCACCACTGACAGTTGATCTTGCTTGAGGAGTTGGTCTCGGCCGGAGAGCGGAGCAACGAGCGTGGAGGGAGTGTGGGCCTGTTCGGCATGGCGAGCAGCAATCTGCGCCGGTCCGCGCTCCTGGGGACTTGCCGGCCGGCATGTCGTTGTTGCCGGGCCGGTCATCTCCGACGGGGCTTCACATCGTCGACGATGTATCAGGCGCTGTCGGTGTTCCGCTCGAGCTCCGCCTGGCCGTCCCGGCAGGGCTGAGGGGTCGGCAAGGGGATCGTCGGATCGCGGACTGGCTGCCGAGGTGCACCGAGTTCCACGCCTGTGCCTGTGTCGGGGAGTAGCTGCATCCACCGAAGCGACTTCGGATTCTTGGGGTGAACGAGATCGAGCCGAGCGGTCGGCTGCGTGGGGCCGGTACGGGAAGATGTCGGACAGGACGGCGCGCACGTTCCGCGGCTTCCAGCCGGCGCGGAGCGGCAGGTGCGCACGTGTATGCCGAGATCGCCGAGACACCCGTAGGCACCGTTGTATTCGGCCTGTTGGCACGCCACGACAGGGTCTCCAGGTCCGACAGGTACAGCACCATCGTCATGACCGCGCGCGCCTGTGCGGTCGACCCGCCCAGCTACACACACCCCGCCCTCGCGTACGCGCCAATGTCCCCCACTCCCTCAACTCCCCGATGGCGCCCGGCACATGGCCCCCGGGCAGTCGGTGGCGTCGTGAAAGGCGGTATGGGCAGTGCCCGGTGGTCGTCCGGCCGGTGGCCGACCGGGTGCGCATCGTTTCCGAGTTCACCGCTGTTCCCGGTCCCGTAAGTTTCTACCGTCCGGGTGCACGGGCCATCTCGATGACCTGCTGCCCGGGTCACCCAGCACAGGCCCTGACCAGGAAGTCCCGGAATGCATGTGCGGAGATACTGCAGCCGGCGGCCGCCAGGCCGGACGGCGCCCCGCCGAGGGCGGCGCCGGCGCCCTCGTCTTGACCGTGCCGGCTTTCCAAGGGGACGAAGAAGAACGACGACGGGACGACTCATGGCGGGAACGCGAGCGGCCCCGGGGGGGGCGCTTCGCATGCTCCCGGGGCCGTTGGTCCTTTGCTCGCGCACTCGGTCGCCGCACCCGGAGAAGAAGCATCGGGCGTCAGGGCAGCGCGCTGCTCGCAAGGCGGCCAGTCGGTAGGCCGTCGGGCGGCCGGGGCCCTCGAGGCGCTCGGCCGGTACATCGAGCCCCGCCGTCTTCGGTTGCGTGCGGATGTGGCGCCCGATCTCGTGCGCGATCCTTTCGGCCCTCCCGCCCGCCGCACGTCGCAGGGGCCGGCCGGTACGAGATGCTCCGCGAGTTGAGTGGTCGTCATCGGCTCCGGATTGCCCAAGGCAGCGAAGGCGTCCAGCAGCCGCCGCACGGCGAGCAGCGCGCAGCGGGGAGCAGCGGGAGTGGGGAGCAGCGGCAGTCCGGCCGGGGCCCCGTTCCTTCGTCGGCCGCCGCTTTCGGCGGCAAGGGTGAGAGGTGCTGGACAACCGGGTTCTCGTGTCGGTTCCGGGTGGAAGCGGGACCTGCCCCTGCCCGGCGTCTCCTCATCGGCCGTGGGGCTGAAATCCCCGGGTCGTCGTTGGCAGAAAGATAGCCTCGCGCTCCTGAGTCGCCGGGCTACCTGATTCACACCGCTTGCGCGAGCCCTGGTATCAGGTGGCGCCGCCGGGTAGTTGAGGCCCCCCGGGACAGGCGCTGCGGCGGTGTCGCTGTGGCCGCTGGCGGTGGGGAGTGGCCCTGCACGAGTCAGGATGCGGTGGTATTCACCGAGACAGGTTCTTGTATGCGTCTTTGGCGATTACTTCGGTTTCGCTGCACGTGCCGCTGTAATACACCAGAGCCTCTCCGAACGAAGTGGGCCAGCCTGCGAAACAAACCCCGATGTACCTGCTGCTCTGCTCGCCTATTCTCCCGTTGGGGATTCCATCCAGCGCCCGGTTGCCCTCTTCGGTGTAATAGCTTTCTTGGTCGTAGCTGATGAACAGGCGGATCTCGTTTTCAGCGCTGAGCCAAACGCACTCCCACGACTCGCCATTGTTCGGGGCGTCCTTGCTGAAACTGCGGCCCTCATGGAAATGACGCAGCCGCAGCCCTTTGCCCAGGCGTTGGACGTAGTCGCTGGACAGGGCCTCGCACGGATCTCGTAGAGCCGTCGAATCCTCAGCCTCGACTGCCTTCTGCAAACTGTCGAAGTCCTTGATCCCGAAGAAGGCCAGCACCGCGATGACCGACGTCACGATCCCCAGCCAGAGCGCCGCCTTGTTGGCAGCCTTCGCATTGTCCCCCGTCACCTTCGCCCAGCCCTTCGTCGCCAGATAGACCAGACCCGTCATGGTCGCTGTTCAGGGCCGCCTCCCGGTAGGCCCGAACCCCCCGGGTGTCCGGATCTCAGCAGGGCACGGCGGACGAGCAGCACTCACGCCGGCCGCATTGCCCGAAGATCCCACCACGACGAGGGGGACGAACATCTCCAAAGCGCCCTCACCGTGAAACGGCACCTCAACCTTGTAGCAGACGCGGCCGGTTGGCCAGTCGTACCAGGCGCACACAGCAGCAGCACACGCTCAGGGCCGGGCCCTCGCCCTGCCGCAGCGGCGCCCCGGCAGCCTCCTCGAACCGGCCCGGGGCAACGGCATCCCTCTGCTCCGAAGCGGCAGGAACCACCCCCACCACCAGGCTCGTGCCGACGCCATAGCCACCGAGACGCTCGAAGTAGTGGACGGTGCGGTAAGCGGCTATAGGAGCCCGCCCGCTCGCAGAGGACCAACAGCACGCCGAGCCACAGCCATCGACGCGGGCGCGGAGGCGGAGGCGGTGGTCACGCGCCCGCGTCAGACCCGGCCGTACGCAGCATGCCCGGTCACCTGAGACCCTGGCTCAGGGTGACCGACGCCGCAGGCGATGCCGGCGATGCGAAGAACATTCCGTCAGGCCACGCCATCAGTCGCTTCCGCAGCCGACTGGCCACCACGACCGGAATCCGGGAGGGAGACGGGGATGGACCTGGAGGAGTTGCTGCAGCGGGCGGTCGCCGTTCATGACCTGTATGACGAACTGAACCGGCACGAGCGTGGCCGGGTATGGACACGGGAGGAGTTCATGCTCGGCTTTGTGGGCGATGTCGGAGATCTGGCCAAGCTGGTAATGGCCCAAGAAGGCGCGCGGGGCATGCCCGGTGGCCGGGAGGCACTGGAGCACGAACTCGCGGACTGCCTGTGGTCGGTGCTCATCCTGGCGTACCGCTACGACATCGATCTAGGGCCCGTCTTCCGCCGCACGATGACAGAACTCGATGCGGCGATCCGTTCCCGGTTGCCAGACCAACAAGACCCGTCCTGACACCAGACCCACGCAGCACCGACGAGCTGCACCCCCACATGCTGCGTCACCGGCTCGCCCCGGACACCAGCCCCATACCAACGACGAGCCCGCCAACGCCACGCGCCCGCAGAGCCGTTGGAGAGCCCCACACCAAACCAGGCAACCGACTGGAACCCGCCGGCTCCGAACAGCGAGGCCCTCGGCCGACGTCCCGGGCTCAGCCCGGTCAAGTCCGCGCTCCTTGCATACCTGCCGGGCTGTGCCCGGCCTGGGGTCACCAGCACGCGGGCACCTACCCGAAGACGTCCGGGACCAAGCGGCGCTGATCACCAGCGGGAATACAGCACCGGCGGGATCCGCACCACCCCGAGGGCAGTGCCCAGTCCTTCAACGGAAAGCTCCATGACCGGCCCCCGCGAACCACGTCCGCGACCTGCCGGGCCCGGATCGCGTTCAACTTCGGGGTGAGCGTGCGGCAACCGTCGGGCGTCTGCAGGACCACCGCCTACGGGTGGGTGGGTGTTCCACAGGCCCCGAGGACGAGAGCGTCGACAGTGTCGGCGTGCCGGATCTTCACCCAGGAACGGCGGTCGCCGGCGCGGTAGCGGCTGGCCAGGCCCCCGACGCCGAGCTGGACGAGGCCCTCGCCAGGCAGTCGCTGTGATCCGGTCGGTGGTGACCAGGACGAGTCCGAGCGGCAGGCCGCCGCCCTCCGGGGCACAGGCGTAGCCCTCCCTCCCGCAAAGCGGGGTCAGAATGGTGTCATGCAGCTCCGTCCGCATCAGCGAGAAGCCGTGGACGCTGTGGTCCGCGCCCTGGAGTTCCCTGCCACGACGATGCTGCCGGAGCGTGGACTGCGTACTCAGGTGATCATGGCTACGGGCTCCGGGAAGACCTTGGTGGCCGCCCGGAGCGCTGAGGAGCTGCGTGCGGGGCGGGTGCTGGTGCTTGTGCCGTCGCTGGACCTGCTGGAGCAGTCCGTGGAGGCGTGGCGGGCAGGTGGCCGCAGAGGGCCGGTGGTCGGGGTGTCCTCGCTGCGAGGTGGGGAGAGCTCCTTTCCCAGCACCACGGACGTGGATGAACTCGTGGCCTGGACGAGTCACCAGGAGAAGGTCACGGTGTTCGCCACCTACGCCTCCCTCGGTCTGGGAACGCTGGAGCGGGCCCACCGGCGCGGGCTGCCCGGCTGGGACCTGGTGGTCGTGGACGAGGCGCACCGTACGTCGGGCCGGCTGGGGAAGCCGTGGGCGGTCATCCATGACAATGCGCGTATTCCGGCGGAACGCCGGCTCTACATGACCGCCACACCGCGGCTGTGGCAGCTCGGGGAGGAGGAGGGGGAGGGGGCCGGGCAGCCGGGGGAACTGGTCGCGAGCATGGAGGACGACCCCGGCTCGGCGTTCGGCGCCCGCTGCTACACCTTGACGCTCTCGCAGGCCGTCGACCGGGGAATCGTCGCGCCGTACCAGGTGGTGTGCGTGGATGTGACCGACACCGACTTCCAGACCGCGCTGCTGCTGGGGGAGAGAGCCACCACCGACAAGGTCCGCGGGGCGCGGCTCGCCGCCCTGCAGGCTGCGCTCGTCAAGGCGTCCGGGGAAGAGGGGCTGCGGCACACCCTCGTCTTCCACCACAAACTGAAGGAGGCCGAGGCCTTCGCTGCCGGCCTTCCCCAGGTCGCCGCTCAACTGCACAGGAGCGATCCGGAGCTGTATCCGAAGACGATCTGGGCCGACTGGCTGTCCGGCGGCCACCGGCCCGCTCACCGGAAGCGGGTGCTGGGCCGGTTCTCCGACGGTGTCGCCGGTGACGGCACGGTCGTGGAGAAGGCTTTCCTGTCCTCGGTGAAGGTCCTGGGAGAGGGCGTCGACACGGCCACCTGCGACTCCGTGTACTGGGCCGACGTGCGCGGTTCCATGCCCGACCTGGTCCAGGCCGTCGGCAGGGCCCTGCGGATGCAGCCGGGCGCGGGGAAGACCGCCTCGCTGGTGGTGCCCGTCCTGCTCGGCCCCGGCGAGAGCCCGCAGAACATGCTCACCTCCCGTGCCTACGCCGGCCTGGCCCGGCTTCTGGCGGCGCTGCGTGCCCACGACGCCCGCGTCGTTGAGGCACTCGCCGAGCAGCAGGCCCCAAGCCGCCCTGCCTCGTCCGTCGGGGAAGAGCCGGCAGGCGGGCGGGCGGACGCTGGGTGGGCGCGTAGCGGGCAGACCGTCAGCGGCCCCGCCAGGAGCCTGTTGAAGTTCTCCACACACCGCGACCACGCCGCGCTGGCAGCGTTCATCAGCCTGCGCGTCCTCCGCCCCGACAACCAGCACTGGCGGCGCGGCATCGAAGCCGCCGGCCTGTACCGGGAGATCCACGGTGATCTGCGGGTGCCTTTCACCTACCGCGTACCCGCCGGTATGGAGGCAGGGGCACAGGGCTGGCCCGCGTCACTGGCCGCTTTCCCGCTGGGGCAGTGGATCGCCGACGCCCGCCGCGCCTACGGGCAGAGCCGCCTGGACGAAGATCGCATTGCCCGGCTCGAAGAACTCGACATGGTATGGAGCCATTTCGACGTCGCTTTCGAGGAAGGACTCGACGCTGCCCGGGCCTGGGCTGCCGAGCACGGCCACCTCCTCGCCCCCGTCGACGCGGTCGGAGTGGGCGGCTACCCCGTCGGGACCTGGCTGCGTAACCAGCGGGCCGCCGCGAAACGCGCCGAGGAGGTGGCACAACGCCGTGCGGAAGGCCTGCCGAGGGGTTCGACAGCCGGCGTACTGACCGAGGCACGCCGCGAAGCACTCGAAGAGATCGACCCCGCCTGGTGCCCCGCCTGGCCGGTGGACTGGCAACGCTGCTTCCACCACGCCCGCAGACTCCTCACCGACGGCGGGACGCTCCTCACCGCACCCGGCACCCTGATCGTTCAAGGCGACGACCTGGGCCGCTGGACCCGTTCACAGCAAGCCGGCTGGGACAAGCTCAGCAGCGCGCAGCAATGGCTGCTGCAGCACATCCTCGGCATCCAGCCCGTTGCAGAGAACAAGAGGAAGCCCCGACGGAACAGAGCACAGATCTGGGCCGAGAACCTTACCGCCACACGCCAATACCGCGCCCGTGAAGGAAACTTGAACGTGCCACGCTCACACGTGGAAACCATCACCACGGCGACCGGGCAGAAGCGGGAGATCCACCTCGGCGTCTTCCTCTCCAACCAGCGCTCCCGGGCCGCCGGCCTCCCACCCGAACACGCCACCGCACTCAGCGAGTTGGGCATGCGCTGGACCTAGCCCCTGCCGCGACCCCCTACCGCGAGGGCGCCGTCCCGAAACCAAGCGACTGCCCGAACCGTCACCGAAGCCCAACGCCCAACCCTCGTTGTCTTTCTTCGCCGTCCGGCAAGAGAACCGCCCGCCTGGCAGGCCCGGCACAACACCGACCCGGTCACAGGTGGCAGGTGGCAGGTGGCAGGTCTACATGACGTGCACGCGCCCGATACAACACCACAGCCCGAGACCAACGCCCCGCGCCGCGCCCCCGAGGGGGCGCGGCCCGTACCCCCGCGCGGGGCCGCGACGGACGCGGGGGGCGGCCGTCGACACCGGGGGCGGAGACCACGGAGCCAAGGCCACCAGCCACCCCCGTGCCCGTCGCGGCCACCACGGGGAGAGTTACGGTCGAAGACAGAAGGAAGGGGGATGAAATATGTCATCCCGGACGCTTGACGGCACAGCCCTGGAATCCCTGCGGACGACCTTCACCGGCACGCTGCTCACGCCCGGTGAGCCCGGCTACGAGGACAGCCGTACCCTCTTCAACGCCATGATCGACCGGCGTCCCGCCCTGATCGCCCAGTGCCGCACCGAGGACGACGTGGCCGCCGCGATCGGCTTCGGACGGCAGATGGACTGGGAGATCGCCGTCCGCGGCGGCGGCCACGGCGTCGCCGGCACCTGCACCACCCAGGGCGGCCTCATGGTGGATCTGCGGCACCTGAACACCGTCAGCGTCGACCCGGCCACCCGTACCGCGAGAGTCGGCGGGGGCGCGACCATGGCCGATCTCGATGCGGCCACCCAGCCGCACCGCCTGGCCACCACCGGCGGACGCGTCTCCACCACCGGTGTGGGCGGCTTCCTCCTCGGCGGCGGTTCGGGCTGGCTGGACAGAACTTACGGACTGGCCTGCGACAACCTCCTCGGCGCCGACCTGATCACCGCCGACGGCAGCAAGATCCACACCGACGCCGCCGATGAACCCGACCTGTTCTGGGCCCTCCACGGAGGCGGCGGCAACTTCGGCGCCGTCACCTCCTTCACCCTGCAACTGCACCCCCTGGCCGCGCTGACCGCGGCGCTGCTGGTATGGCGCCCCCAGGACGGGCCCGAGGCCGTACGCGCCTACCGCGACCTCCTCACAGACGCCCCCCGCGAAGTCGGCGGCGGATTCCTCTACTTCACCGCCCCCGACGAGCCATACGTCCCCGGAGACCTGGCCGGCTCCCTGGCATGCCTCGCCCTGGTCACCTACACCGGCCCCGAACAAGAAGCACGAGAGGTGATCGAACCCCTCACGCGTCTCCACCCCGCCGGGCAGATGATCACCGAGATGCCCTACGCCCAACTACAGAGCATGCTCGACGACCCACCCGGCTACCGCAACTACTGGTCGGCGGAACACCTGCACGCACTCCCCGACGAAGCCGTCGACGTCTTCTGCGACAACGCGAGCGAGATGATCGTCCCCTCACCCTCACAACACGTCCTCTTCCCCCAGGGCGGCGCCGTCCGCGACGACCCGCACCACTACCCCATCCCCTGGCGCCACGCCCCCTGGACCGTCCACCCCTTCGGACTATGGAGCGACCCCGCCGACGACGACCGCGCCATCCACTGGGCCCGCACCCTCCTCACAGAGCTCCACCCCTGGACCAGCGGCAGCGTCTACCTCAACTTCATCGGCCAGGAAGGCCACGACCGGCTCCTCGCCGCCTACGGCCCCCACAACTACCAACGCCTCACCGAAATCAAAGCCCGCTACGACCCCGACAACACCTTCCACCTCAACCACAACATCCCACCCGCCAGCCACAACTGACACAACACCCGGCGGTCCCGGGCCTACGCCCCCAAACCCCGACACACCGAAGCCACGACAACCCCGACATCGACCCAAAAGAAAAGCGTCACCACCAACAACCACCACCCCCACACCCACCCCCATCCCCCCGGCGATGGGTTCGGGAAGCGCCCCGATCCTCGGTCGGGTGATGTTGATGAGATGGGGAGGCGCCAGGTCTCTTGCCCGGGGCAGCATCGGAATGCTCCCGGTGAACACCGGCCGGGTATATTCGAAAGCCCCGATCGCTGAGGCTCCCAGAGCCCACCGGGGCATCGGCCATTCGCGCCACATGGTCGGCGACCGCCACCGCGCCAGCCGGCACACTTCCCCCTCTTCTCACACGCTCCCGCATCCCTGGCTGCACGCGCCCACGCGTCGTCCCCCAGCCCTGCCGGCACCAGCCCGAGCGTGCTCCCCCTCCTTCGACGAGCGATCCGAAAGGACCGACATGCAGCCTGGACAACCGAGTTGCTCAGCCATGGGAAGCGCCCTGCTCCGCGAAGCACATGCCCTTCAAGACCAACCGCCGCTGATCCTGCAGGACTTGGAAGCTGGACAGCTCGTGCCCGACTCAGAAAGGAAGCGTCTGGAGGCGACCATGGCCCGGTGGACTCCCGAAGTACGCAGGAGTTTCCGTCTCGGGCACGTCATACGGGCACGGCTCGCAGAAGACACCGCGCTGGCCGGGCTCTCCGAGGGCCGGTCGGATTACGTCGTACTCGGCGCCGGGTTGGACACCTTCGCCTGGCGCCATCCAAACGCCGACGAGTTCCGGATCTGGGAGGTCGACCACCCTGACACCCAAGCCTGGAAGCGTTCCGCGCTCGCCGAAGCCGGGATGGCCGAGAAGCCGAACGTTCGCTTCGCGCCGGTCGACTTGAATCTCACCCACCTCGGCGACATCAGACTGCCCACTCGCGCCACGTGGAACTG
>NZ_JBHSFH010000027.1:0-788 GCF_042653885.1 Streptomyces ovatisporus
CTCGATCTCACCCAACTCGATCCGGTAACCCCGAATCTTCACCTGCTGATCGATCCGCCCCAGGAAATCCAGACTCCCGTCCAGCCGACGACGCGCCAGATCACCACTGCGATACAACCGCGAACCAGCCGCCCCGAACGGATCAGGAACAAACCGCTCAGCCGTCAACCCCGCACGACCCAGATACCCACGCGCCACACCCGGACCACCCACATGAATCTCACCCGGCACACCCACCGGAACCGGATTCCCCCACCCATCCAGCAGATGAAGCGACACATCAGCAAGCGGACGCCCGATCGGATTACCCCCCGACCCCACCAGATCCCCCGCCACCACCTCATAGAACGTCGTATGCACCGTCGTCTCGGTGATCCCGTACATGTTCACCAGCACCGGAGCATCAAGCCCCAGCCGCTCCACCCACGGCACCAACTCCGCGAACTCCAACTTCTCACCCGCGAACACCACATGCCGCAACGACAACCGCCCGACCCGCTCATCACCCTCACCCGCCGCAGCAACCAGCGAACGGAAAGCCGACGGCGTCTGACTCAGCACCGTCACCCCGTGCCCGACAAGCAGATCCAGAAAATCCTCGGGCGAACGCGTCACCTCACGAGGAACCACCACAAGAGTCCCGCCGTGCAGCAGGGCCCCCCACATCTCGAAAACCGACACGTCGAAAGCGAAGGAATGGAACAGCGACCACACATCCGATGACCCGAAACCGAAGTCCTCACGAGCCGTGGACAGCAGCCGCACCACGTTCCGGTGCGTGAGCGTGA
>NZ_JBHSFH010000029.1:0-14615 GCF_042653885.1 Streptomyces ovatisporus
TGTACGTCCCGGAGGGGACGTACCTTTGTCCATACGGACTCAGTGATCTTCAACGAAGGCCCGCCCCAGAACCTCCTCGGAGAACTTGGGGTGGGCCTTCGCGTCGTGATGCATAGGTGTGGAGGGTCCGATCTGATGCGTCGAGGACGTGTCGGGGACCTGTCATTGATGCGTCGGGATGCGTCGAGGGCCTGTCCGTGACGCGGCGGGACCTGTCGGGCGATGCGTCGGGGCTGTCCAACTCGACAGGTCGGCCGACGCGTCGGACCTGCGGCGACGGGTCCGACGCGTCAAAACGAGCCCGGGGGGTGCAGGACGCTGACCTGCGGCTTAGGAGTAGCGGGGGTGGTAGCAGCGTCGCTATCGATAGCAACGCGACTTGCTAGCGATAGCAACCTTGCTAGCAACCAAAAGGCGCGCTGACCTGTGCGCTAGCGAGTAGCAACAGGTCCGCCGACACCCCTGGAAAGGCCCGTCCACGGCCTCCTGCGGGGGTGGGCCTTGCGTTGCTATCGCTCGGATGGTGGCGGAGCGCGGTTCGGCGGCCTAGCAGTCGCCCGATTCCTAGCACCCTGCGGTGCTAGACCTAGCAGGCCCACTAGCAGGCGAAGTTGGGCATGAGCAGGCACCTAGCACCTAGCACCCCGTACGGCTCTTGCCGGATGGAGCGCGGAATCCCGGGACCAAGGACCCCTTGGCGGGCCGTGCTGAGCGGGGGCCGACCCCTGAAACGCAAAGAAGGCCCCCGCCCAGGGAATCCCGGGCGGGGGCCTTCGAGTCGAGCAGTGGTGCCATCAGCGCTGGACGACGGGGCGGGACAGGTCACGGTCGGCCACGACCACCCGCAGACCTTCACTCTCGTCACGGAGAACACTGGCGAGCGTCCGAGCCACCGTGGCGGCTCGATGCCGACCGCCAGCGCACCCGACTGCCACCGTGACCGGTCCGGTAGACGGCCCTGCCTGGTAGGCCCGAACCGCTGCCGCTGTCGCGTCGATAAGCGGCAGGATTCCCGGTGTCCGCAGCACGGCCTCTCGTACCGGACGGTCGTCGGCCGTCATGTACCGAAGCTCGGGACTGACGTGCGGATCGCGGAAGTGGTGGCGCAGGTCGAGCGTGACATGCGCCTCGGGCGCCTCTCCGTGCAGGTATCCGAACGATGTGATCAGGACGTTCACGCGGTGTACCTCCTGGTTGGGATTCCTGCTTCCTCGGAGAGTTGCGCGGTGTGGCTGGCACCGCGGCTGCCGTCTTTGATGAAGGCGAGGCAGATGCTGGCACCGAGGTTGACCATGTGGGTGTTGCGGATAAATCCGGCCCGTTTGCCCTTGGTGTTCCAGTCGGCGGGGTGGGGTTCTTGGTCGAGCCCGGTTTCGGCGCACCAGTCGGCGGCGATTTTGTCGGCACCTCGGGGACAGGCGCCGTGGACGACGACGATCCCCTGAGCGCCGTCTTGGACGGCGTCGTGCCACATGCCCAACAGGGCGTCAGAGACGACCTGTTGGGCGACCCAGGTACGGGAGCCGGTAACGAGGACTCGGCGGACGTCGATCGTGCTCACGTCGTTGCCTCCCAGCGGTGCGTTCCGTTCGCGTCGCGCGAGTGCCGCCAGTCCTGCCGGGAGCCGATGAAGCCCTCCGCCCACTCCATTGCCGCCTCCACGTCGGCGTCGAAGTCCGCACGGAATGGCGGGTGGACGTGACCGCCGAAGATCCAGGCCACCTGTCCCTTGATCAGGGTGTGAGTCACAGTGCATTCACCCCGAGCCCGTGGTTCGTCGTCTCCTCCAGGGCGAAGAGGCCGTCCATCGCGGTCTCTGCGCTCTGCGCCTTGCGCTGCTTGGTGGTGGCCTGCCGATGGCAGGAGTCGCACCAGGCCAGTAACTCCCCCTCGGGAACGCGGGCCTTGGCCACGTCGCTCAGGAGTAGATCCGAAGGCGCGATGAGCATGTCCTCGCGGCCTCCGGTGAGGACGTGGCAACGTCCGCCCGTCTTGGTGTGTTTGCTGTTGCAGGAGCCCGTGCACTGGCATTGCCAGCCCGCACGGTTCATCACGGCCTCCCAGGTCTTCGCGCCGACGATCGGCGTACGGTGTGTGCGCATCTCAACTGGCCTCTCTGCCGTGGGATGTGAACCCCGGTGACCGTTCGCCGCGGTCACGCGGGAGGGGCCCGTGTCGTCAGCACGGGCCCCGCTGTTGTCTCGTTGCACCGGTCTGTGTCGCTCAGTCCCGTACGGCGACGAACGCCGCGACCCCTTCGGCCAGGTGATGCGTTGCCTGGTCGAGCAGGTAGGCACCCCCGAGGGGTCCGCCAAGGTCGTAGAAGGCGCCCTTGCCGCTGACTTCCGCTGCTTTGCGCACGGGCCAACGTCGGTCGATGAGGTAGTGGGTGGCCCCGGAAAGTGCGAGTGCGGCGAGCATCGAGCGGGGACGCAGCCCGAGGTCGAGCAGGTGATTGCCAGCGGCCAGGGCGACAGCCTGAGTCGCCGTGTAGGAGGCGACGTGCCCAGCGAGGGCCTTGTGTCCCTCTGCTCCGGGCTTGGCCTTGTGCCGTGCCTGGTGGTCGCTCTGAATCCAGTGGTCGGCCACGTCGGCGGCGACACGAAGTAAGGCGTAGACGGCAGGGAATGCGGTACGGCGCATGTGCGCCCCCTTCAAGGAGTGGGTGATGAGACCGCAGGAGACCCGGGCGGGCCTCCTCTCTGACTGATGTGCAGATGACCGTGCGGCCGAGGGGCGGTGACGCCCGTGTGGGGCGCCCCGCCGACTGCGGCACGGGCTCACTTCTCGGGGAGTTGGTTGACCGTCCGTCCGAACCAGCGGGCCTCGGTGTGCACTTCGGTGTGCTGGACGGTCGTCGGTCCCTCGTAGTGGTGGTGTTGATCGCGAGGCAGCGCTTCAGCGCCCTCTTTGACGGCGGAGCCGATCATCTTCGCGACGACGCCGACAGCGCCCGCGAGTCCGAGCGGGGTTGCTCCCGCGATGACCAGGACGGCGGGGTCCACGTTCGAGAGCGCCCACAGGACGCCGCTGATGGCCCCGCCCACGGGCACAGAGCCGATGGAGTAGGCGAGCACCACGGAGGCGTGGTCTGTGGCCTTCTGGCTCATCGGCGGGCGTCCGGGCTGCGGCACGGGCTGTGCTCCCGTCCGCTGAGCGGGTACGGGGTCGCGGTACGCCGTGGCCGTGGGTGTGGCGTCTGAGAGGGCCTCCTCGATCAGGCGGGCCGACTCGTACGCCTCTTCTGACTCGCGCTTCATGTGCGGCATGGGTCCTCCAGGGGGACGACGAAGGCCCCGGAGGCGTACACCTCCGGGGCCTTGCGGGTGGGTGAGTTGGTCAGTCGATGAGGACGTAAGCCCCGTCCTCGTCCTGCATGACATGGCGGTTCGTGACGAGTTGCCTGATGGTCGTCCGCAGAGAGGTCGAGGTGACCTCCCTCCCGCCGTCGTCGTTGACGGCGGCCAGGAGAGCATCGGCGTCCATCGGTTCGACGGAGAGGGCTTCTTGGACGCGCTTGCGTACGGGCGTCTTGGAGATGACCCGCGGAGCGTCGTCGTCCGCGTGCCCCTCGGACCCCGGGGTTTCCTCGCCCTTCTTCAGCGGCACGCCGTCCCAGCGCTCCGCGTACGCCTGGCCCGCTCCTTCGGCTGCGCCCTGCTCCACGGTGACCGGGTCACCGGGTCCGTACAGATCCAGGATTTCCGGGTCGAGGCCCTCCAGGACTTCCGTGGACCCGACGCGCAGGAAGCGCCCGAGGGTCGTGACCTTCTCCTCGCTCTCTGCGGAGATCAGGTACGTCATGCCCGCGGTGTCGGGATCGACCTCACCCCCGATGGCGGGGGTGAGCTGGCTGCGCAGCTTCGGCTTCTCTCCGGAGATCGGGGTCAACTGCTCGGCAGCGTCCAGGAGGGCACCGACGATCAGACTGACCATGCCCGCACCGGAAGCGGGCCAGCGGAGCATGAAGACCGCGCCCTCGGTGAGGGAGTCGCGGAGAGCGGCCCCGCCTCCCAGATCCGCAACCCGTCCCGCCTGACCGGAGATGGAGACCCCGACCCCGAGCGAGCGGCCCGCGTTGCCCAGTGTGGTGATGAGGTAGCTGGCCTCATCCCGGTACGGGGCGCCCTGCTTCAACAACAGGTTGGCCTCTTCGATCCGCACGGAGAGCAGCGGGTGACGCGCACTGTGGATGAAGTGCGACTGGTGCCCGAGCACGCCCTTGCGGTACTCCATCACGCCCGCGGCGGAACGGAGTTGGTGGATCGCGCCTTCCTGCGTGGTGTTGAACCAGTCCACGTTCCCTCGGGCCTCGGGGACGCTCTGACCGCCCTTGAGGTCTGAGAGCCACGTGGCGATCCCTGAGCGCTTCTCAGCGGCCATCACCAACTGAAGGGCGCGGGACTTGCCCGACCCCGAGGCCCCGAAGAAGGCCACGCGTGTGGCCCCGCTGCCGGGCTTGTAGAGGCGGACTCGCATCGGTCGGCCGTTGTGGTACCGGCCGACCGTCACGAAGCCCTTGGCGTCCATGACGAGGTCTTCGCCCCGGGCCGCGGGCATGTCATCGAGCGGCGGACGCTCGTACACGGTGACCATGGCAACCCCGGAGGGGTCGATCTCCACGACCACACAGCGAGGGTCGGTGATCCCGTACGCACGGAAAGCGGAGATCAGCTTCGCCCTGTTGTACGTGATCGACTCGCCCGGTTCGACCTCCACCATGATCTCGGTGAAGCGGTTCCCGGTCATGCCTGCTCCCTCCACTGCGCGATCCCGGTCTGTGCGCTGATCACGCGCGTACCGGGCATGGCCTTCGTGCCGTACTTCGCCCAGAACTCGTGAATGTCGGCGGGGCCGCTGGCCGCGGACTCCTCTTCGGAGATCTCCAGGAGCTTCCGGCCTGCCCCGCGTCCCGGGACCGGGCCCACCTTGATCAGGTCAGCGGGGATGTCCGTCAGGGCGGAGAGCCGCTCGACGCTGACCTCTCCGACCGGGGTCCCCGCCTCGTTCGCCACGACCTCCGCCCGGAACGCCTGCTCACCGAGGAAGACGGCGTTCTCCAGGTGCGTGCCCGGGACTGCTCCGCCCTCGCATCCGATATTCGCGGCCCACGAGGCGGTCGTGCGCTCCTCACGGGTGGCGAGCGGCCCGAGGGGGCGCACCTGGAGCGCGGCACCCGGGTTTGCGTCGTCCTTCCGGTTCTGCCTGTCGGCCTCTGCGATACGGCCCATCAGCCGTGAAGGGCGCCCGCCCCACGTCACCGCGACCCATGCGGCAGTGGCGAGGAGCTCCCACCACCGAATCCCGGGGCTGCACTGGTAGGCCAGGGAGCCGACCGCTACCGCACAGGACGGCAGGGCGTTCACCACAGGCAGCGGCAGCAGCGCAGCGGGGAAGCGCGCACGGAAGGTCTTGAAGGCCCCCCAGGCGGCCACAGAGGCCGCTGGGAGGGTCAGGACGAGGGACGTGGGCGTGACCATCGCAGCGGCGAGTGCGGCGGCACCCGTGATGGTGCCCGCACGCCCCGCCAGGTCGCGGATCTTGCCGTGTTTCATGGGTGCCTCCTCACGCCGAAGGGGCCCCGGTCGCCCGGGGCCCCTTCGAGTCGGTGTCGTGTGGTTACTGGTTGGCGTAGTAGCCGCGGTCGGCCAGGTTGCCCTTCTTCGCCTGCGCGGACTCCACGATGGGGCCGTAGTCGGCCTCGTGAGCGGTCGCGGCCTCATCGAAGAGGGCCGCCATCTCCATGGCTTCATCAGCCATGGCCTCCGCCTCCTTCAGCGCGGAGCGCATGAGGTCCGCGGCGTCGTGGTGCGCTGCGACCACGTCGCGGTCAACGTTCAAGCTGGCGGCCAGTTCGGCGTTCTGATCGACGCTGGCCGCGCACTCCGTGACGTACCCGAAGGTGTCTTCCGTCAGGGACGACAGTTTCCGCAGTGCGCGGCCCGCGAGGGCCAGGCGAGCCAGCATCTCGAAGTAACTCAGAAGGTCGAGAAGGAAGTGATCCTCCGAGGTCAGTTCCTTCTTGTCGTCCGAGACGCGAACCATCTCAGTCATGCGTCACTCCCGTGGTATTCGGACTCGGCAGGCGCGGCGTAGCCCATGTCCTTGACCGTGTCGGCGTGGCCCTTGTCCGTCTCCGCGGCGAGCTGGCCAGCCGCGGCGATCGCCTCGCTCGCCTTCGGGAGCGCTGCGGCCAGGGCCTTTGCGCGTGCCCCGACCGTTTCACTCTTCTCTGCGAGCTTGGCCGCGTAGCCCGGCAGGGAGCCCGGGATCTTCAGATCCGCGATCTGCCCCATCAGGTTCTCCAGGTGGGAGAGGAGCCGTTCGGCCGCGTCGGCGGCCCCTTTGGCTTCCTCCACGCGGTCGAGGATTTCGGTAGCGGCGGTCTCGTCCGACTCGACCAGGTCGTAGACCGTCAGGTCACTGTCAACGCCTGGCTGATGTGCGAACGCGGTCACCGTGGCTGACTTCGGCGGCACTGTGCCGCCTCCTTCCTGTGGTGCAGGGGGAGTTGACCCCGAGCCGGACACCAGAGCGGGCGCGGGCTTCGGCTGCGGAGGCGGAGAAGACGGGGCCTCCCGCCCGAGCGTCACCGTGTAGTCGTCGCTCATCCCTGGCGGGGGACGCATACGGCTGCCGGGGCCTCCGGGCTTCGGACCTGCCGAGCCAGTGGCCTCTTCCCTCCCAGGACGGCCCTTCTCGCTGGAAGGAGCGCCCGCCCTGGGGGTCTTCTGGCCGTTCTTCCGGCTGGCCCTGACCTTCTCGTCACCCTTCGGCTTGAAGCCCTTCTCTCCCGTCGTCGGGGGAGTCCTGGGCCCCTTCGGGCCCTTGCCGTTCTTCGGCTCGCTCCCGGGGCCCTTGGAGCCCTTCCAGCCCCCGGGGTCCTTCCTGGGACGCTTCGGCCTCTTGGGCTTCTCGTCCTTCCCGGAGCCCTTCGAATCCCGCTTCGCCTTCTCGGCAGCACGGCGCAGGTCGGCGTCCTTCGCTGCCTGCTTGCGAGCCGCGTCCTTGTCCTTGGCCTTCTCTTTCGCCTTAGCCTCGCCCTGGCGGGCGCGTGCGGCCTTCTCTGCCGCCTTGGCCTTGGCCTTGTCAGCGGCCACCTTGTCGGCAGCCTTCGAGGACCCGTCCTTGCGGCCCCCGTCGTTCTTCCGGGCCGCCTTCCGGTCGGCCAGATCCGCCTGTTGCTTCGCCGCGGCCTTCTTCTCGGCCTGCTTACGGGCTGCCGCCTTATCGGCCAGGGCATGCTTCGCCTTGTCCGCTGCGATCTTGTCCTTCGCGGCCTGCGCGGCGTGCTTCGCCTTGGCCTTGTCTGCCGCCGACTTGTCGGCCTGGGAGTGCTTGTTGCCCCCCTTGCCCTTGTCGCCACCTTTGCCCTTGGACCCCCGTCCCGCAGCCTTCTCGCCCCAGGACTTGCCGCTGGGCACGCGCTGCTTGGCCCGCTCCTGCGTGATCTTGTCCGCAATGCCCTGCATCGCGGCCTCGTGCTTGTTGCGGGCCTCCTCCTTCGCGAGACGCCGCTTCATGCGGGCCTCGCGCAGCGGGGCGGTCTCCGCGTGCCGCTCCAGCTTCCGCTGTCGGCGGTCCTCCAGGAGGTTCACCAGGCCGCGCATGGCGGCCACGGCCATAGCGGCAGCCGCGATCATGCCCGTACCAGTAGCGGCCTGGCCCGCCTCGCTCCCGCCGTCTGAACGGAAGGTCGCGGGCACCGCGCCCTCCGCGGGGACGGACGGGGCCACCGAGGGCAGCCGCACCGCGGTGGGCGGCTCCAGTGTCGGCAGGGTCAGGGTCGGATACTCCGGGGCCGGATCGGGCTCCTCCAGCGGCGGCAGCGGCTCGAACACCCCGCCCTCTTCGGAGGGGTTCAGGGGCCGCAGGGTGACCCTCGGGAAGTCCACGACGTTGTCGTCGTCGCTCACGCGATCCTCCTCTCTCCAGGTGTTGACACTCGGTAATCGGCGTGGCACCCTCGCGCGTCGCGCGTCGTGCGCGCGCCTTGGGGGAGCCTCAAAGGCCCTTCTGCGGGCCGAAAATGCGGGCGCGCCCGCTACGTTGCGTAGCGGGCGCCATTACCCGTGATCTCGTTGCCAGGCGTCGAGCGCCTGCGCGAGGGAGAAGGCCAGCGCGTCGGCGGCCTTCTTCTCCTCCTCGTTCGCCGCGGACTTGCGACGCTTCTTCACGATCGAACGGCAGCGGTCGTACATGATCGCCACCAGGTCGTCGTTCGTCTTGGCCGCGCTCTGCCGGGCGTTCCAGTGGGCCGCCTCGTTCTGCCGGGTCCGCAGGGCCTGGTTCACATGGCCTCCTGATCGAACAGGTCGAACTTCCGCGAACCGGCCTGTGCAGGCACGCTTGTGCCCTGACCTGCGGGAATAGCGGTCTTCCCGCGCTTCTCCAGCTTCTTCTCCGCCTTGCGTGCGGGCAGTTCGGTCAGGGTCCGACGCTTGCGCTCCAGCTCTCGCGTGAGCGCTTCGGCCTGGCGCATGTGGTACTCCAGGTCGTCGTACGTCCGGGCCATCCAGTTGGCATAGCCCCAGGTCGCGACCGCCCCGCAGCCTTCCGGGGGGTCGTGCTTCACGTCGGCGTGCACCTCCAGGCGCATACGCCGAACCTCCTCGGCCAGCTCCTGCACGTTCATCCGAAGCTGCTCCGCGTACACCCGCATGCCCTCGGGGGTGCGGACCATCTCAGCCGTCCATCGCTCGCTCATACGGGCCTCCCATCTGGTACAGATACAAAGGAAGGCCAGGCCCCTTGCGGGCCTGACCTGGTGCTTCGTCGCCTTCCGGCTGACGGAGCGAAGCCCCAGCTCACTTCGGATGAGCTGGGGCTTCACTCTTGGTGCCGGACTGCACTGGCTATGCGGGGACTGCCGTCTCCGCGGGCTTGTCCTTGCTGCCGTTGCGGATCTGGGAGACCCATCCCACCGACCGACCCGTCTGCCGGGCCAGCTCGCGAACGCCCGCGTCCGGGGTGTTCATGACGTGCTCGCGCGCCTTGTCGAGCGACATCTTCGAGCCGTCGTCGGAGGTGTTCACGGCGGGCGCCTTGGGGGTGTTCACGACCCCTCCACCCGAGGTGTTCACGGGAGGGAGGGAGGTGTTCACCGGGGCCACCCTGGGGGTGTTCACCGAGGGCTCCCGAGGGGTGCCCGCGGCTTGAGTCGGAGTGTTCACGGACGCGGTTCGGGGGGTGCTCACCGGGCGGACGTGCCCCTGTTCACGGGTCGCGCGCTGCCGCTGTGCCTCCCTCTCCTTGCGCTGCCGCTCGCGCTCCTTCTCCTCGTATTCGCGCTGCTCACGCTCGCGAGTGAGGTCGAACTCGCGCTTCTCGCGGGCCATCTGAGCCTCGTACTCGCGCTGTTCGCGGGCCTTGCGGTCCTCGCGCTCCTCCCGCTCACGGCGTTCGCGGTCTTCGTGCTCCCGCTGTTCACGGGCGACCCGTTCACGCTCCTTGCGGGCCGCCTGTTCACGCTCGGCCTCGACCTGTTCACGGCGTTCACGCTCTGCCTGTTCACGGGCCGCCTCTTCGGCCTGTTCACGGGCCGCCTGATCGCTGATTCGATCAAGCGCTTCGTTGATCGCTCGCCGGTACGCGAGACCCGCCTCAGCGGTGACGATCAACAGCAGCGGGGCAACCGCGTGGACAGCCATGCCGACCTTGTCGGCCTTCAGTGCGCTGTCGCCCATGTTCAGTGCGAGCGTCATCAATCCCGTCAGCCAGCGAAGGATGAAGGGCCACGCCCCGCCCGAGGTGCCAAGCTTCGAGACCGCCTGATCGAGGCGGACCACGATGATCACGGCGGAGTCCACGACGATCGGGAGGATCGGGGAGGTCCACTCCCATCCGTCCGGGGTGACCCTCTCCACCAGGGGTGTCACGGTGAGGACGCTGTAGAGCACCGCGCCCGCCGTGATGGTCCACGTCCCGCTGGAGAGAACCTTGTCGGCCTTCTTGATCTGCTCCGGGCTCATCGCGTCGAGCTTCATCGCATTGAGCCTGCCGGGCTTCTGGTGTCCGGCCATCATCACGTCCTCTCTCACGTCGATACGGGGTCAGTTGGCGCTCCAGCCGTACGCAGCGAGCGCTCCGGCCACCCAGAACCCGGGGGCGAAGTCGCCGTACGCGGACAGGAGCGCGATCGCAGTGAAGCCCCAGCGGGCTAAGCCGCTGGTCAGTTGGCGCCTCATGCGGCGATCTGCCGAACCGGACGGCTCGAAGTGAGCTGCCGAGTCGGATAGCCCGGAGCCAGCCGGGCGAAGTGGGCGTCCACGGGGTCGAGTTCGTGGATCTGGGCGAGCACTCCCGCCAGGCGATCCAGCTCGAACCCGATGAGGCCAATACGGACTGCCATGTCCTCGGCCCGCGAGGACGCGTCATCGCCAGCGATGACTGCCTCTAACAGCTCGCGCTCGATCAACTCACGCTCGGCTGCGAGCGACTCCATGGCCTCGATGACGTTGCTGGTCATTGGCGCCTCCCGGCTGTCCTGGTCACCGCACCCGGTCGGATGCGGCGGCTCGGGCCCCGGGGAACGAGCGAGGCCCCCGCCCGGTGGGCAGGGGCCTCGCTGTCGCTGTCCGGAACTGTCAGGCGTACGGATCGAAGTCGGGGTCCTGGCACGCGCCTGTGCACGTGCCGGATGCCGACTCGCACCACATCAGGCCGCAGCCCTCCTCATACTCGCCCTCGTCCATGCCTCTCCTCGCTCTCTCCGGCTGTCCTGCACACCGCACCCCAGGAGTTGGGATGCGGAGAGTTGGACCCCCGGAGGGGGGTCTTCGCGTTTCGGCGGCTCGTCATCAGCGCAGTTGGGCGACCTTCAAGGCGCCTGATTAAGGGCGTCTCTCCCAGTCAGTAGGTGCGCGGCACTTAGAGGGCGTCCGTCTCCCCGCCCCTGCCGTGAGGCTCATCGCGTCGGCTCTCGCCTTCGGCCTCGTCCCCTCTGGAGTTAGGGCACACCGAGAGCCCTCAGCTCTGGGTCTCTCCAGTGGCACACAGGTAATGTAGACCACTAGCCCCCACATGCGCTACTGGTAGCGCTAGAAGTTTTTGTGGTCTAACCTCGTAGGTGTACCGCCGCACAAAGAGGTGCAGCCCAGAGACCAGGAAGGAGGCACCCATGCCCGAGAACACTGGGTACGCGGAGATCGCGGCGCACTACCGCCGACAGATCCAGGACGGGGCACTCAGGCCCGGTGACGCCATGCCGTCACTCCGGAAGGTCTGCGAACAGTTCGGCGTGGCTCAGACAACGGCCAATCGCGCGTACAGGCAGCTCAAAATGGAGGGCCTGACTCTCGCCAAAACAGGCGTTGGGACGGTCGTCGCGGGGTCGATCAGCAATAACATCGCGACGCGCGTACAGATGCACGGGATCACTGGCAGCGCCCTTGGTGGTGGCGAGTCCTCGCGCATCCTGGAGGTCGGCACGGTAGGAGCAGATGAGCTAGTGGCTCCCCGCCTCGACGTGTCCCCCGGTACACCAGTACACATGCGCAAGCGGGTCGTGAGTCGCAACGGAGGGCCGGTTCACGTCAGCAGCTCTTACTACCCCGCTTACGTGATCGCCGTGACACCCGAGCTGACCGAGCCAGTCTCCACCGGAGGCTCGCGAGAGCTGGCAGCCGAACGGCTCGGGGCAGCCCAGGAGCAGGTTCTGGAGGAGGTGACCTCTCGCCTCGCCACCGAGTCGGAGAAGTCCGCCCTCGGACTCACAACAGGAGATGTCGTGGTGACTCAGGTCGTGCGAACCGTGACTCTCATCGACGGCCGCGTGGTCGAGGTGGCAGTGAAGGTAGCTGGCGGCTCCACCATTCTCCGCTGGTCCACATCCCTCCGACCCGAAGCATGAGCACGACAGCGGCCGTGAGCGATCAGAGATTGAAGCCCTCGATGAGCCCCACCCAAGCCACGGCGAACACTGCTCTCGGTCAGGCTCTCAAGCTCGCCTCGGTCGGCGTCCCCGCCCTACCCCTGCGCGAAGGAAAGGTACCGTTCGGCAACTGCTCGAACTGCGCGACCCCCAAGGGCTCCAGGACGCCGATCTGCGGCGGACGACCGAACATGAAGGACGCGGGTTCCTGCGCCTGTCCTCTGCCGTGCCATGGGTGGGCCGCCGCGACCATCGACGCCGACACCCTTAACTCCGCCGCATGGCGGGCCAGTTGGCGCGAGGCCGTGGCCGCTGCTTACCACCCCGGGGCCGCTGGTCTGACGGTCGTTGACCTCGACAACGCCGACGCCGTCACGTGGGCCCGAGAGAGCCTGCCTCCGACGCGGATCGTGCAGACCACCCGCGGGGAGCACTGGTTGTACCTCGGGGCCATGCAGTCGTCCAACGGTGTCCGGCCTGGCGTGGACATCAAGTCCCGCAGGGCGTACGCACGGTGGCTTGGACCCGGTGAAGGTCGCATGACTGTCCTGCCGGACGCCGTCCGCGCGTTGACTGTCCGTGAAGAGGCCACCCTTCGCGGTGCGTTGGCCTCGCGGCCGACCTGGAATCGCAGCGTCGCGTCCGGGTGTCGGCACACCGAGTCGTACATCGAGCGAGGCTTGGAGATGGCCCGGGAGTACATCAAGTCACACCGCGAGAGCGGGGCCGCAACGGCGGCTTACGCCCGCGCCGGGGCCATCGGCGCAGCCCACAGGCAGTGCCCAGGGCCGTGCCAACTGGAAGCCCTGGGGTGGGAGTTGGTGTCAGCAGCGATGGACGTTGGCGTACCGGAGGCGTACGCGGCTCGGGCTGTAGAGAACGGATTCGCTGGCGCTGGCGCTCAGTTCACTCCGACAAACCCATAGTGATCAGACGGATAGCCTGATCACGTACAACTCCAGACATGCGAAACGGCCCCATATGGGGGTCGCGCCCCGGGGCCGTTTCCGAAGTTCAGAGAGCGGGGTGAACCCGCGATCCCCTGCCTTCTCCTATGCGGCCAGCATAACGGCTGGCCGGAGGTAAGGGAACGCAGCTTCACCCCTCTCACCGAGAGTGAGAGGCAGAGCACAATGACCACGGTTTCCGAGCCACCCCCACAGGCCGACGCCGTTGTGGTCCCCATTCAGCGGGACGCGGCAAGCGGGGCTCCTCCCCGGGTACTCCCCGCTCCGAGCGAGCCCATGAAGGTCTTCCGGGCTATCGAGCCCGAGTGGACGGCCGTAGCCCCGGAGACGGGGGATCGCGTCACCTCTCGCGTCTTCTGGCGAGACGACTGGATGAACTGGACTGGAACCCACTGGCGACGGATTGACCCGATCGCAGTCCGGGCCGAGCTGTACCGCCGCACGGAGAACGCCATCTTCATGAAGGAGACGAAGGAGGGTCCGGAGCCCAAGCCTTGGGCTCCAAACAGGAAGAAGATCGGGGATATCGAGGATGTTGCCTGTGCCATTCTCTCCATGGACTCCGGCCTCGACTCGCAGGTCTGGCGCGAGGAGGACCACGGGCCCGCACTCTCCTGCCTGAACGGCGTCCTGCTCCTGCGCAAGCGCACGCTCGTGAAGCACACTCCGAACTACTTCACGGAGTACGCAGTCCCGATGGAGTGGGACAAGGAAGCCGACTGCCCCCGCTGGAAGGGCTTCCTTGAATCGGTGTTCCCCGGGGACGACGAGGCGAAGGCTCTACTCCAGGAGTGGTTCGGGTACGTCCTGTCCGGACGGACGGACATGCAGAAGCTCCTCCTCATCCACGGTCCCTCCAGGTCCGGGAAGGGCACGATCGCCCGCGTCCTGAAGCGCTTCTTCGGCGGGGAGAAGTTCGTAGCAGGACCGTCCATGTCGTCGTTCCAGTCTTCCTTCGGCCTCTCCACGCTGATCGGAAAGCCCCTGGCGATCATCCCGGACGCGCGCATGGAGAACCGCGACTCTTCGGCCGCCGTGGAACGCATCCTGGCTATCACGGGCGAAGACACCATCGACATTGACCGCAAACACAAAGCCCTCTGGTCCGGGAAGCTCCCGACTCGCTTGATGATGCTGTCCAACGAACTGCCCCGCTTCCGGGATGCCTCCATGGCGATCGTGAAGCGCTTCCTCGCCCTGGAGACGAAGGAAAGCTTCCTGGGCAAGGAGGACCCGACCCTGGAGGGTGACCTGGAGGCAGAACTTCCCGGAATCCTGAACTGGGCACTGGACGGCCTCGACTGTCTCGACCACCAGGGCTACTTCACCCGTCCCGCCTCCACGGAGAGCGCTCACCGTGTGATGGACGAGGCCGCCTCCCCCGTGGCCGCGTTCGTCGCGGATTGCTGCGTCAACTCCCGGGACAGGCGGGTCACCAGGGATGCCATGTACAAGCAGTGGGAGCGCTGGGCAGAAAAGAACGGCGAGCACGTCAAGACCTCAGCCGAGTTCGGGCGCCTCCTGCGAGCCGCCTCCCCGGGTGTCGGGGACTCGCAGCCCCGCATCAATGGCCGGAAGGTCCGCGTCTACACGGGCATTGGCTTCTCTGGGGAGCTGAGCGTCTGTGACACCTGTGGCGAGGGCATGCATGCCGACCTTCCCGGAAACACCCACCCTTCCTGTTGACGACGCACCTTGCGAGCCCCGTCCTCCGAGGCGGGGCTTTCGCATGCCCTGGCGGAACAGGGTGGAACACCCTTGGAACAGGAGAGATC